>JAKDMF010000016.1 GCA_030452455.1 bacterium | reverse complement strand
TCATGCCAGCTTCCAGCACTAGCGTGCTGCCCTCGCGCAGTCCGATAACTTCGTCAGTTGCGTCCTGCATCCAAGTTGGCGGGAAGGTCATGCCAGTCATGTAGCCACAGTGATGTCGCTTGTACTCGCTTAGTCCGGCTTCGTTAACAACCGCCTGCCAGGCCTGATAGACGTCATCAGCCGTGTTGCCCGGTCGCATAGTCTCGATCACGGCGTTGAAGGCCTCGACACAAACTTTTTGAACAGTCCCACTATCTTGCGGTGGGTCGAAGTAAACAAATCGGCCCATTGGCGCGTGGTAGCGCTTATAACAGCCAGCCAGCTCCACAAATAGCCTGTCGTCAGCGGCGAGGTCTTCCCCGCCCCATGTGCCGTGCTCTTCGCCGAGTCGATCTTTTGGCCGCAGGAACGGGCCGAAGCTCGGTGACTCACCGCCCGCCAAAATCATTTCCTTATAGACCTCAGCAGCGATGGTTTTTTCGTTGACACCCGGCTGGGCCATTTTGATTGCCGTTTCAGTCATATGATCAGAAATAGCCGCCGCTTGGCGCATGGCCTCAATCTCAAGTGGAGATTTAACGTAGCGCAGTTGATCGACAAAGTTGCCGGAATCTTGCCAGTCGACGCTTGGCAGCGAATCCATCAGCTCTTTGGTGCGCTTATAAGAGCGGCTAACTGACTTTAGGTCGAGTCCGATTATTGAATCGCTCAGACCAATTTCCTTAATAACATCGGTTGCTAGAGCGACAGCGGTTGTGTTGTCACGGTGGCCGTGGAACTCGACGCTGGCATCGAGCTGCGTTTCCATAGTGACCCGCTCCATCTCGCGGGTGACCATATGCATGTTGCCTTCAGCCGGAACAATCAAGATGTGAAGCGTGAAGTAGCCCCAGTGGTTGAGGCCGGTCAGCCAGTACAGACTCTCTGGTGTCGATAGCAAACAAGCATCGATATTGTTGTCCTTCATCTTGGCACGGAGCTTCTCAAGACGCATTTGATATTCTGCACGCGGGAATGGAGGTGTGTATGTATTCATAATGAGATGAATAATAGTTCTTTTACCATATAAATACAAGGCCTGGAATTCCAGGCCTTGTATTATGCGTCTCTAAACGACTAAATCTTTTATTCGCTGACACCAAGCTCCAGTCGCTTGAACTGTGAAACCCGGATGTTTTCACCACTCTTAGCAACCTGCTCTTTGATGCGCTCACCGACCGTCATAGAGTCATCTAGGACAAAAGTTTGCTCGTTAAGCACAATCTCGGCGAAGTGCTTTTTAAGCTGACCATCAACGATCTTTTCACGGATATCGGCTGGCTTGTCTGATAGTGAATCGCTTGCCATTAGCTCGGCTTTTTTAGCGTCGTAGTCGGCAGCTGGAATATCTTCCATAGTTGAATACTGTGGTGACATGGCTGCAATCTGCATCGCAATCTGGTGAGCAAATTCTTTGAATTCTGGTAGGCGAGCGACGAAATCTGTTTCGCAGTTTACTTCAACCAAAACACCAATTCGATCAGAGTGAACGTAGCTTTCGATTAGCCCTTCACGAGTTTCACGATCGCCTTTTTTCTCAGCCTTAGTTAGACCTTTTTTGCGCATTGCTTCCAGCGCCTTATCAAAATCACCATTAGCTTCAACTAGCGCGCCTTTGGCGTCGGTTAGGCCAACTCCAGTTAGTTCTTTTAGCTTTTTGATGTCATCAATAGTTACCGCCACTATACTATTTCTCCTTATTATCAGTTTTATCGACTGTGTCAGCTTGCTTGGCTGAAGTTGCACCCTCAGAAACCGCCTGAGTTACGTAGTCAAGAATTAGCTGGATACCAGCAATCGCATCGTCGTTAGCTGGGATAATGTAGTCGATACCATCGGGGTTGGTGTTGGTGTCAACTAGAGCTGCCACTGGTATACCGAGCCGTTGGGCTTCACTGACAGCGTTAGCATCAGCCAGGATGTCAGTTACAAACATTAGGCCTGGCTTACCGCTGAGGTCTTGAATACCGCCATATTTATAGGTTAGATCATCGATTTCTTCTTGGAAACGCTGAACTTCAAGTTTGTTGTAGCGTTTTTCAAGATCACCGCTATCCATTCGACGAGTTAGATCTTTGAGCTTCTTGACCTGCTGATTAACAGTACCGCTATTTGTTAGGATACCGCCGATCCATCGCTCAGTTACAAATGGCTGGTCAACTGACTGAGCCGCCTGGCGAACGATGTCTTTAGCTTGCTTTTTAGTACCAACAAATAGTACTTTTTTACCCTTAGCAACTGTTTCGGTGATAGCTGGCAGGGCTTTTTCAAGTCCTTCAACTGTCTTAGTTAGGTCAATAATATGAGCATCGCCTCGTTTAGAGTGGATGTATGGCGCCATTTTTGGGTGCCAGCGGCTTGTTTTGTGTCCAAAGTGAACACCAGCTTCAAGCAGAGCTTTAATATCGACAGATACTGCCATTGGTTTTTACTCCTTTTTCCTCATTCCTGCCCCTGAATATTCAGGAGTTTGGCAAGAATTGTGTCATTAATAAATCGTTACAGGTTTAATTATACATTTCAAGGGGTTAAAAATCAACAGTTTGCTGTGGTGGCGCGAATTAGCTATTTGTTTTTGATAGCTGCTGAAGCCGTTTCACCCGATTGGCATAAGTTCCAGCTACGCTGTTGTCGTTGTCGCGATAAACAAAACTATCTCCGACAGCTCGCAGTGGCACGACAACTTGGCCGTCGTAGCGAGCGGCGCTCTCCTGCATTATTTCGGTAATTTGTGGATCGTTGCGGCCGTATTCTTGGTTCGAATCAATGTCTAGGTACTTATAGTTAGCTTCCTCTGGGCGAGAGCCGCCGACCTTGTCCTGAATAAACTTCTCAACACTTCCCCGGAGCTCACGGGCTTTGGGATTTGTCCAAACACCTGGTGATAAATCAGCTGGCTTGTCGTACCTTTTGAGTTCTTCGCGCATTTCGTGATAGCCGTAGCTTAATATATCGCCGGCCTTTAAGTCTTCTGGCGTGACACCCTCAGGCAGCTCTAAACCGAGCGACTTAACATACATCTCATTTGAGACATCTTCACTACCGACGACTCTTCGATCGACTGATGATTGCAGGACATACACGCCCTCCCGGTCGACTGGAATTCTGTAGTCAGCTGCGAGTTCTTGGGAGCGGCCTTCAGTCCAAAACACTCTGTCATTTTCTAGTTTTGACGTCCCGATAAGCTGGGCGTCACCGGAACCAACTTTGTCGACATTTGCGCCTTCTAGTTCGACCAGTTTAAAGTCTGAATTTTCCTTGACGGGAACAGTCGCTCGCTCCAGCCCACCCGAAATCGGCGCCTGCTCAACTAATTGGGCTAGCGGAATCGCATACGTCTCCGACCGTTTATCCTCGATAGAGCCCGGCGCTCCATCTTTGTAATTATACGGCTCATAATATTCTGAAAAATGAATTAGTTGCGAGTGCCCCTCTTTATCGGCCGTTGTCTTCATAGAGCTGCCGTATGAACCCTCTTGGGCAAAGCGACCCTGCAAAGAGCCCCGATCTTCAATCGCCCGGCCAAAGTTCGTATTGTGAAATAGTAGCTGCCCGCCAGACCGAACCTCGTTTAAGGTCGCAACTTGGGCGTCTTCAATGTATTTAATATTATTATCGACAGTGTTGTACGACAAATCTGGATTTATTTTTTCTAATAACTCGTGTTTACGCTCGGCGATTTGCTTAACGTCAGCCTCCTCGAGGGTTAGCGCCCCGATGCAGGGCTCGATATACGACAAACCGACGGCTGTTTCGAGTATTTCGCGCTTGCCTTCGTCAGATTGGGCAGATTCAAGCGCAGTGAAAATTTGATTATAGACTTCACTACTCAGACTCAGCTCGTCTTGATTTCGTAATTCCCGAATTTCTTCAAGTTTTTCGTCTGAAGGCACGCCGTCAAACGATTCCAGTAGCGCCAATGTGACTTCTTGGTCTTCGTAGTAGGTTGAGATTGCCTCGACAGCTCTTTCGCCATCAAACTGACTCCGTTCTAGGCCACGTTCGGACATCTCACCGGCTCGCTCTTTAGCGGATTCGATAGTCTTTTCAAGCTCCGATTGGTTTAATTCTTCATTATTTTCAGACGAACTTTCTTGGGCCGTACTATCAAACTGTTCCCAACCAAGCATCGACTGACGAGCTCTTGCCGAACCCTCGATAACATTAACTGCGATCTCAACCGATGGTGAACCAAGCTCTAGTTCAATTTTGTGCAGAGATTCACCCAAAGACCCGACAGGCAATACATCGAGTTGATGGGCAGTCAAGTAAGCCTCTGGGTCACCTATGACCTCCATAACTCCGGTGTCAGTAGCGTCCGACGCGATCTCAAGATCCGACTGCCGACTAGCAGACTCCACGTAGCTGGCAACCTCAACATCAACCAACCCATCAAGTCGCGGATCTTCCGGTGATAGCTCGTACCTATCAGCCACGTTATCCCGAATTTCGTTTAACCGGCCGACAGCACTTTCAAGACTCTGACGCTCCGGGGAGTCTGCATCCTGCTCATAACTAGAAGCTGGAATTTGGGCTAGTTCAAATTGTGAAATTTTATTGTGCTCTACCATGTTTGTTTTTGCTTATGTTTTGTAATTATATTATAGCACATACACCTCTAGACAAATCAAATAAAAGTCGTTACAATAGACCAGTTATGAAAAGCAGTATACACCCACAAGATTACCGCCCCGTCGTATTTAGCGACGAACGAGCGGGGTTCGCGTTTTTGACTAAGTCAACCGCGCCAACCAGCGAAACAGTCAAATGGGAAGACGGCAATGAATATCCACTTATTAAAGTAGATATCTCATCAGCCTCACATCCCTACTTTACTGGCGAGGAAAAGATCATTGACACCGAAGGTCGTGTCGATCGATTCAAAGCCAAAGCCAAACAAGCTGAAGAGCGTCGCAAGCAACTTGCCAACAAGGCCAAGAAGCAAGCTGCTCGAACAGCTGCTAAAGCCGAAGATTCTGAAAAGTAGTCTTCTCGCCTAGCGATAAAAAACCTGTCTTCATAAGACAGGTTTTTTATTTATGAATAAATAATAGGCAGTTTAATGGCGGAAACATGATGTTTCCGCCATTTTGATTCGGTTTTCACCGAATCTCAATCTGGCAATTGGGGTTCTGGTCAAAGACCCACATTTGCGTTTCCGCGAAAGCGATCAAATCGCAATCGGGTAATCCTTGGCCGAAGGGCGTGCCGGCAAAATGTTCGTAGTATGAATGTTTCATACCATCGACTTCGGTGTAAACACCGTAGCGAACCATGCAGTCCGTCTCCGTTTTCAGCAGAATGACTTTGTCTTTCCCCGTGATGTCACGAAGATCGGCAAATTCTTTTGCGGGTTGGTTCTCAGACATGGCATGTCCTTAGCTAGGAGGTACGATTGGCATTCATTTAGAATTAAATGAATGTTAATATATTATACCTCACTATACTGCTTATGTCAATAGCTACAGCCAACCCGCCTATGCTATAATCTTTATCAATACGAATTAACAGAGGACCCTCGCCGTGGAGCCACAAGAAATTAATAACATTGCCCCTAAACAGACTGAAGTAAATAAACGAAAACTTACCTGGGGTCTGATCTGCCTGATCGGCCCAACTATTATTTTTATAGTAGGGATCATGATGTTAGCCGTGGCTAGCTCACTGCCTGAGACGGGCGATGGAACTCTAAAAACAAACCTCAATATAACCGTCTATGTCTGTACACTAATAGCTATTTTGACTTGGCTACCGGGAATAATAGTCGGTGTTATTTTGCTAGCTACTCGCAAAAAAAGACAATAAATCAGCTACACCTCTGTAATAGAGGGGTTGTTTTTGCTATAATATAGTTATATATGACAAAAATTAATCTCGATATCGAAGCCCTAAACCAAGAGAAGGCCGAACTCGCCTCTTTTCTAGCTACACCTGACGCCTATAGCGACCCCCAGTTCAGTGCCAAAAACCGTCGTTTCAGTGACCTAGACGGTATCATCGCCAAAGCCGAACTTCGAGTCTCTCTCGAACACAGCCTAGTCGAAGCCAAGCAGTTAGCCGGCGGCGGTGACGAGCTAGCCGAGCTCGCCAAAGACGAAATCAGCGAAACTGAACAAAAGCTCGAGGAGCTCAACGAAGAACTATTTATCATGCTGGCCCCAAAAGATCCCAACGATCACAAAAACGTTATTATCGAAATTAGGGCCGGTGCTGGCGGTGATGAGGCTAGCCTCTTTGCCAGCGAGCTATACCGGATGTATCTCCGATTTTGTGAGTCCCATAGCCTCAAGACAGAGCTGATGAGCGAAAGCCCCAACGACGCTGGTGGTTACAAAGAAGTTGTCTTTTCCGCTAAAGGCGATTCTCCGTATGCGACGCTTAAATTTGAGTCTGGTGTCCACCGCGTTCAGCGCATCCCATCAACCGAAAGCCAAGGTCGGGTTCACACTAGCACCGTAACCGTCGCCGTCTTGCCGGAAGCCGAGGAAACCGACCTCGAAATCAGCCCTAATGATCTCCGGTTTGATATTTTCCGCTCTGGTGGACACGGCGGTCAGAGTGTTAACACCACCGACTCAGCTGTCCGCATTACTCACCTGCCGACTGGCATGGTAGTCACCAACCAAGACGAAAAATCACAGATTAAAAACCGTGAAAAAGCCATGAGCGTCCTGCGCAGCCGTTTGTTGCAGCAAAAAGTTGATGCCGAACAGGCCAAACTCAAAGCCGAGCGTCAGTCGCTAATCGGTAGCGGTGACCGCAGTGAAAAAATCCGAACCTACAACTTCCCGCAAGACCGAATTACTGATCACCGCATTAAATATTCTCGCTCCAACATCCCATCAGCCCTCGACGGCGACATCGACGACCTGGTCGCCAATTTACAAAACTTTGAACGTGAACTGGCCGCGGCCAACGCCGGATAAAGTCAGATGACAATCCAAGACTGGTTATCGAGCGCCACTAACCAACTAGACGACGTCGGCATACCTAGTGGCAAGCTCGACGCCGAAATTATACTAGCTCACACCCTGCGCCACAGCCGCACCTGGATCCACGCCTATAATAACGAGCCTCTACCCTCTCGCGAGCACGATATCGCTGATGCCCGGCTCGACCTCCGGCTCCAGCGAGTCCCAATCGCCTATATTGTCGGCCACAAAGAGTTTTATGGTCGCCGCTTCATGGTCAATCCGTCCGTTCTAGTGCCCCGACCGGAGTCGGAAACTATCATAGATATAATTGGTGAGCTGATTGCCAAAACACCGGCCCAGGATCGTCATCTAAAGCTTATTGACATCGGCACTGGCAGTGGTGCGCTTGGTACTACGGCCAAACTACTCCACCCCAGCCTCGACGTTACCTTGCTTGATATCAGTAACCACGCTCTGAACGTCGCCCGCAAAAATGCCAAGACACTTCACGCTGAAGTTGAAATTCAAACCAGCGACCTGCTAGATGACTATCCGGTCAAAGCTGATTATATCCTAGCTAATCTGCCCTATGTCGATAAGACCTGGACCGATCTATCGCCGGAGACAAAACACGAGCCGGCGGTTGCCCTGTTTGCTAGCGAAGGTGGCCTAGACCTAATTTACCGGCTGATTGATTCCGTCGCCGGCTCCCTGAACGCCAGAGGCATAACCATCCTAGAAGCTGACCCGACTCAACATGATCATATTATCGCTCGGGCCGAGACAGCCGGTCTGCAGCTCGTCGAAACTCGTGACTACTGCGTCGTTCTTCAGGCAAAATAGACCTTATTTCTGAGGGTTGTAGGCTTCGAGAGTGACGTCAACGTTTTTGACTTGGCCGCCCCGATTAATCTGCAATGAGACCTTGTCGCCCGGTCGATATTCGCCAATTAAACTAGCCACGCTGCCCTTGATGCCGACTTGTTTATCGCCAACTTTTACTATAATATCGCCAGATTTAATACCAGCTTTATCGGCCGGACTACCCTTGATTACTGGGTTGTCATCGCTCGAGTCGCTGTAGACGTAACCGCCTTGAGAGACTGGTAGTTTATAGCTCCGAGCGACGTCGGCGGTTATATCGATATACCTGACACCGAGATAGGCCTTGGCGACTTTGCCAGTCTCTAGGAGGTTACTAATCATGCCTTTAGTAGCGCTGATCGGTATAACGAAGCCAATACCCTGAGCGTCCGAAGCCATCGCCGTATTGATACCGACGACCTGGCCGGCCATATTAACTAGTGGGCCGCCCGAGTTACCAGAGTTAATCGCTGCGTCAGTCTGGATCAGGTCTGACAAAAATTCTGATTTACTATTTGCGCCCTCGCTGCCTGCGCGAATAGATCGTCCCGTACCAGATATAATACCGCTAGTTACGCTGTTTTTGTACTGCCCGAGAGCATTGCCGATCGCTACGACACTCTGACCAACCCGAACTGTGGTCGAGTCACCTAGCGTCGCCGGCTTCAGGTCGCTGACATTATTGATTTTCAAAAAAGCTATGTCGTTTAATGGATCACTGCCGAGGACCTTAACGTCTTTATAGGTCTTGCCGTCCGATGTCACGACCGTCGCCTGGTTGGCGCCATCGATAACATGATGATTGGTTAGGATATAGCCGTCTTTACTCAGTACCACGCCAGTACCGGCGCTGCTCGACTGAGCCGGGCCATAAAATGGCGTATTGGTAACCGAGCTAGTTAGGATCGAGACAACACTCGGCGACACTTCATCAGCGACCTTTGATATATCAGCCTCCTCCGGCGTGACTAGCTGGTTACCGTCTTCAGTCGCCGAGTTTATGCTCGACATGACGGAGCTGTCTTTAAGATACTGGCCCAAAAAGCCACCACCGATACCAGCGCCTAGACAGAGCACCAATATAATAATTACTAATGATACTATTTTAGACTTTTTGACGACTATCGTCTTGCCTAGTTGGAGATTGACTGTGCCGATTTTAGCGGCATCATTATTAGTTGTTTGTTTGCTACCCATTTTAGTCTTTTTCATATACCTAGATTAATAGTTTAACCTTAAAATTTGCTTAAAAAGAGTTGACACCGGGGCCATTGCGGAAAATTAGCAGGAAGATGGCGACGCTAATCGCTAACACCAGCGGCAAGGCGATGTCACTGAGCTGAAATTTATGCTTGTGAATATACATGTTGTATATCCGCTCCAACACAAAAGCGACAGCGGTTAAAATAATTGCGACTTGGGGGATTTTAATACCCATCATGCCAAATTGCGGATAGGCCACTGTCCAGTGATAAAAGAACCAACCGAATTCCGCCATGAATAAACCGCCAATCATGCTATAGAGAGTATGGTGCTTCTCGCCGTAGGCGGCTAAAACATGCCGCGTTACGCCATAACCGATCACAATCATCAGTAATACCACGACCGACGCCCACCAGTGGTAGGATACGGTAAATAGAGCTGTCGTACTGGCAAATAGCGCCACACCAGCCTGCCAGACCATGGCTAGTTTTTTAGACTGAGGCTTCAGTATCACCAGCCAGCCAACGTACAAAACAGTGATGATGACTTGCATAATCCACGACGTCGCCGTAAATAGCAGCACCACCGTACTGATGCTGACCATGAAATCTACCAGGTTCGCCTGGATATTAGCCATCCAGAAGCGCGGTCGCACCGCTAGGACGCGCCATTTACTGAGGAACACCAGTAGCAAGGCCGGCCAGATGACCTCTGATATTATAACTGCCGCCAAGATAGCTGCCGCTAGAACAATGTTCAGTATGATGTACATCGATTCGCTGATTAGCGATCGTCTTTTACCCTGTTTTAATAACTCCATAATCTACTAACATTATACCATATGTTAGCCAGCGACGATGGCACCGGAGCCCAGGATAACTACAAACTCTGTGCCCTCGGAGACTGTGACTGGTGGCTGCGACTGGTTAACCTTTATCGAGAATAGCTCTTCGAGCATCTTACGAGTTGCCTCGTTGCCTTCGCCGACCTGATAGACGCTGACGCCGGTATATTGACCGTCGGTATTATCAACCTTGGTAATTTTTAATCCGCGCGATTTGAGCTTGTCGGCCTGGAGCCCGGCGATACCCTCTTGATTCGAGGCGTTAAAGACAACTGTTTTGGCTTTTTCGCGAGCGACGTCACCGTAGACAAGTCTCTGCTGGATGTAGTCTTGCATTTTAGAGTAGTCCATTAGCCCCGCGACTGGTCGAACAATGCTCTGGCCGTTTAGGCCGTCGGTCGTCAGGATGGTCGGCTCAGCGTCAATCAAGCTGATTGATACGATGTCCGACTGCGGGATGCTGTTGCCCAGATCAACTAGTGTGCCTATTTCTGATGTTTCAAATGTCGTCTGCAAGTTGTCGCCGATAGCGTCGATCAAGCCACTAACTTTGGCGATATTAGTCAATGTTCCAGCACTAGTCGCCTTTTTCTGGATACCTTTTAAGATCATCTGCTGGTTTTTCTCGCGGTCGAAGTTGGACCGCTCAAAACCATAGGTTGGCGCTCGGTAACCACGGGCACGAGATAGATAGACCGCCTGATTGGCGTCGAGATGGACATCGCCATTCGGGAAATCTATGTAGTGACCATCTGGTGGGCAGCGTTTTTTCTGCTCAGCCAGGCTAACTTTGCCGGCGCCACACATCGGCTTATCGAAGTTGCTGTCGAGTAGCCCGTTCGGGTTGCGGCTTTTGATAGTGACATCGATGCCACCGACGGCTTTAACCAGGTCTTTTAGACCCTTGCGGTTGATGTTGGCACCATACTGGATATCAAGCCCGAGCGTTTTGCCAACAAGTTTGCCAACCACCGTATTGGCCTTCGATTCATCTTCCGGACTGGCGCTCTTACGGACACACTGGAAATAGGCGTTAATCTTGCCTTGATAGCCGTTGTCGCACTGCCGGCCATAATCAACCCATAAATCACGGGGAATACTTATCATGTAGGCGTCTTTTTTGGTCTGGTCGACGCTCAGGACCATCATCGAGTCGGTTAACGCCGCGCCGGGTCGATCCGGATCGTCTTCCGTCGTACCAAGAATCAATATATTAGAGCGGCCGTTTTCATCTTGAGCCAGCGGCTTATTTTTGAAAACGTCTAATATATTACCGCTGAATATATTATTACTAGCCACTAGCGCCCGGTAGCCTAGCCAACCACCACCCAGAACGAGCAGTATCACTAAGCCGATAATCGACCATTTGATAATTTTCTTTTTTCGAGTGCTCGGCTTTTTCTTGTTGGAATCTTTTTTGAGCTTCCGTTTTTGCTTACGGGTTAGCTTCGGAGCGGCGGTCGTTGTACCCCGCTCGTCGAGCCCACGCAAAGAATCCTCGAGATCGGCCCGCTCGGTGCTGATTTCACCATTAGGGCGCTTAGCCTCGGTATTCATAGTGTTCGGGGTATGATCTGTGCTGATATTCAGCTGACGGCGAGATATATTAGGACGCTGATTAGATGCGCCCGTCTCACCGAGATTTACGCCCGGCCGTCGGGGTATAAACCCGTCTATTGAACCACGTTGTTTTACCATAACTTCTATATACTATACAGCTTTTTCGGCATTTTTAAAACTGTAAAAAACATAAGCCATATATTTTACTCAGAGACCTAAACCAGTGTATAGTAGATGAGATGGAAGTTAGCTTTATGAGGCGCCACCCAGCGCTAAAAGATGTTCTTGGAATTGTAATATTCATAGTCTGCATACTGATTGGTACGCTACTAATAAATGCGTTCATTTTCCGGAGCTTTAGTGTGGTTGGGCCTAGTATGGAAAACACCCTCCATACCGGCGATCGCTTGATAGTTAACCGGCTACCAGTCACTTGGGCGCTACTACAAAACAAGCAGTACGTCCCGGAACGTGGCCAGATTATTGTCTTCCGCAATCCGAAATATGACATGACCAAAAAAGACGAGTACATCGTCAAACGAGTTATTGCTTTTCCAGGTGAACGCGTCACTGTCACCGATGGCGAACTAACCGTTTACGACGACAAACACCCCGAGGGCTTCAACCCCGACGACGCCGAAGCCGGCGACAAAACTAGCCACCCCGGCTCACCGACCAGCGGCGAAGTCGACATGGTAGTGCCGAGTCGAACCCTATTTGTGTCTGGTGACCACCGAACTGGTGATTACTCCTACGATTCGCGCAATGGCCTCGGGACTATCCCCTACTACGACGTCGTTGGACCAGTCGGGATGAGAATCTACCCCGTCAATAAAATACGCACTTTTTAGGGCCGCTTTTATTTATCTAGTAACTTTTTAATCCGGGCGTAGTCGTCGTCACTCTTAAACGGTATAACGATCTGGCCTGAGCCGCTAGATTTCGCCTTGACTTGGACCGAAGTTTGAAACCTTTTGGTAAACTGTTTAGAATCTTGGCTGTAAACCTCTGGCTGTTTGGCTGCTTGGCTAGGCTGACTCGGCTTACGAACAGACTGCTTATTGTCAGCGATAAACTTCTCAATCTGGCGAGCACTCCAGCTTTCTTTGATAGCTTTTGCGAGTACTTGGTTGATAATAGCCTCATCAACACCGACTAAAGGTCGCGCCTGACCCTCGCTCAGCTGGTTGTTGGCGACGGCCTGTTTAACATTTTCGGGTAATTTAAGTAGACGCATTGTATTGCTGATCGAGCTAGCCGATTTGCCACCAACCCTCTCACCGATTTCATCGAGCGTTAAGTTGAACTGATTACGCAGCTTAGCGTACGCCGTGGCTGTTTCTAGCACGTTCAGATCACGCCGCTGCAGGTTTTCGATCAATGACAGCTCTAGTTTGTGCTGGCCGCTCAGGGTTCGGACGATGACCGGTATTTTCTCGAGGCCAATTTGCTTAGAAGCCCGATAACGACGCTCGCCAGCCACAATTTGGTAGCCGCCACCGTATGGAATAACTACAATCGGCTGTAATATACCGTGTTGTTTTATCGAGCTGGCTAGCTGGTCGATACCGTCTTGGTCGAAATGACGACGCGGTTGATCATCGTCGGGCAAGATCTTGTCAGTATTAATATAGCGCAGGTCAGAAACTCTTTCATCCTGCATGGAGGTCGGATCAAACGAATCCTCCAGTGATTCGGTTGGAATCAATGAGTCAAACCCCCGACCTAGTCCCGTTTTTTTAGCTGACACGATCAATTAACTCCTTGGTGACGTTTTTATAGGCCCGGGCCCCTTTTGAAAACCGATCATAGGCTCCAACCGGCAAACCATGGCTCGGCGCTTCAGCCAGGCGGATATTGCGGGGAATTGTCTGGTTGAAAACTTTGCCCGGGAAATGTTTTTTGATTTCCTGATAAACCTGCCCACTCAGGGTGGTGCGATTGTCCATCATAGTCGGCAAGACGCCAATTAGGTCGAGCGTTGGGTTCATGCTCTTACGGACTAGTTTCATCGACTCTAGCAGCTGTCCGAGCCCCTCAAGCGCGTAGAACTCGGCCTGAACCGGTAGTAGCACGTAGCGCGCGGCTATCAAGCTATTGACGGTCAATAAACTGAGACTTGGTGGGCAATCGATCAAGATATAGTCGTAGTCAGATACGCTAGCGATGGCGTTTTTTAGCCGGGTAAAGCGACGAGCGGCGCCGGCTAACTCAACTTCGGTATTGGCCAGTTGCGGTGTTGTCGGCGCTACGAACAAATTTTTGTGTTCAGTTGGTAATATAATGTTTTTTAGCAGTGAAAACTCTTGGATAACATCACTCATAGTCGCTTCCAGCTTCTGCTTGTCGATGCCAAGCCCGCTGGTGGCGTTGCCCTGGGGGTCAAAATCAATCAGTAATGTTTTGTGGCCACTTTTAGCCAAGCAGTAGGCAATATTAACCGCGCTGGTCGTTTTGCCAACTCCACCCTTTTGATTTGTTACCGCTATTACTGTCGTCATGTTATTTATATTTTAAATCTCGCTTATACCTACATTATAACACGAGGCAGCGAGAGAATAAGATGTTTACATCTTATTCCGAGACGACGAAGTGTTGAATCCATGGAACACGGATATGCGCGAAAGGAAGCGAAAGCGATATTATTTTACTGATATCGCCGCGGTGACGAGGCCGTGTGTTCGAAACATGAGGATATACACGAGCACTAGTGTCTTTTATTTGATAGCTTGGTTAGCTTCTGGGCACGGTAGGCTATCTAACAATAGTCATACTCGGTCGCTAATTTCGGATAGGGTTAGCACCGATGATATCACTGACAACAATGTGACACTCAGTTATTCCATTACCCGTTGCTGCAATCTCGCTTCCCTGCACCGCACAGTCTTGATCTTCACCCTCTAGGTTATACCAAAGATGAGTTTCATCGTCCGCTTCGGTCCAGACATACTGGATGCCTCGAAACGGATAGCTACCATCTTTTGTTACATAAGTACTCATACTTACATTGGCCATCTCACTGATGAAGTTATTCAATTCGTCTGAGGTATGAGCGTGTATATAGCATTGGCCTTCTTTTAGGTCTTCGCTGATATACGGATACTGCTCTTTTGTACCCAAGCAGAAACTATTGTCGCCCGCTGGTAGCTCGACAGTCACAACGCCATTTGCCAAGTACGATGCCGTCAGAACTTTAATCCACTGCGAAACCGCACCTGTCGTGACCGTGTTATGGGCCCGACGCTGGATTCCATTGTATGAAACTAGTGTTATCGCTGCTAGAATAGCTATCACTACAATTACTACTAGTAGTTCGACTATTGTGAATCCTTCTTTACTTTTGGCCATAGTTACCACCTTACTTAAATGAGTTCATAGCTTGACGAGTTGCGTCTACCCACGCGTCGGGCACTGGCGTTTCCGGTTGCGGGTACCACATTACTGGTGCGCCCCACCAGTCGTAGGTTTCAGTATACGCCCAGACGTAATCATCAGCGTACTGCATAGCATTCACGATAGTGTCTCTCCAGATAGCCGGATTCATATCAACATCTTCATACAGTTCGCCACTTTCGTCATAAATACCGAACGAGGCCGATACATTTTCCGCCCATTTAGATTTCATACTAGCTGGTACATAGTCGGAGTTAG
>JAKDMF010000052.1 GCA_030452455.1 bacterium | reverse complement strand
CTCTACATTGACAAAACACTATAAATTTGCCATAATATAATTATTGGCAATCATAGCTGGAAATACCAGTTTTGAACTACTCCTAGGAGGCGCCATGCACACCGTATCAATTGGAAGCGACGGAATCATGCCCGAGCTCTGGACCCGAATCACGCTCGTTAATCACCAAAAGGGTGTCGCGATGATGGAGATCAAGCTCGACAACAACACCAAGGTGGAAGTCAGCCTGCACAAGGAATCGCATCTGGAAATTTCGGATAGCGAGTGGAATCGATTCGTCAAAGTCGACGGCAAACCCAAGCTTCGCGCCGTTCAGCTCTATTCGTCAGCTGAAGGCATCGGCGGTCACAAGCTCTGGATGACTCAGGTTCAGATGAACCACAACATGTTCGTCAACGTCCACGCCCACTGATACAACTGCCCGCACCGATCGAAATCACCATACTATTTGGTAATTCGCACGGCTGCGGGCATTTTCTTTTGTGGGCGCTCAGGCAAGACTATCCTCCCAAAATCTGCTAACCTATATGTATATGCTTAAATCACAAGTGCCAGTCAAAGAATCACTGCTATTAAGAGCGGTGGCTGCTATCGCCTACATCGTATGTGTACTTCAATGGTTCTGGCTACTAACGCTATACCTGCCACTGATACGTGAATACGAACTGATGGAATTTTTCATAAATAACTCAGAGCAACCACGCGATATTATACAAACATCACCGACCGAACCATCGATTTTGATGATAGTGCTAGCGGCGGTAATCACTATCGCCATAATAGGTCTGACTATCTATGCGCTGGTTAAAACTCCTGGTGCTATACGTAATACGGGTCAAAAAATTACTCACACGGCGGCCAAAAAATACGTGGTGCCAGCCATAACTCACAAAAAACGACTGCCCCAAAAAAAGCTCCACCTCATGACTCTCAAAGTGGAGTTTCTGATAAAACTTGGTTTCGTGATCGTCCCTTTTGCGGCCAGCTTGCTAGCCTACCTCAGCCCTTTGCCGTTTGAATATCGGGTTGTGGCTGTTTCATCGGCTGCACTAGCGGCAACTAGCTTTATATTCTTCACGCTAGAGTTTGTGCTAAAGCTAGGCAAGCGTCCTAGTAAACTAGCTTAGTGATTGTGGTGATGCTCATGCCCACTATGATATTCATGGACTAAAGCATGGCCTTTGCCTTTTTGGAGTAAATATCTATTGACCGGCACGGCAGCCATAAACGCTACCACCAGAGATATAGCCATCGATACCCAAAACAGAGGATTTAATAGCCCCGCACCCAAGGCACCTGGGATGACCAGCATCACTCCGTTATCAACGATTTCCATAGTTAGAATCGATACAGTGTCAGCTGCAATCACGACACGAGCTGCTTTTTTAAGCGGTACACCAGATTTAACAATCGGCAGAATAGACAGTATATAGCCACTAATAAATGCTAGTGTAATCGACAAAACGACAGTCGAGGCATTTGCCAGGCCGAGATGCGTGCCGATAATCAGACCGGCTACTTCTCCTATCGAGCAACCGATTAGGCAGTGTACGGTCGCACTGATAGCCATTTTGTTTATAGAATTTTTGTCCATACAATTACTATACATTCTATAGTAATTACGGTCAACAAAAGTCTAAAATTCGTCGAAAGCTTGCTCGATATAGCCAGCCTGACCGGTCGCCCAGTGCAAAGCAGCTTTGGAATATTCACGATCGCCATCTAGGACTTGTTGCTTGGTCACGAAGTCATATTCATCTATTTCACTGGCCTGTAGTCTGACGGTATTTTCGGCATCGGCTGGCAATTTAGCCTGGAATATAAACTGATAAGTGCTCGCCACGGCGCTGCGGCGATCGGCCACGGCCACGAAATCAACTGCGGCTATATCAACACCAACGTTGACCTCTTCGCGAACCTCACGAACAGCCGCCTGTTTTGGCGTCTCACCGGGATCAACTACACCGCCAGGAAATGTCCAATAGGTTTTATAGTTGGCTTTAACAAATAACGCCCGTCCGTCAGCAGCCTCTAGTATGATGGCGGCGCTCGAGAGTCGCTTTGGCATCTTTTCTAAGAGCTTGAGCGTGTACATGTCCTGCATTATTTAGCGAACTCCATCGCTCGAGTTTCACGGATGACATTAACTTTGATAGTACCCGGATACTGCATGGTGCTCTCGACTTTGTTGGCGATATCACGGGCTAGCTTGATAGCCGACAGGTCATCAATCGACTTTGGATTAACCATGACGCGAACTTCGCGACCAGCTGATATAGCGTAGGCCTTATCGATACCCTCAAATCCCTTGGCAATATTTTCCAGATCCTTCATGCGTTCAGCAAAGTTTTCAGCGCTGACACTACGAGCACCTGGTCGAGCGGCGCTGGCCGCATCGACGACACGGACCACTAATGCCTCTGGAGTGGTGGCGTCGATATCATCGTGGTGCGACTCGATAGCGTGGACGATGCGGTCGTCCATGCCGTATTTACGGGCTAGCTCGGCCCCGATATGGTGATGCTTACCTTCAATCTTATGGGTGACGGCTTTGCCAACATCATGTAGCAGAGTGGCGATTTTGGCAATCCGGACATCAGCCCCGATTTCCTCGGCGATCATACCAGCCATGTGCGCCATCTCGGTGCTATGCATCAAAACGTTTTGACCGTAGCTGGTTCGGAACTTCAGTTCACCGAGTAGCTGGAGCATTTCTTTGGGAATACCAACCACGCCAACTTCACGAGCGGCATCTTCGCCGGCTCGAATAACTTCTTTTTCAATCTGTTTTTCGGCTTTAACAACGACTTCTTCGATTCGTCCGGGGTGGATACGACCGTCTTTCATAAGGGACTCGAGTGTCAGCCGAGCAACCTGGCGGCGAACCGGGTCAAAGCTCGACAAGACAACCATACC
>JAKDMF010000015.1 GCA_030452455.1 bacterium | reverse complement strand
TCATACCCTTGCCTTCTGTTTGTTTGCTATATTCTTCGTCCTATTGTACTACGAAACAGCCTGCAGTCTTAGATTTCCACTGGGCAAACTGTTGTGAATTAATTCATACCACTCGAGACTAGGTTTCCGGCACTACTCTATAGAGTCGTCTTCGCCCGCTTGGCGCCATGAATCATTGTTCGAAGCCATAGCTTTTGCAGCTAGGTTAGCGGTACCATTTTGTTCGATCTTTTCGACGTCGCCGGGGAGCGTATCTTTGCTAAAAAATTCACGATCAATCTGTCCGAAGAAATTACTGGCGTTTTCTAGCAAATCTTGGCAGTCCGCGGCTGTGACTTCTTCCATTTCAAGCTCTAGTGCCCATTGTCCGGCTATATCATCTTCGGCTTTAAACCTATCAATTTGGTTCATCAGGGCGTCCATTTCATCAGTGCCATCGATCTGACCGCTCGTCCCGGCTCGACTAAATGACTGTAGGCTGCGCCTGGCTAGCTTAACTCTAGCCCTCGTCCACTCAAACAGATAGACAGACCTCTCGCCGGTGGCCCGGGCCGGGTCACTACTTTGGTGCTCAATATCGACAAATTTTAAACTCCAAGTCTTCTCATTGTCCTCATCAATTCGGGCACTAATCATACCGGACATTTGGCACGGCACCGAATCTTCCGTCGCGCTGCTCGGCCTAAAATCTGCCCTCGAAGCATAAAATATCGGTGGATTAGTTCCGCCCGCCGTGATCCGCTCCTGCATCATGTCGGTGTCTTCACGTAGCCGCCTGAGCCGTGAACGCCGGACGGCTGAGAGGGCTCCGACCAGAGCTAACTTGCGCAGCTGACTTGGTGTCGGCGCGTTATCATCCGGTAAAATTCGTTCATGATCTTGGTCTTCCATATAAATTTTCAACTCTTATTTGCTTGACGGACTCGCCTAGTCTTGGCCTTAAGCAGCCCGGTTCTTGATAATCTCGTCGACTAAAGCACCTAGGTTGCGATAGAGTTGTTCATGTAGCCGGCCATCATCGACCCAACCGCTTGACTCTATGCCGCGAGCATTTTTAATCTGTTCAATAATCATGTCAATATCATCGCGACGGATGTCTGAAGTTTCGCTACGTGGCGTAACAAGTGCTGGATCGCGTAGTTCCTCGAGCTTTTCGTACAGTTCATCGCCCAACTGATCGCGATCGGCGAAGTTATAGCTAATTATGTCCGACACCATCTCGACCTCCTCTAAGGTATGCTCTGGCAATGACTTCTCTACTAGGGTTGAGCGCATGACTTGTTTTTCGTCCCAAATAAATACATATTCCGAAAGTACACTAGCCCACTTCTTATCGCTGTCAACAATCGCCGCGTCGAGTCTACGATACTTAAAGCTTCGGATTCCCGACTCTGGTCGAAAATTGGTCACAAAAGAAGTTCTTTCGTATTGCTTGGGGTCTGTGCTGGTTTTTGTCCAGTAAATAGCGTCGCTATCAGTCAGGCGTCGAGACCTTTCATAGTCTTTTAGGTTGCTCAAAGATTCAGTCACTAACTTGTCGAGATCAGATGGCGAGGCTTCCGGGCACAGCTCAGCTGACTCATTAAACAATTCGTTTAGAGAATCGATCTCTATCTGCTTGTTTTTCTCATATTGATTGTCATACGAAAAATTATTGTATTCCACTTCATCTCTCCCATGTAAAATGATGCCCAAAATGTCCATATTGAGCCGTTGGCTCATACTCCACCTGTCTAAGATTTTGGCTATTTATAATACCTTTAGGTGTTAGGTCATATCCTACAACTTTTTCGGCTATTCCGTCAAGTATAACCGTTGCTTCTAGTGGCTCGGCTATACCAATAGCGTACGATAGCCTGACCACCACTTCATCGGCCTGGCGTGCCCGTAAATAATCGACTGCTATCCGCCGAGCCATGTAGGCGGCGCTGCGATCGACTTTTGACGGGTCTTTGCCGCTAAACGCACCGCCACCGATTGGTACGCTTGGGCCGTAGTTGTCGACGGCTAATTTGCGACCAGTCAAACCAGCGTCAGCCTCAAAGCCACCGATACTCCAGTCACCGCTGGGATTAACATGGAGCCGAGCGTCCTCAGACGCCGAATGGTCTTTTAGCCAGGTTTTGACCGCTGCTAGTAAGTCAGCCGAAGCGGCGTGCTGAAAACTAGCCACCACACCAACGATTTGACTGCCCTTGGTTGTGATTTGGGTTTTGCCATCGTAGGGCCATTTTTCATATAAATACTGATTTAGTTGGCGCGACAAGACCACTTCAAGCGGCAACATTTCGTCTGTTTCGCTGCAGGCGTAGCCGATCATGATACCCTGATCGCCAGCTCCACCACTATCGACCCCGCGAGCAATCTCCGGACTCTGCAGAGCGATATTTTCCTGCCAATCGATGTCACCAATTAGTCGCTCAACGATACCAGCTATATCAATTTCATATGCCGGCAGGCTCGCCTCGCCTGTGATGAACAATTTACCGTGCCCACCGGCGACATCGATAGCTACCCTGGCGCCGTTATCGACAGCTAGGTAGGCGTCTAAAATCGCATCCGACACCTGGTCACACAGTTTATCGGGGTGCTTCGGGCTGACACTCTCAGCAGTTTTATATAGATTTGATTCGGACATTTAAAAGACTCCTTTTTATTACTAAGAAGCCAGAAAAAGATTTTACCTATGAACAAAAGATTTACTCATAACATATCTCTCCTGACGATTCAGGCTGGAATTGGCACCTTGCTTCAAGCAGGTTGTCGATGACTTATAACGGGCCAGATCCCTTGTCATTCTCTTGATATTAAGTTGTTAACGTCATAAGTATAACAATTGTTGTTCACTATAACAAGCTAACGTCTGGTCAATCTTGCTCGTGGCGACGACTAGTCTGCTGGACCAAATCACAGGCTAGACTAATCTTGTCGTAGTCGGTACTGTCTGTATCGAGCGACATTGTGCCCAGACCAATTGGAGTATCTTCAGCGATACCTATTGCCACCCTATCCACCTCTACGTCGGCGACATTAGTTCGGTAAACTATAGTTTTATCAATCGTTTCATTATAAAGATCGATAACGTAGCCAACATCAATTAGGGTGGCTCGGCGTAGCTCGAACTCATCAGCGGCACCGGATGCTATAGCTTTAACTAACTTTCTGGCAGCGGCAGCCGAGGCAGTCTCCGGACTTGCAACTTCATGGAGAAGCTTCATGACACGCTTAATCTCGTTTTCAGGTAGGGTGACTATCCTGTCAGATTGAGAGTGCATCATATCAAGACTAATGCAGTACTTGTCATCGTCCGGACTATCGGTCTCGAAATCTATGATAGTGTGGCGATTATCGCTCACCTGATCATACCTTAGCGAGTAAAAGTCATCACCATCCTCGTCAGCAGTAGCCCGAGTGGCCTCCATGACAGCCTGAACTGTCGGCAGTATATATTCAGATATCAGCCGGCTTTTATCTAACGTTTCGCCGTAGTTATCACCGTGCTCAAGTCGTTCCATAATTAAATATACTATACCGAAAATCGAGGCTACGGTCAATCACTGACGGTTAGTCCCGCCGCTGTTAAACAGCAATGACGGCTGGTTTATCGCGATAGAAAACCAGCTTATTGTCGGCACTTTGAGCTTCATCAAAAACGTAGCCCTGCTCGGCAAAGTCGCGTAGACTGGCTGTGTCGTTGACTCGATTTTTGACAATATATCGCGCCATCACTCCACGCATTATTTTGCTGTATATCGGCACTGTTTTTATATGACCATTTTTGGCTCGGTCTTTAAAATGCACCTCGACTACCCGTATGTCGGCAGACAGCTTAGGTACGACCGCCTTGGCGTACTCGTTTGAGGCTAGGACCAGCACGGTATCGTCCATCGACTCGACGTATTTAGCCAGTTTGTCTCCCCAGAAGCCATATAACGACTTCTGTTTATCAAGCTCTAGTTTGGTTTTCATCTCAAGCCGATACTGTTCAATTTCATCGTACGGCCGAACAAGTCCATATAGTCCGCTGGGTATTAGTATATGACGGTTGGCCCAGTCCATATCGCCACGATCGAGGCTATCTGCCCCAAAGCCGCGGTATACGTCGCCTCGATAGGCATAAATAGCTGGCTTGCGCTTACCGCTAGGTTCGGTGTATAGACCGGTCACATTAGTCGATAACTGGCTGCTTATATTCATGAGCTTCGCCAAAGCGTCGCTGCTATAGCAAGCTAGCCTAGCTTGAATAGTTTTAGCCTCCTCTGGAAACAATAGATTTGTCGGTGAAACAAAGTTTGGCGCTGGCTGGTTAAAATCCATTGTTTTAGATGAAGTCAAAAGACTAATCATCTATATCCGCTCACCTTTTCGAGCTCGATTAGCATACTCATCAGCCATTTCGTTGCCCTCATCACCCTCGTGCCCGCGCACCCAGACAAGTTTGGACTGTGAATTCTGATACAAAGGGAGCATCTGCTGGACTATATCAAGATTTTTTATATCACCCTTTTTCTTTTTCCAGCCGTTACTCTCCCAGCCTGGCGCCCATTTTGTCATGACGTTGATCCAAAACTCACTGTCGGTATATATTTCGCTCGGCTCACCGGCTGCATCTGACAGGGCTGCTACAAGTGCCTTGCCCTCCATCCGGATGTTGGTCGTGTCGCCGGGCTCGCTACCCAGTATGTGTGGTTTTGTATTTTTAATAACCGCAAATCCGCCCGGGCCGGGGTTGGGACTGGCGCTGCCATCTGTATAATATATATTCATCTACTCTACTATAACCGATTATCCGACTAAAATCTGCTTCAGAACCACGGCATTATTATGCTTCTCGTCTTTGGCTCCATAGACTAAGGTTAGTTTTTTATGCTGCTTGTAAGTATCTTTGAGCTCTTGTATCGTCTTTGACCCAGACAGTTCATGCTTGTAGCGCTGCTTGAATTCAATAAATTTATTCGGATCATGACCGAACCACTTGCGTAGCTCCGTCGATGGTGCGGCAGATTTTAGCCATTTATCGATTTTTGCATCAGCTCGGCTGATACCACGTGGCCAAACCCGGTCAACTAATACCCGGTATCCGTCGCCCGGCTCGGCTGCTTGGTAGGCCCGTTTTAGTTCGATGCTCATAGACTTATCATACACCGGGTTAAATATTCGACCAATTATAGCATTGACTTTTTAAAACATTAGTGGTATCATAAAAACCATAGCAATAAATAAAATCAAAAAGGTTGCAAATATGTCACTCCACACAATGGAACAAAGCCCCAGCGCAGATGAACTACCACGCGGCGTCGAAGCCCCATTTACAAACCCTAATGGCCCCCGAGATGGTCGCTTTGACCAGGAGCACAATGTACTGGCTGATCCACTGGGTCAGGAGCATGACATACAACCTCAATCGCCTGAAGTAAATGAGTATCAGGAAAATCTCAAAAAGATGCTGGCAGCCGCGGCTATCGAAAACAGTATGGAAGACGGCGAATAAGTTAGCCCGTTCCAACTCCAAAATATCCTCGATTTAACCGTCGAGGATATTTGTTTTTATATAGTAAAAATGTTATAATATAAATATATTGTTGCACTACCCTGTAGCAATCGTTCCGTTTTAGTCTAGTTGAGGATGGTGATTTGGTTGGTCGCACAACCACGCACGAAGTACGAAGTTAGTTATCGAAATATGACAGTCAAAAGCATGAATGTCATTCCCAAAAAACTTGTCGAGGCTCGCCGCGGCAATGTCCAGAGTCAGAAATACCTGATTCGCCAATTTGTAAAAGCCTACGGGCTTTCGACAGCCGGTATGTGGATCGAGTGGCACGATATGAAATTTATCGAGCTCAATATACCCGGTCGTCCGCCCAAGCAAGCCGCCAAGCCCGGTAATCAGCCACAGCTCAAACAGGGTTGCACCTGTGAGCGTGACTGCGGGGCCTGTAATCAAGGTTGGCACAGCAGCTGCCGATACAACTGTCAGTACGGCGAACCACTCGCCTGACGCCGGAACGGGGCGTAGACTATTAACTAGTCTACGCCCCTATTTTTATTCAAACGACTAGCTACCTATGCCGCTTACCCTTGACAAAACAGCAATAATTTGTTAATATATAAACATTACAAAGCCAAAATAAAAAGAAAAGAACATGGAAAAATTTAATACACCGAATAACGACCCGTATGAATCAGTTGAGCATAACGACATATCTGATGCCGAGCTTCGCTCTATCATGGGCGAAACCGCCGCTAAACTATTTATCGACGAAGTAGAATCGGCGGAAGCAGCTGGCACATTAGATGAAATCCCAGAGCAAGAAAACTCTTACGAGGCCCCTACTATCGAGGATTTGATACGTGACTACGACGAAAGCAAGATTGATGCCGAAATCACCGACTCCGCCATCCACGGCTGGATAGACGGCAGCGAAAAATAACCTAGCTGCCTCATGTAAAAAGCCCCCGAAGAGCACCGGAGCTGAAGCTCGACGGGGGCTTTTCGGGGGCGATTGCCCTATCGGTAGTTTTGAATCCTGTAGGTCTGGAGGTCGCTGAGTGCCTCAAAATACTTAGCAATAGAGGCGGCCAGCTGCCCAACCGCCAGAGGAATAGCAAACAGTAGAAAGTATAGCGGCAGAATAACCTGCCACATCGTAGCGGGCTCATCATAGTTCAGCGAAACCATCACAAACATGCATACACTGGCAGTCGCAAGAATGGCCCAAGTCACAAACCACCGCTTTGTAGATCGCAGTTTATTTTGCATTTTTTCCATTTCATTCAAGGCAGTATTCTCTCGCATCTGACTTCTCCATTCATGAGATAGACACTTCAAAACTTATAAGAGCACGCTTTGCTCAAAATTATTTCGAAGCAAACCGGATAGTGATATATTAACATAAATTATCCATAAAAGCAATTGCCATAACTTTTGTTATAGTACATAATACTTGATTTATTCTAATAAAAATGCTATAATACAGACATGGAAAAAGATAATGTTATCAACCTCGAAAACTATCGAACCGAAAAACAAAAACGTCAAAATCCGTCCGGACAGGTCGAAGATCGGCTCAACCAGCTAGACTACCCGAGCGAGACAGTCGAAGCCGCCAAGCTATACTCCGAGATACTAGCCGACGAAGGCATGACAAACGAAGACATCGCCGAGGCCCTGCTCGACCAGTATAGTGAAATAATAGAGACGCCGTACGACGAAGCTGGTAGCTCGCTAGAAAACCTATCCGCCTACCGCGAGAAGCAAAAACGTGAGCTTGGAGCGAACGCAATCGAAGATACTATCTATGTTATTTATGGCGGTGGCGAAAGCGAATCCGTACCGGTTCACACCAGCCGCAACCACCTAAAAGTCGTCGATAATTCGACTGACTAGATCAATTCGTCAAGCTTGACGCGCTTTTGCTCGGTCGTGTCACGATCACGGACCGTCACAGTACCGTCGCCTTCAATAGTTTCAAAGTCAATCACGACGCACTGCGGTGTACCGATTTCATCTTGGCGGCGATAGCGTTTGCCGATATTGCCGTTGTCATCCCACATAACGTTGCCATATTTTTTCTTGAGCGCCGCGTAAACTTCGCGGGCTTTGGCAACTAACTCTGGCTTGTTTTTTAGTAGCGGCGACACGGCGTACTTAACTGGCGCAATATTTTCCGGAAACTTCATGACGATTCGGTCGTTGGCTTCATCAAACCAGTAGGCGTTCTCCATGACCGCCATCAACACCCGCTCGACACCAAAACTGGGCTCGATAACATGCGGGATAAACCGTTCATTCGTGCCCTTGACCATATACTCCATAGTCTTACTGCTAGCGTTCTGGATATTTTTGAGGTCAAAATCAGTTCGGTAAGCTAATCCGAGGAGCTCCTTACGCCCGATTGGATAGTCATACTCCAGATCGATCGTCTTCTCGGAGTAGTGAGCCCTGTCGGCCTCGGGGACGTCTAGCTCGTGGATTTTATCGCTCGGCAAGCCGAGTGCCTCTAGGTAGTCGTAGATATCTTTTAGCAGGGCGTCAAACGACTCCTGCCAGTTATCAGGCCTAACAAAATATTCGATTTCCATCTGCTCAAATTCACGTGAGCGGAATATAAAGTCACGTGGGCTGATTTCATTGCGAAAGGCCTTGCCCTGCTGAGCTAGACCAAATGGTAGATTCGGGTAAAAGTTATCAACGATGTTTTTGTAGTTAGTAAAAATACCCTGGGCAGTTTCTGGTCGCAAATAACTGACAGATTTGTCATCTGCCACTGGGCCAACTGTCGTCGAGAACATCATGTTAAATGTCCGAACGCTCGATAGTTCGTTGCCACTCGGACTCTTGATACCATGTTGTTTGATCAGCTCATCAAGCTGGGCCATAGTCTGACCCTCGACATCGTAACCGGCATCTTCTAGTAGATGGTCGGCTCGTAGTCGCTCACCTGTTTTGAGGTCCTCAACAAGCGGATCAGCAAATGTATCAACGTGTCCACTCGCCTGCCAAACTTTTTGATTCATCAAAATAGCTGCGTCAACGCCATACATATCATCGCGCGACTCCACAAAATGCTGCCACCAGAGCTGCATGATTTTACGCTTCAGGGTGACACCGAGTGGACCGTAGTCCCAAGTGCCAGATAGACCACCATAGACATCAGATCCAGGATATATAAATCCACGGCGCTTAGCTAAACTTATTATTGCTTCCATTTTTTCGTTTTTTTGACTACTCATATCTGTTTAATTGTACCATAAAAAGAACAATCCCCCGCCTAGCCTAAGCTTAGCGGGGGTCTGTTCATACTTCTCTAGAAATCTTCGGACATGTAGTCCTCGGCGAACCAACGAGATCCGTATCCATCACTTTCCAGCAACTGCTGATCTTGGATAGAATATGGGTCAACTCGAACATTATCAACCGAGAAAAGCTCTTGGTTGCGACGATCAACTTCCTGCTGGATATGATCATCGCACCTGAAACAAATGCGAGATGCGTGATATCCGAAGCCGAAAAACATATGGTCCAGCTCTTGATCCCAGCTTTTGCACATACTGCCGATCCAGGCCTCATGAGCTTTGTCGGGAAAGTTGAGTTCCCACATATAGTCACATTTAAATTGAGTGTGAATTTCATGGCTGTGAACATTGAACTCATCACGAGCATCGCGACTGATCTTGACGACGTGCAGAGGTGTTTCTTCGTGCCAAAAATTCATGACAGGTGCAAACATTGCTTCTCCTAGAATCTAGTCTGTAAAAGTACGAACACCGTATATTATATATCAAAACAAGTAAAAAGTCAATGCTAAACGCTAGCGTGTTGCCGGGCCGTCATCCAGCATTCAGCTATGACGTCCTCTGTTCCACCGATCTGCCCGACCACTCGGAGCGATTTGGTGCTCATTAGTCGCATTAGCTTGATGTGCCGAGCCTGAATGTCGCCTTTTTCGCTCCGGCGCAGGGCCCGTTCGCTGACATCGTAGCGGTAAATACCCTCTGGGTCGAGTGGATCGCCGCTGGCGTCTCGCTCCAGATTGATATCGTCGCCTAGGGCCCGAGCATGTTGCAAGTAAAACCAGGTTTCGATAAATTGTCGTGATATTTTGAGATTATCAAGCGCCTCGAGCGTCTCCTGCAGTATCCGGAACCAGTCTGAATCATCAAAATGTTCACTGGCTTTTGCCACCAATTTGATAGCATCATAGGCAAACCGCATGCGCTCGTAGTCCTCGAGGATATGTCGATAAAATACCGCTAGTCGAGCCGATGTTATTAGCTGCAGGTCGCCCCGACCGCTACCGAGCACGACGTCGCAAACCGCGAATAATTCGATGCCGCCTTTGAGCCGAGATTTTTCTTTGCGGACACCTCGAGCGATGGCACTGCGCCGTCCCTCCGGTGTTATGAGCTGCAATATCCGGTCGGCCTCACCATAATTAGTCCGGCGCAAAACAATCGCCTGGGTTCGCTCGGTTTTCACGCCTGACTCCGGCGGATAGCCGAGACCACATCGTCTGGCATCATAGTCGCCTTATCGATAACATCAGTTACGCCATACGGCGACAGCCGTTTAGAATCGGCCACCTCGACACTCGAGGACAATATGATGACTGGTATCATGCCGGTGTCGCTATATGACTGCAGCTCGTGCAACAAACTAATCCCGTTGGCACCAGGCAGCATGATATCGAGCACAATAACCTCTGGCAGGGCTTGGTCTATTTTGTCAATCGCCTCGATGCCATCGCCTGCCCCATCGACTAGACAGCCGGCGGCTGTTAGGCGCCGCCTAAGTTCGTCGACTAACCACTTATCATCATCGACAATTAGCACTCGCAACCCGGTGACGTCTATCATAGTAGCGACAGCTGACTCGATGCCTGAACATCAACATAAAAGCTGACTCCGTCGCGGTGACGAACTGCCCCAACTCGACCGTTCATAGCCTGAGCAAAACTAGACACGATATAGAGACCAAGGCCGCTACTGAGTGGCCGAGTTGGTAGATTTGTCTGATCACTCGACCGTTCAAACATTTTGCGCAGAGCTTTTTTCGAAACGCCCGGTCCGAAATCACGGACGCTCAGTCGGACCATCTGTTCGCGCCCAATTAGCTTGGCGTCGAGTTCGATTTTCTGGGATTTGTCGGCGTAGTGAATCGCGTTATCAACAAAGTTGGTCACGATTCGGATTAACAGGTCGCGATTAGCCACGACTAGCGGTAATGACCGGCGGCGGCGGAAGTAAACATCCAGTCCGTAAGCCTGGCTCAGCGGACTCATGTCGGAGGCTACCTGCTGACATATTTGATCGGGACTGAGCGGCTCCATATTAAACAGCGCGTCATCGAGCCGAGCAGTCCGCGTTAAGTCACTGGTTAGGCGCAGTGAACGCTCACTAGTTAGGATGATGCGCTCAATTGCCTTGCGCCGGTCGGTGTGCGACATCGTTTCGTCTTCCAGGCTAAATCCGAGCTGTCGGATTAGGCTCAGTGGAGATTTTAGTTCGTGGGCTGCCATCAAGACACTTGGCATATCATCTAGCCAAAACATATCATTTCTGTCTACCTCAAATGACTCCGCCATATACTCTTATCTTAGCATGGATTAGGCTCTGCCAAACCATAGCCGGATTGGCAATACTAGCTACAATTAATCGTTAAAATCGATAGTTTTGATCAGTTTTTCGTAGTCGGGCTTAAAGGTGTTGGCATCGGTCTGAATGGTAGCGGTTTTATCACGAATTTTGTAGATAACGGCTACGCCTCGGATGTATTTGTTGAACTCACCATCAAGCCGGGCACCACTATGGCCCTTTGATGAAGTTTTACTAGCTTTTAATTTACCGGCTTTGACTAGATTGTCATACTTACGCAATACCTTGTCGTAAGGGGTTTCCTCGATAGTGACTCGAATAGCAAACTGTTGCTTGCTACTGATTGGCGGGACAACACCAGGGTTCAAAAATGCCTGATAAGTGCCGCCACCAGAAGTATCTTTTTGGACAAAAGCGCTCCAAGTCTTCGGGTAATTAAACGTCAAACGACCGTAATCATCGGGACCGATAAAAGCATAGTTTGGCTCTTTGGCCTTTTCAAAGAATTTTTCAGCATCTATATCAGCCTGCTCTTTGCGAGCGTCAGCTTTGGCGATGTCGAGCTTGCTGTTGAGGTCGGTGCTGGCATCTGAATACTGCACGTAAGCCCAGGTGGCTAGACCGCCGACACCAAGCAGGGCGACGATTAATACGATGATTGATATTAAATAGCCGTTCATGAAACCGGCTTGTCTAGATGGAGTAGTTTTCATGCCGTTATTATACTTATGTTTGAGCACTATGTAAAGGAGTTATGGAATAAATATTATAGCCGTGCGCCGAAATCCGCGGCTGCCTGCCCGCCACCGGAAATCCGTAACTCACAAAGTTGATTTCCCTATCCAGACGATCGGCCTCTTTTTGAACATACTGAGCTATTTTGTTAATATCACGCGACTCACCAAAAACGTAGACGATCGTTGTCTCACCCGGCAATTTTTTGAGCCAAAAATCACCCAACCGAACGCTAACTCGCGGGTTATGAAGACTTAATATTTTTGTAATCAAAACTAGAATTGGATTGAGCTCGATGCCAACCGCCCGAGCGCCGCGTTTAGCAGCCTGGCGTAAAATCAAGCCGTCACCCGAGCCGATATCAACTACGACATCGCTTGGTTTGAGTTTGACCAGTTCGTCAAACAGTAACTCGACATATTTTTTGTGGCTCGGTACGTAGGGTGCGCCTCGAAAAACCACCAAGCCGAATATCAATACTATGGCTCCCAGTATTATCAGCCAAACCATATAATACTACTTACTAAAATCAGCTTTGACGACATTAATATCGTTTTTGATCTGATTCAGATCGTCTTCAATATCGTCAGCCAGTTTTTTGGCTTGCTTGAATTTGTCGACGGCTTTTTCTAGTGTGAAGCCATCGCTATCGAACCAATCAATTAGCTCGCTCAGATTATCGCTTTTTTGCTGGATTGTCTTATCTTTACTTGCTTGTGACATCTTCTACTCCCGCTTTAATTATCGATGTTGCTGTCTCTATTTCGATGGTCTGACCCGGACTCGCTTTACCGCGAATAATAGCATACCCCCGCTCCAGAACCATGACCGGATCAAGCTGACGCATAACGCTTTTGATGGCCTGCAGCTTGTCGGATTGGCGCTGGATTTGATCATCGATCGCCTGCAGCCCGCGGCTAAGCTCGCTGTCGATCTGCAGAACATAGGTGTGAATAACCTGCTCCACTCGTGGCACCACCCCGCGCAGTAGCGACCTAGTCTGGGCTATGACATCCTGACGGCTTGGCACTAGTAGCTGGGCGGCATTACTCGGCGTGGCAGCTCGCTTATCAGCTACCATGTCCGCCAGCGTGATATCGACTTCGTGACCGACACCGACCATCGTCGGCACCCGGCTACTAGCTAGCTCCCGGACGAGCTGCTCATCGTTAAAAACAGCTAAGTCATCGGCACTACCGCCACCACGAACCACAACCAATACTTCCGGCAGAGTATCGAGTTGATTAAAATATTTGATAGCTTTAATTATCTGGTCGGGTGCGGCCTCACCTTGAACCTGAACATGCGCCACATCAACCGTCATGCCGCCCCACCGCTCATTAAGAATCGTTATGAAGTCAGTGTAGCCCGCCGCCCCAGTGCTGCTGATTACGCCGATATGGCGCGGCGCTTCTGGCAAGGCACGTTTACGCTCCGGCGCAAACAGACCCTCTTTGTCGAGCTTGCTTTTGAGTAAATCAAAACTCTTTTTGAGACTACCCTCGCCAACTGGACGAATCGATTTGATAGTTAGGCTGAACTTACCCCATTTAGTTAAGCGTGGCTGGGCCGAGACAATAACCTTCATGCCGTCTTCGATCGGGACTCGGAGCTGGAAAACCATCATGAAACAATTGACGCTCGACTGGCTATCTTTGATGTCAAAAAAGACGAACTTGCCCTGATTTACCTTAAAAGAGCTAACCTCACCCTCAACCTCAACCAAGGGATAGGCATATTCCAATGTCTGATTGGTGACGGCCAGAAACTGGCTGACGCTAAACCTTGGGTGCAACTCGTCCATATTTCAGTACAGTTAGTTGATAGAATATATAGCCAATCGCAATCGTAATGATCATCATGAAAATACGGGTTAGCAAAATGCCAGCGATCGCTACACCTTGGCTAATGCCAGCGATAGCTAGAAAAGACACCATGATCGCCTCATAAGCACCGGCCCCGCCTGGTGTAATAATAAAGAATCCGGCCATCGAGGCTAAGCCGTAGGCTATCAAGATTGGGGCTGGGTTGACGGCCTCGCCGAGAGCATAAAAAGTTACCATGAAAAGGGCCGCCTCGCCAGCTGTAAAAACCAGACCCCACAGAAATGGCTTGATAAGTATCCGGGTGTCTTTTTTGAGTATCTGATAATCATCATAAAAATCGATGAAAAATTGGTCAATTCGACTGTATACAATTGGATTTTTGATTTTTCCAAATGTCACGAATTTGATAATTTTATTGGCTGTTCTGACAAAAAATCGACCAAACGCCTCCATGCGGGTTTTGCTGCTGAACATGTAGATAGCTAGAGCGGTTGCGATTGCCATGATTGATACCAAACTAGAGCTGACGAATATAATCCAGCGGTTAATGTTGCCATCAGCCGTCACCATCAATACCGCCACTAGTAGTAGCGCCGCAAATGAAGCAAACCCAACCACATAGCGCACAACCTGCGCCATAGTCGCCTTGCCGGCACTAACGCCGTACCGTTTGAGACACCATGTCATGTATGACATGCCACTGACGCCGCCGCTCGGCAGTGTGTGGTTGACGAAGTTCGTCTCCAGCGCCAACCTAGCTAGTGATAGTCGCGAGACATCTTTCTTGATTGAACCCTTAGAGCGGAGATACTCGAAAACCATCTCACCAGCCGCGTAATAAACCAGGATTTGCAGTGGTATTAATAGCGCCAAGATCCATAGATTGACGCTGCCGAGCATATTCCAAGCCTCGAGCAGCGAATGGCGTGAAAAATAGATCACTACGACAAGTAGAACAGCGGTTATAATACTAATCCAAGCTCTAATAGACATACTCTTATTGTATCACGATGAGACCCCTTATCGTGGTACACTATAGTTAATGAATATTGCAATTTTAGGCCGCCAGCCAAAGCTTGGTATCGCCGAGCTCGAAAGTCAGTACGGCTCAGCCGTCAGCTGGCTGTCTGTTATATCGGCCCTGATCGAAGTTGACGAGCCGCTCGACATCACCAAATTCGGCGGCAGCCTCAAAATGGGCAAAGTGACGCACGCTTTTGAGCACAGCGACTGGAAACGTATCGGTAAATACATCTCTAATCACTACAGCCAAGCTTGGAAAAACGTCGACCACAAAATAACTCTCGGCATCAGCGTCTACGGCGTATCTGTTTCGGGCAAAGAAATCCAGCGAACCGGCCTGGCTATCAAAAAGAACCTCAAATCTAGCGGCGTTAGCATCCGTCTGGTACCGAACAAAGATGTTGCACTATCAACCGCTACCTCACACCACAACAAACTCGGCTTGTCCCCCAACAAAGTTGAACTAATTGTTATCCGAGCCGGTGATGGCCGAACCGTGCTAGCCGAGAGCACCGGTGCTCAGAATATAACCGCCTACGCTGCTCGCGACCAGGAGCGACCAAAACGTGACGCTTTTGTTGGCATGTTGCCGCCAAAGTTAGCTCAAATAATGCTTAATATGGCTGTCGACCAGTCAAAACCGACCGGCCGCGTGCTTGACCCGTTTTGTGGAACCGGTGTCTTGCTACAAGAAGCCGCCCTGCTCGGCCACGACGTCTACGGCAGCGACCTATCAGAAAAAATGGTCGACTACTCTATTGCCAACCTCGAATGGCTAGCCGCCACTCACCACAGCAAAGCCAAAGTCGATGTCATGCTAGCCGACGCCACCAAAGACTCGTGGAGCCCGCCGATTGATGCTGTCGTCTGCGAAGCCTACCTTGGCCAGCCCTTCAGCGCCCCACCGGCCAGCGAAAAACTTCATAGTGTCGTGACGACCTGTGACAAAATTATCACCGCTTTTTTCAACAATCTAGCCCCGCAAATAGAATCCGGCACACCACTCTGCGTCGCCGTACCGTCATGGCGCGACAACAATGGTGACTTCACTCACCTACCGCTAATCAAAAAGCTCTCGAGCCTCGGCTACGAGCAAATCGAGCTTAAAACTGCCCGCTCACACGACCTACTCTACTACCGCGAAGACCAAATCGTGGCCCGTGAACTACTGATTTTGCGCAAGATTTAGCTCCGGTTGTTATCCGGTTGCAGCGCCGGCTCCATCTAAACCATCGCGGCACCCCGTAGCACGCTAGCCGGATCAGTCGCTGGGCGTATCTGAAGCATTAACTATCTGCGCTGAC
>JAKDMF010000014.1 GCA_030452455.1 bacterium | reverse complement strand
GCATCGAGCTCGACTGGAGTATCGCGGCCAAACATCGAGACCATGACTTTGATCTTGCCTTTTTGGTTGTCGATTTCAGAGATTGAACCATCGAAGCCTTTGAAAGGACCATCGGTGATCGAGACAACTTCCCCTTCTGAGAAGTCGATTTGGTGTTTTGGATCTTCCACACCCATCCGCTTTTTGATTTTTGAAATCTCGGCGTCTGATACTGGTGTAGGTGTCGTGTCGGCACCAACAAAGCCGGTCACACCTGGGGTGTTACGGACGATGTACCATGTTTCGTCAGTCAGTTTCATCTCAACTAGGACGTAGCCTTGGAAGATTTTTGCCTCAACAACTTTTCGTTTGCTGTTTTTGATCTGAATCTGTTTTTCTTTGGGAACCATTACGTCGAAAATCTTATCAGCCATATCGACGGCGTTGATGCGCTGGCGGATACTATCGGCTACTTTTTCTTCGTAGCCAGAGTAAGTGTGAATGGCGTACCACTGCCGGGTTGAATCGTATCGTTTTTGAGTCATTTGTTTCTACTTTCCTAAAATTATGTCAAATATATATCTAAATACTGTGTCTAGTAGCAAAATAAGCGCTACGAAGAATAGTGTGTACAGTATGACGGCTATGGTTAAGCCCCAGGTTGATTTTCGGTTTGGCCAGTGGACTTGACGTAATTCTTTCCAGGCGCCTACAAAATAACCACCGATACTTGATAGTACTGGGATGTTTTTCTTAGCTTTCTTGACTGGTTGTTTTTGCTTGGTAGCTGCAGTGGCCGAAGCTGCTTTAGGCGTATCCTTAGCTTTGATACGCGTAATTTTTGGCTGCTCACTAGTAGCAGACTTTTTTGTTGCCGATGGTTTTTTGCGTTTTGTCGCCACGTCTGGTTCTCCCAAAAATTAAATAAGTCTGCTTAAGCAGACTGTCAACCTGTATTATAGCGAAAACTACCAGGATATGCAACATATGGAGACGATACCGCTTGTGGTATTATGTAGATATGATAGTAGCAATCTTGCTCCTGACAGTCTGGACGATTATTGTTATAGCTATAACTCTTAACATTAGTCGTAGTATGCGACTGTTCTCGTTTTTAAAATCATCGAGCAAAGTAGTCTCGATCGACGAGCTACCGACCGTCAGCGTCTGTATACCAGCCCGTAATGAAACTCACGCCATGACGGAGTGCCTGGAGAGCGTCTTAGCGAGTGACTACCCGAAGTTTGAGGTCATCGTGGCTGACGATGGTTCGGGTGATTCGACATCTAACTTAATTAAATCTTTTGCCCACGCCGGTGTCCGATTTGTCGAGGGCCGCCAGCTCCAAAAGGATTGGCTCGGTAAAAACCAGGCTTTGCAGGGTCTGCTCGATGAGTCTAGTGGTGAGATGGTGATGTTTATGGATGTCGATACCAATATTGACCCCTATACCATCAGCAAGCTCGTCGCCTACGCCCAGCAGGAAAAAGCCTCAATGGTCTCAGTCCTGCCACGTCGATACGACTCCTGGCGAGCCAGTGTGCTGCTAGCACCACTGCGCTATTTCTGGGTGGTAGCGACCCATACCAAGCGAGCTCCAGCCGTAGCTAGTGCTTTGTGGATGATTGATAGTGACATACTCCAAAATGACTTGGGTGGTTTCAAGAACCTAAAACACTACATCCAGCCAGAGGCTTACCTGGCTCAGTACTTCAGTAAAATCAAAAAGTATCGCGCCCTAGTTAGCAGCCCCGAGCTAAACGTAACTTACGCCAAAAAGCTATCATCACAGATCGAAACTAGTATTCGCCTGCTCTACCCGCTGGTTGGTATGAACTGGCGCTCCGGCGTAGTAGCGACCTGTATCTTGCTGGCTATGGCTCTGCCGGGACTTATCATTCTGTCGAGTGTCTTTTTTGGCTGGGGCGGTATCCAGATTGCGGCTGTCTGGGTCGAGCTAATAATGATAGCTATGTATGCGCCTTATTGTAAGATGATGTTTCCCGAGAACTGGCTTATCTGCTCCTTCATGTGGCCGATTCTGATAATCCAAGAGCTAGCCTTGCTGATGATCAGCTGGTACAAATATACTCGCGGTAACGTCACCTGGAAGGGCCGCAATATTTCCAAGAACCCAAAGCTGACTGTTTAACTTATTCGTCTTTGTCTTTTGCCGCGCTCGGCAAGCTAAAGCTAAAACTCGAGCCATGATTCAAGCGACTTTTTAATTCAATCTTTGTACCGATTTTGCGGGCTAGCTTGGCTGAGACGTAGAGACCAAGTCCGGTGCCGCTGGTTTCGCGAGTCCGATAATCTTCAGACCGGTAGAACTTATTGAATATATTCTTTTGATCAGTCTTGCTCATGCCGATACCAGTATCTTGAACACCGAACGATACCTGACCGGCCTTGGCGTGGCAGACGATCGTGACTGAACCTTTTTTAGTGTATTTAATAGAGTTAGTTACAAAGTTCTGCAGGAGCTCACTCAGGTATAGCCGGCTAGTCTTGACGTGGCCTAGCTTGGTACCGGCATCAAGGTCGAGCTGAAGACCCTTAGTTTCGGCCTCCGGCTGGTATTGGTTGAAGGTGTCGTTGATAAGCTCCTTGACGTCAATAATCTCCGGATCGTCAGCCACGCCTCTCTCGGCGCGAGATAATGTCGATAGGTCGTTAACCATACCAGCCAAGTATAGAACCTGCTTGTAGGCATCGCCGATGGCCTTGTCCATGACCTTGTCATCTGTCGTGCCGCGCTGGCGCATCAGCTGTAGGTTGCTGAGTGTACCCTCGGTGATGGTGATAGGTGTACGGAGTTCATGGCTGACGACGCTGATGAATTCATCGCGCTCCTCCTCAAGGCTTTTAGTTTTGGTGACGTCGCGTAAAATCGCCACATAACCTTCTTCGGCTTCGCCCCGGGCCGATCGACTATAAGAACTCCGAATCGGCGCAAAGGTCACCTCTAGGCGGATAGTCTCGCCATCTTCAAATTTGTAATATAAATCATCACGCAAAGTGACGGTTTTGGCCTCGCGGAGCAGCTCGCTAAACAGAACTGGCTGGTCTTCGCCATCGGTGACCGGCAGTATATTGTCGATATTTTTGTTGACGAGATCGTCGTTGGTGTCGAGCAGGCTTAGACAAGCGGCATTATACATGCGAATCGTGCCACTGCGGTCACTGCTGATGACGGCATCGGTCAAATTATTGATAATAGTCGTCACTCGGTCGCGCTGCAGGCTTTCGCTGGCTTCGGTAATAGCTAGCTTATTGAGATCAACCTGCAAGGATTTGGCGATGGCAATCACTCCAGTGCCAATAGCCATGATACAGATCAGGACGACCGTATCAGTCATTAGTAGAGACTTGCCGATAGCCTGATAGTTCAATATTAAGTCAGCTGCAACGATAGCAAATAATGTCATGATATTGAGTCGCAGACCGCTATCACCGGCAATAATGTACGTCGCCAGCATTAGTAGTATCCAGAGGAATATAAATGGTGAAGACAGGCCGCAAACGAATAGAATATAGGCGGCAGCTAGCAGGTGGTAAATGGTTAGTTGAAGCAGCGAGCCGCTTAGTTTTTTACTCGGAAAAAGAAAACTAAGCGAGCCAAACATTATCCAAGCTCCGATTATCAAAAAGTAGACGGCATCGTTGGTGTAGTTAGCGTGTTCAATTGCCCCACTTTGAATCAAAGCTCCGTATAGAGTTAACACAATCGGCACCACTAGAGCTATAGCTCGCAAGATATTGATTGATTGAACGTTAAAGCTGACCCCACCTTTTTTCATGGAGTAATTATAGCATGAGTAGGATGGTTTATATAGACGGTGTTTCTTGTTTTATCAATTTTCGGTGGGCTTTGTAGCTGGGATCGATAGTCTCGACTAACCGCCAAAACTCCTGACTGTGATTCATGTGAACTGTGTGACTCAGCTCATGGATTAGGACGTAGTCAATCAGCTCAAACGATAATTTCATGAGAGCGATATTGAGGCTGATAGTGCCATTTGAGCTACAACTACCCCACCGGCTACTAGCATGCGAGAACCTGACGCTGCTATAGGAGAGGCCGTGGTTATCGGCTATGAATTTCAAGCGGCGCGGTAAGTAACTTTTGGCTTCTTTGCGCAGGGCTTGGACCATGACCGGGCGAAGTGCTTTGTGGACTGATGGGTTGTTCAGGTCAGTATCGGCGGGGAGTGATAGCCGAATGTGCTGACCAACTCGCGCAATCTTCAAGCCAGGTCCGGTGTCGACAATTAGGCTATGGCTTTTACCGATCCGCTGACCGTTTTCGAGTTCCAGTTTTGGCTGGCTACTGTCGAGCAGCTGCTGGATAGATTTATGTGATGTTTTGACAACTCGCTTAACCATAAAAAGTGGCGTGTACATCGGGACCGAGGCTTTTAGCTTACCGTCAGGTGTGACTCTGATCTTGATCTGCTTAGCTCGAGCACTGCGCTGAACGATGATCGTTCCAAGCGTATCATCGAATATCTCAGGCACTGGTTTACCCTCTTTAGTTAATAGTTATATTAGATCGTCGGGCTGGTTCGATCGGACGTTCAGCCACTGGAACTGGAGCGCTGGCGCGCGGAACAGCTAGGTGTTTAAGTATCACTCGAGCTTGAGAGGCTGAGGTGTGCTTGCCGCTGATTGCAACATATTTTTCGCTATCGGTCGGTGGCGTGAATCGATCAAGCACTGTGGCGTGCTGCTCGGCAGTCATTCGCTCTGAGGCCTGGCGAGTGCGACCGATTGATCGTTTTTTGGCTGTTGGCTTGTCGACCTGGACCCAGACTAGGAGTGGCTCGTAGCCAGACTTGCGAGCTTTTTTAGCTAGCTCGAGGCGCTCAGTTTTAGTAGCGCCCTGAGCTTCCAGAACAATAGTTTGTTTGGTTTTGAGGGTTTCATCTAGTATATAAGTCGCTACCCGACTTAGTACTTCGTATTCGCCACGGTCGTACATAGGGTCAGCGATTATCTGCGTACGTAAAGTATTAAAGCTGATAAACGGCGCACAGAAAGTGTCAGCAAACTTTTCCGCAAAAAAAGATTTACCACTGCCTGGTACACCAACGACAATCAATAAATGGGGTTTTGCTAGACTCAAAGATTTCATATATGACAGTATAGCAAATTTATGGCGTTTTAGATACAAATTAACAGCTATCTCATGTATAATATATATTGCGTACAGGGGTATAGTACAGCGGTTAGTATATCGGTCTCCAAAACCGACGACCTAGGTTCGATTCCTAGTACCCCTGCCAAATAAAAATATGGACAACTGTCCATATTTTTATTTGCCCGAGGTACTAGGATCCGAACCTAACTTTTGCGAAGCAAAAGAGGTTCGGCGCAGCGCCGCGAAATGAGCTGAAAGTTCACTTTCAAGCTCATGAGCAAGCGGAGAAGTAAATCTCTGATTTACGCTGTCCTAGTACCCCTCTACAAAGCGGCTAGCCACACCATCAAAGCGTTCTACCCTAGTACCACTCCAAGCAAAAGAAAGCACCGAAGGTATTTTCTTTTGCGAATGAACGAAGAAGGCAGCTTGCTGCCGCTGTCCTAGTACCCCTCTTCCTAGAAAAATGAGCAGACGAGTCAGGTTGCTGACACTATCTGCTACTTAGTTAATCCACTGATCAAGATTCTTTATTCTCATGTTCGCGCTCAGAGTACGCCTCAAGTATCTCGGCGTCGCGGCTTTTCGGCATATCTTTGTGTGACTTCTCCCATATATACCACAAGGTGGCAGAAACTAGGAGCGCTGCGTTAATAGCAAATATTACAATAGCCACTTCTGTAGAGCCTGCGATATACACAAAATAATGGGATTCGAGCAGTATGAATATAGCTATTGTGGTGAGACTGAATATTGCAAAACAAATTTTTGAAATCAAGTATCGATTCATGGTACTTGATTGTAGCAGTGTTTTCAGGAAAAATAAGTTTTTGTTACTACCGAGCAATGGATACATCTTTGATTTGTGCCACCCTTCTACTTCTGCTTTTCAGCGAGACACTTCCTCATTCCGTTCCTACCACGCTCCAACCAGTAACTATTCTCATCTGTCTGATTATTTTGCACATATCGGGCGTACGTCCCACCCAGGAACTCTATCGCAAATATCGACAGCACGTAGCTCACTAGGTATTGATATTCCTCGCTTGGAAAGTCACCATATTTATCGACGACTGCTCGGCATAACTGCTCAATTGTTTCGGTGCTATCTAGATCGCAAAATAGTGATGCTATCGCGACCGACATCTCACGTATGCGCAAAAAGTTGTTCGCCAAAAAGTAATCTATCAAATATATTTTGCCATCATCACCAAGCAGGACGTTCGTGGTGCGTATATCGCTATGGATAAAAGTTCGTTCCAGTTTGTCGACAGGTATTTTATCGTAGCGTCGTTTTGCTTCAGTTAGCATATTGATCTGATCGTCACTAAGGTGTGATTGAACCTGAGTTAGCATTTCGTCAAACCGCTCCATGACCCAGCTGCCTGGTATGTAAAACGGCTCGTGATCGATTTTATTCAACCGAGCCATCTGCTCTAGTATTTCGTGGCGCTCATCGGCAGTTGGTGCCCGGCCCAGCTCGTAAAATGTCTTACCTTCAACAAAACATGCCAACACCGCCCAGACACCACTGTGATGGAGTACGTATTTCCCGTTCTGGCCGGCGACAAGCTCCGGGTGCCGGATGCCAGCGGCGGTTATCTTTTCCATGATAGCTATGTAGCGCTCTATCTCATGAGACGTCCGGGTCTGAGCGAATAGCTTGGCGACGTACTTGCCGGAGTGGGCCTCGATGATGACGTTGCAGTCCTCATAGCCAACTCCTATTTCGCTGTACTTAGTGACAGTACCGATGTCATAAAAGTCAGCTATGTGCTGGATAAGTTTTTCAATATCAGACCCTTTAACCAGACGCTCTCGCGGGCGTGCGAAAGGTTCTGAAGCGCCTGAGCTAAGACTAACTATTGAACTCATAGTTTATAAAGTATAGCACCTATTTGCCCTGATAATAGAGTATTTTTTCCGAGGCCTGACTTAGCTTCTGGCCTGCGCTATAATTAGATATAGATAAGCGGAGGACAATATATGGGATTTTTAACAGGACTAGGCAGGTTTTTATCTGGCAAGCCAGTGTTTGTGCCTGGTGAGAGCGAAGAACAGATAATTGACAGTGTGTCAGCGAGCGACACGACACAGATAGCAGCAGCCAATGATTTACATGATTCCAGCGGCCGCAAAATAGCGCCACAAATTAACGTCTCGCACGTCAAGTCACATGTCGCCGGCAATACCATGTCTGTTACGGCCTGGATAACTAACAACTCTAGCTACGACATACGGATTGACAGCTGTAACATACTAAGCCACCATGTCAATCTATATCGAAATCTGTCGCCCGGCCAAGGCCACGAAGCTATGCTCTACCGTGGCCCGGTAGCTACTAATAACCATGACTACCGAGTGAGGTTTATATTTCGGATTAGCGAAAACACCGATGAATTCGAAATGAATTATGTCGTTCGATTTTATCGAAACTCAGACGGGACTTTCGTAATAGACCAGCTCGATCGAAACGGAACCATAAAAGATATATAGATAGCCGGTCTTGCCTGCGCTCGAGGCGCCGTCATGTTGTAGCCGTGGCAGTTTCCATAATGCTATAATATATGTAATGAATCTAGATATCTTTAGGAGCATAAATAACTTAGCTGGCCAGAACTATTTTACTGATGGTGTGATGGTGTTTTTTGCTGTTACGGCGGTCTATATATTGCTGGCCGTAGCCGTGGTGGTGGCTATATACTTGTTAGTAAAAAAGCAGCCAGTCGCGGCAGTTTGTATGATCGCTGCCTGTCTATTATCTCTGGCGCTCGTCCAGTTTGTCGGTTATCTGCTGCCCGAGTCGCGACCATTTGTTGATCATGACGTCAATATGCTTATCAAGCATGCAGCTGATCAATCTTTCCCGAGTTCACATGCCACTATGGCGTTCACATTAAGTCTAGCGGTTTTTTGGTTTAGCCGACTCCGGATCATCGGCGGGGCGATGACTATACTAGCGGCCGTCGTCGGACTAGCCCGAGTTTTTGTCGGCGTTCACTACCCACTAGATATCATCGCCGGCTTTGGAGTTAGCCTAATTAGCGTTTTGGTGGTAATAGGGCTCAGCCGAATTCTCACCTACTGGCACCATGTCAATCTCGGCAAAGCCTAAGAGCTAGGCTTCGTTGCGAATACGAACAGCTCGTCGGAATCGTCGTGCCGCCTCTGGGTCATCAAATCGAACGATTGGTTCGTGGACGAATAGTCGTTTCGACTTCGGCTTGCCTTCGTCTAGTTCTTTCAGGATGTTTACAAAGTAATCTTGAACGAGCCATTCACGGCCTGGAGGAGTCTGACCGACGACTGTAACGCGCCAAATCTCGTCGTTCCAGCGCTCGGCGTACTTGATACGGAGTGGTCGAGCTAGTAGTGTCGGACCGACCGGTATGGTATCAATAATTTTTTCAACTTCGGCTTCACCGCGAGCACGGTCGCGGACAAATATATCGACAGCGATAGTCCGAACGCCATTTGGTGTGACGTGGACGGCTTGAATTTGCTGATTATGGACCCAGATAATCTCGCCACTCAGGCTCCTGAGCTTTGTCGAACGCAGTGTCACCTGCTCAACCACGCCGCCAACATCAATAAAAGGCTCAACCTTGATATGGTCACCGACGTTGAACCATTTCTCGGCCATCATGATAATTCCGGTGGTGACGTCTCGCAGTAGTGGCCCAACTGTCTGGCTGGCGATAACGATGAAGAAGGCACTGGCGCCGATTGCGGCTGCGCCGCCACTGACTTTTGGTGTATCAATTAACTTCCAGGCAATGACCGCCACGCCGGCTACCATCAGGGCCCGGACTGTCGCAACAACTATGTTCAGATAGGTTTCAACCCGGCGATAGACCAAGAAGCGACCTTCGTTGGCCTCGGCATCACCACGGACAGCCACGTACTTGGCTAATCGTATGATTCCGCGAGCCACAAAATAGCTAAACCAATAGGCCAAAATGATACATATCAGTAGCACAACAATCGCCTGGATCCAGGTCGGCTTGTCGATTATTTGCTGGACGTTTTCTGACACGACTTTCGTAGTTTGTGTAGTTTCTTGCATTCTATGTATTAGTATAGTTAATAATAGACAAAAAAACGAGATGGAAAGTTTTTTGTATTGCTAAATGTACAGTAGTTAGACTACAATAAAGACAAACATAAGTATTAAGGAGTTTTTGGGTATAATTCCTCTCATAGGTTCGGTATGAATATTCTGATGCTCGGGTGGGAACTTCCACCCCACAACAGCGGTGGACTGGGTGTGGCTTGTTATCACATGTCAAAAGCTTTGGCACTGGAAGGCGCCACTATTGATTTTGTTGTGCCCTACCAGGCCAGGCATGAAACGATTGATTACATGAAAATCCATCACGCCACAAAGCTATCGCCCCTCGATAGGTATGGCTTAAATGCCTATGACCATAGCTCGGTTGAGGGAATTTCGCAGTCGCCTCACCTGCGTACGATGCGGGAGGTTCAACGTGAATATACGCAGTACGTCGAAAAGATGCTAGAAACAGCCACGCCTGATGTCATCCATGCCCACGACTGGCTAACTATGGAAGCTGGCGTCCGAGCCAAAGAAATAACTAACAAGCCGCTGGTGGTTCATGTTCATGCGACTGAATACGACCGCTCTGGTGGGGTCTATGGCAACCCGGTTGTGCACGAGATTGAGCAACACGGATTGCTACTAGCCGACCGAATAATCGCTGTTAGTGAGATAACCAAGTCAATTATTGTCGATAAATACAATATCCCGGCCGATAAAGTCGAGGTCGTGCACAATGCATTCGACCCAGCTTCGATGGAAGATTACGAGTACGACCATAAAACATACGCCTACCTCGAGGCTCTGAAGCGCGAAGGCTATACCGTGGTTAGCGTTGTAACCCGACTTACTCTGCAAAAAGGATTGTCGCAACTTCTGCGGGCCGCCGCTCGAGCTATCGAGAAAAATGACAAACTAGCTTTCTTAATTGCCGGCGACGGTGATCAGCGGGATGAACTAATTGAAACATCAGCCAACCTACGTATTAGTGACAAAGTCTTCTTTACTGGATTTGTCCGCGGTCGAGAGTGGCGTGACGCCTATAGCGTATCGGACGTTTTTGTTATGAGTTCGATCAGTGAGCCATTCGGCCTAGCCGCTCTGGAAGCTGCCCATCATGGCAACGCTCTTATTATATCCAAGCAGTCCGGTGTTGGTGAGGTGCTAAACAACATATTCCGTTACGACTATTGGGATATTGATAAGTTAGCTGATCAGCTAGTCGGTATCGCTAGCTCGGCGAGTTTAGCCAGTGCGTTGTCGGAGGGTGTTAAGCAAGAATATTGCAAATTATCGTGGAGCGACGTCGCTAAACGCTGCTTGTCTGTATTTGAATCAAAGTCAGGTAACCTATTATGAGCAAAAATCGCGGCGTAGTACTATATCTACACGTTCACCAGCCGTGGCGCGTTCGCTCGTACAGTGTGTTTGATACAGCCACTAATCACGACTATTATGACGAGTCTGATTACCAGAGTGATCATAACAACGAGCGCATCTTCCACAAGGTAGCCGATAAATCCTATCGACCGATGAACACTCTGCTTAAAAAGCTTCTAGATAAACATCCCGACTTCAAGGTTTCACTCAGTATCACCGGCACATTTATTGAGCAGGCTGAGTTGTGGGACCCAAGTGTGCTTGATGACTTTCGGGCACTAGTCGATACTGGCCGAGTTGAAATAGTATCAGAGACCTACTATCACTCGCTAGCCTTTTTCTACAGTCGATCAGAGTTTGAAAACCAAGTTGAGATACATCGCCAAAAAATCAAAAGTCTTTTCGGCGTTGAGACGACCGCTTTTCGTAACACTGAACTGGCCTACAACGATGAGTTGGCCCAGTGGGCTGATGACTATGGTTTTAAGACAATCTTGGCTGAGGGCTGGGATCCGGTGCTAGGCTGGCGTAGTCCGAACTACGTCTATCGCCCCGAAGGCACCAACAACATTAAACTGCTACTCAAAAATTATAAGCTGAGCGACGATTTGGCGTTTCGATTTAGTAACCAGGGATGGTCAGAGTGGCCGCTTAAATCGGAGACTTATACGAGCTGGGTCAATGACGGCCTCGGTGACGGTCAGGTCTTAAATCTATTTATGGACTATGAGACATTTGGCGAGCACCAATGGGAAGACACCGGCATCTTCGGTTTCTTTGAAAGCTTTGTCAGTCAGTGGCTGTCGTCACCGTACAACACCTTCTATACCGTCACAGAAGCGGCTGAAGTCCATCAACCGACTGATGTTGTGTCGATGCCAGATACTGTCACCTGGGCCGATGCCGAGCGTGATCTGACGGCTTGGCTCGGCAACGACATGCAGCAAGAGGCTTTGCGCCACTTGTATTCACTTGAGTCTGACATTCTGCGCAGTAACGACCTGGCCTTGATCGCGGACTGGCGTAATTTACAAACCTCTGACCATGTTTACTACATGTGTACCAAATGGTTTAGCGACGGCGATGTCCACGCCTACTTTAGTCCGTACGACTCACCTTATGACGCTTTTCTGTACTACATGAATGCAATAAGAGATGTTAGATGGCGCTTAATGGAATATCACAGAACTGGAGGATTATATGGCTAGGCCAATTGTTTTAAGCAACGGTAGAATGCATGTCGGTCTGAATAACTATGGACTTGTACATGATTTTTATTTCCCGTATGTTGGATTCGAAAATCATTCGGCCGGCAAAGATTTACGGCACCGGATTGGTGTCTGGTGTGACGGTCAGCTAAGCTGGCTTGATGACGAGCAGTGGCAGTTTAGTTTTAACTTTGCTGAAAACTCGCTAATCGGACTGACGACAGCTAGCCACGATGAACTTGGTATAAAACTCGAGTTTCGAGACGTGGTTGATAAATTCGAGCACGCTTTTATCCGTCAGGTTAAAGTTTATAATAGCTTTAATCATCAGCGAGATGTCAGAGTGTTTATGCACCAAGCCTTCGTTATTGGTGACTCCCGTAGCAACACCGACACTGCCCAGTACCTGCCAGACAACAAAGCTCTGCTCCACTATCGTGGGCACCGAGCATTTGTAATTGGTGGACGCGACTTTGACCAGTACACGATTGGGTTGTTTGGTATTGAGAGCCGCGAGGGTACGTATAAAGACGCCGAAGACGGCGAACTCAGCAGTAACAATGTTGAGCACGGCCAAGTCGACTCGACTATCCGCTTCAAACTCAGCATTCCAGCTGAGTCATCAAGCGATTTTGAGTACTGGATTGCGGCTGGCGAATCGCGGCGCATGGTGCTTGATATGCATAAAAACTTATCAGATCTCGGTGTCGATGAATACTTCAACCGGACCGCTCGCTGGTGGGAAAAATGGCTAGCGCCAGCTATCGAGATATCGTACAAGCTGCCAGAAGATCTTCGAACTAATTTCGTCAACAGTGCCATGATTATCAAGTCGCAGATAGACAGTCGCGGCGCTATCATAGCCAGTACAGATAGCGCTATGTTGAACTATTCGCGTGACAACTACTCATACTGCTGGCCACGTGATGCGGCACTAGTGCTGTGGCCGCTTGTCCGGCTTGGTTACGACAAAGAACCGCGCCGCTACTTCAAGTTCTGCCTTGATAATATGCACCCCAGTGGCTACATGGATCACAAATACCGAGCTGACGGCGCACTAGGATCTAGTTGGCACGCCTATATACACGGCGACATAATTGCACCGCCAATTCAGATCGACGAAACGGCTCTAACTATATTTATCTTCCATCAGTTCTACGAGGCGCAGTCGGATAGCTCGCTACTAGCCGACTACTACGAGCCGATGATTAAGCCGATGACTGATTTTATCGCTAACTATATTGACCGCAAAACCGGTCTGCCAAAAGCTAGCTATGACCTGTGGGAGGAAAAATTCCTATCGACAACGTTTACTACGGCAACTGTTTACGGTGCCTTGCAGTCAGCGGCTGAGCTGGCTGAAGTTGTTAGTGATGCCGACAGTGTCGTCAAGTGGCGCACGGCCGCCGAAGATATACGAGCAGCCTCAACTAAGCACCTGTTCAATAACGACCGGGGAGGCTTCTATAAAGGCCTGCTGACTCATGAGGACGGTAATATCGACTACGACGATACCATCGACTCATCGAGCCTATACGGTGCGTTTATGTTCGGTCTATTTGATAGTGAGTCGAACTATATCGACAGAGCTATTAAAACCCACGACGAAATCTTTAACTATTCAGCCCAGAACCCTGGCATACCACGCTATGAAGATGATTACTACTACCGCGTCAGTCAGTCTGTTACCGGCAACTGGTGGTTTATAACCTCATTGTGGCGTGCCCAATATTTTATCGAGCAAGGCGACAAGGAGCGAGCATTTGATATCGTCCGCTGGGTCAAGGGACTATCGCTCGAGAGTTCAGTTATGTCCGAGCAGATAAACCCGCTCGACAATAGTCTGCTGTCGGTCGCACCGCTGACATGGAGTCACGCTGAGCTCGTATCGACACTACTTGATAGTGTCGGAAAGGATTAAGCTATGCCTTCGAAACGTCTAAACTCATTAAAAGCGGGCACGAAACATACCCTGCGCAGAGTAACTCCAACTAATATTATCGACCGAAACCTACAGCGCAAAACAATTATGAATTTCGTCGAGCGACACGGCTTAGTCTACTTTGGTTACGTCAATCACCTAGCCGATGAGCACCGCATAATACGCGGGCTAACCGTCTCGCCGCATCAGCGTGACAATCACTACGCGATCGGGACGTTTGATGGCTATGACGTGGCGTTTGTTCAGCGGACAGTTCAAGACGGTTTGTCTAAAAAGTCTAAAAATTTGAAATGGCTAGTCTTTGAAATCGACCTGCAGTCGCAGATTGACTTGCCGCATATCTTCATCGGCTCCAACGCTCATAGCGGTGACTTTTATAAAAAACTGTTTTCAACTTTTGTCTATTTCCGTCAAAACAAACTCAGTATATTTGATCAAAAGAGTTCTAGTATTAACAACAAGTACAGCCTGTACACTGCACCAGCCTATTTGGTCAGCGCTCGAAATTTAATCAATGAAGCCCTAGCTGAGCAAATCGCGATCAACTTCTTCCCGCTAGCGATTGAGATATCGAGTGGCTCGATTTATATTTACGCCGATAATCAGCGGGCGACGCCAAACTTGCTGACCAAGATGCTTAAAAACAGCGTCTGGCTGGCCCGCCAGCTAGACCAACAGATACAGTCGACTAGGTATATATAAGAAAATAACCCCTGTAGCGGGGTTATTTTTATCCTTTACGAGGTTTGACTTCGTTGCGGCCCAGATTCTTTTTTGTCTCTGTGTATGTTACGTGGCGTCGCAATTTAGGATCATATTTCTTTAGCGAAAGCTTCTCGGATGTATTCATTGTGTTCTTGGTAGTGTAATAGGTACGTCCACCTGATTCATCACTTACAAGACCGACTAGCTTGCGCTTTGTATTCTTTTTTGCCATGCTGACCTTCACTATTAAATATTTTGTCTATCAATCTGAAATTATAGCAAAAAACTGAGGAGTTATCAAGGGGTACCCATATTTCTAGGCTGAAGTAAAATACCCCAGAGTTTTATGTAAAAACTCTGGGGTCTGGCGAACTAGCCGTATGTTACGAAATTAACTTCCTGATATACGTCGCCGTACAGAATACTCAGATCGCGTTGCCTTGCGTTGGATGTATTAAGTGCCAAGTATTTTCCATCCAAGTTGCTTCTTATGCCTGAGACGTACGCATCGTATCTATACGTATCCGTGCTAACGGGACTAAAGAAATAAATTGGGTTCAAAGCCATCAACCAGAACACTTCTATTCCTGCCAACGAATTTACGGACGGACCTTGTAAAAAGTCTGTTCGATCTTCATGGCTGGAACATGTTGCTATGCGAAGTCTTGCTGGCGTCGGCTCGCGGTAGCGCATATTGACATAGGGTTCCGTCAAGCCGCTTGCATGACTGTCGAAAGACGGCGTTGGTAGGTTTTGCTTCCGGCATTCGTAACTGATAATCGAGTACATCGATTCGATATCATAACTCAGATCATCGCTCATACGCATGCCGATAGACGTAGGCTGAAATCTACTTCGATGATCTGGAAAATCCAACTCATCGATCAGATTGCTTTTTACACCGAGATCTAACCACACGTTCCACTCATGGAGCTTGCCGACGTACCTGCTGACAGGCGTCCACTCGATAGGCCCCGATGCTTCTTCTAGTAAGATACTGAACGCTGAGCGATCAATATTCCTCAGGTATCTGGCATTTTTGCTAAGATTTTTTAGCAAGTCTCCGTTTTCTAGTAAATACTGCATATCATCAACGCTAATGCCGCCGAGCACATCGTAGAGCTTGGCAACTTGCGGGAATGATGCGGGTGTCGTACTCATGATAACAGTCCACTTTTCCGCTTCTTCACAAACTCGTCACGGACTTTCCGTGGGAGCCTTCTATCAAGAAGTATTGAAGATAGCACACTATAGCTACGGGTAGTTACAGAGTGCTATCTTCAACGTATATTAATTTCGTACAAATTGTAAAAGTTCGTATCTGGAGTATAGCGCTCCCATAAGTAATCCACAACCATAAGTGGATTACGGTTGGTGTCGGTTATATAAAAAGTCGCTCGTATGAGCGACGCAATAACCTAGATCATATGGAGCCACGACTGGGATTTGAACCCAGGACCTCATCCTTACCATGGATGCGCTCTACCAACTGAGCTATCGCGGCGTATTGTCTTGATATGTAAGGTACTATTTTAAGCTAACTTCTCTACGCCTTGTCGCGCTGCGCTCTACGTATATTTGCGTTTCAC
>JAKDMF010000013.1 GCA_030452455.1 bacterium | reverse complement strand
TTTGAACTGGGGTTTTTGCAAAGCAAAAATATCCCCAGTCGGCGTAGCGCCGTGAGGTTCAGGAAAAGTTTACTTTTGCCAGAATGAGCCAACGGAAGAGCCAGCTTGCCAGCGCCTTGCTTGACAGATATTTTACCTAGTAAAACTAATTACATCCGTTGGCTTACACCTCCACCCCTGTTAATTGTGGCTATATTCACCCTATTACTATTTACCATAAACACTAACAGGGGTGGCCTATCTTCTCGTTGTTTAAACCACATTGTTTTATGGGTTGACCTATATACAAAATATAAAATGGTGCTATAATCCGTTGAAACGGTTGCACCTGCGAGGGTGTACGTAATAAAGGGGGATATACAGTATGACGGGTGAAAACGTAGAGAAACGTAACTTTAACTCCATCTTCGAGAGAATTAAAGACAGCCACGAGGACCAAGAGCGCTTGAAGTGGAACGGTACATTCGAAGAATATGTTGAAAAGGTTGTTGAGAATCCTGACCTTGCCCGAAATGCACAGAAGAGTGTCTACAAAGCTATTACGAACGAGCCCGATTTCTTTAAGAGCGGCAAAAATGCCCTATATGGCTCCGAAGGAGCAGTTGATCGATTCACTGAATTGATGCGTCAAGGTGCTGAAGGATACGAATCAGGCAAGCGTATTATCCTACTTCTGGGCCCTCCAGGTAGTGGTAAATCTACACTCGTCAACGGTACCAAGCGTGGCATGGAAGCGTTCTCTAAGACTGACGAAGGCGCAATTTACGCCATCGATGGCTGCCAGATGCACGAAGATCCACTTCACCTTATCCCGGAAGATATGCGACCAGCGCTTGAAGAAGAGTACGGCGTCAAGATAGAAGGCCATCTTTGCCCGCAGTGTGAGCAGAAGTATGGTGCCGAGGCAAAAGACCCTGAAACTGGCAAAGCTATAGATTTGAAAGCAGTTAAAGTCAAGCGAGTAATCCTATCAGAAGACCGCCGAATTGGTATCGGTACATTCAAACCATCTGACCCTAAATCTCAGGATATTACTGAGCTTACCGGCAGCGTTAACCTAAAAGGACTTGAAGAACACGGCGTTGCATCTAACCCTAATTCTTTCAACTTTGATGGTGAGCTAAACGTCGCCAACCGTGGCGTTATGGAATTCGTCGAAATCTTGAAGAGCGATCCGAAATTCCTCTACTCACTACTCGATCTAGCCCAAGATCGCACGATTAAAACCGGTCGGTTTGGCAATATTTCAGCCGATGAGGTTATCATTGCTCACACCAACCTTAGTGAGTACAAAAAATTTATGTCTGATGACAAAAACGAAGCCCTTCGAGATCGTATGATAGTCGTCGAAGTTCCATATGCACTGCGTGTATCTGACGAAAAGAAGATCTACGAAAAGCTTGTTAACCAAACCGATAAGATTAAAAATGCCGAGACACACCTTAGCCCACGATCACTTGAGATCGCTTCTATGTTCTCAGTTCTGAGTCGTCTCAAATCGTCAACTGGTAAGTATTCAAAACTACAGAAAATGGCAGCCTATGACGGTAATAAGTATGATGCTTCACATCACGATGTTACTGAAATGATTGATGATGGTAAAGAGCAACACGAAGGCATGACAGGTATCTCACCTCGTTTTGTAATCGATGCTATCTCAAACGCCATGGAAGATGACAAAGAATGTCTATCACCAATTGATATCTTTCGTGCCCTTCGGGAGCAGATCGGTAGTAGTCCGTACACTAAGAATATGAAACCTGAAGAACGCAAAGAACTTGTAGAAGACCTACAGTCATCTCTGTCTGCCTACAATGTAGCCGCTAAAAAAGAAGTTGAGCGAGCCTACACGCTAGCCTTTGAAGAGAACGCCCAGACTCAGTGCAACAATTACGTCGAAAACGTACTGGCCTTCTGTAATAAAGAAACACGGATCGACAGCGCCGGTATCGAACGCGAACCAGATGAACGACTAATGCGCAGCATTGAGCAGAACATGTCATCACCTGTCAGTGAGTCAGGTAAGCGAGAGTTCCGACAGCAGATTGCTTTCCGACTGGCATCAGCTAGTCGCAAGCAAGAAGACTACGACTTCATGAACTATCCAGGCCTTCGAGAGGCTATCGAACAGAAACTATTTGCCGAGAATAAAGATAGCTTGCAGTTAACGCTAAATAGCAACGCTTTCGACAAAAAGCAGCAGAAGAAGCTAAACATCCTACAGCAAACTCTAGTAGACGAGCGCGGTTATTGTGAACACTGTGCGACTGAATTAATCGACTACGCCGGTTCACTAATTCAAGACAGCTAACACGTATAGGTGAGACAAAATAACTAACACTGGGGGTAGTGTTGTGGAAAACTTTGAAAAGGGCCTTGTATCTATATCAAGGCGAGATTGGTCATTCGATCGACGCGGTGAACGAGACGAGTCTCGACACAACGAAAAAGTAAAAGAAGCTATTAGGGACAACCTGGATAATATCGTTAGCGATGGCGATATTATCACAGCTGACCCGAACACGCGCAAAAAAGTCAAAGTACCGATGAAATCACTGGAGCTACCAAAGTTTAAGTTTGGTGATGGCGAAGGCGGTGGTATTGGCTTTGGTGATGGCGAAGGCGATCCGCAGCCCGGCGATCAGATGCCCGGTGATGGTGACGGTGAAGCCGGCGACCAAGCTGGCGAAGAATACTACGAGGCCGAGTTTACGCTCGACGAGATTCAGCAGATGGTATTTGAAGACATGGGCCTACCGAGGCTTCGACCAAAAGAATCGGCCGAAATTGACTCCGAAAATCCGGAATGGAACGACGTTCGTAAAAAACGGAGTACCAATAACCTAGATTTAGCCCGAACAGTCATGAATAACATCATGCGAAATGCTGGCGATGGTCGTGGAGTGGTCATGAAAGATATCGAAGAGCAAGACTACCGTGTCCGCTCATGGGAATACGAACCGCAGCCTGAAAACAACGCCGTTGTAATCGCTATGATGGACATATCTGGCTCAATGAGTGAGCAGAAAAAATACATGGCCCGAGCCTTTAGCTGGTGGACAGTCAACTTTTTGCGCTCACAGTATCCAAAAGTTGAACTCGTATTTGTCGCCCATGATACCGAGGCCTACGAGGTGAGCGAGCAACAATTCTTTAGTCGCGGCGCCGGCGGTGGTACTAAATGTTCATCGGCTAATGTGATGGCACTTGATATCATGGACGATCGATTCCCAGCCGACCGCTACAATGTCTACCCAATCCACTTCTCAGATGGCGACAACTGGGGCGATGACAATAAAAAGTGCATCGATGCTGTTGAAGGTATGATGGAACGTGATATTAGTCAGTATGCCTATGTCCAGCTCCAGGAGCGCAGTAGTTCGGGATTGATCAACGAGTATAAGAATAAGATTAAAGATGAGCGTATGAAAACTTGTGTCATCAACGATAAATCTGAAGTACTAGATGCTTTGAAATACGTATTTAGTCCAGACGAATAAATCAGGGGGATAAAATGTCAGGCGAGAGAGAACCGTTCAATAAAACACCAGAAGAATACTTCGATGTCGAGTTGCCGATCGACGGTGGCTGGTTTGAGGCTCCAGAAAAAAACGAGGAAGTCGACAACACGCCCGAATTCTTAACTGAGGATGCGGAACTAGAAGACGCTCTCGACAAAATTTGGGGTATTGCTTCGGAGTACCATCTCGATCCATTCCCAACGACTTTTGATTTGGCCCCTGCCAAGATCATCAATCAAATCGCCGCTTACAATATACCAAACCGATTCTCGCACTGGACATTTGGTCGTAACTACCGCGTGCAGCGGACTCAATACGAACACGGTATGGGCAAAATCTACGAACTAGTCATTAACAGTGATCCAGCTCAGGCCTACCTGATGGAAAACAACGCCCCGATCGATAACAAGCTTGTCATGGCTCACGTGCTTGGACATACTGACTTTTTCAAACACAACAAACTATTTGAAAATACAAAACGTGACATGCCGGCAATTGCCGCTCGCAGCGCTGAAAGGTTCCATGGCTACGAAGAATCTGAGGGTTCGATGGAAGTTGAAAAATTCCTCGATGCCGTCTTGTCGCTCGACGAATACTCTGACCCGTATAATCCAGACCGACCGTATAAAGATGACGAGATCGAGCAGTGGACACGAACCGCTCAGCGAAAACTAGATCTCGAAAACATGCCGGTTGAAAACAAATTTGCTGACATTATGGCAATTGGTGGTGTCAAAAAGCAAGCCGAAGTAAGGCGCAACAAAAAAGCGGTGGTCCATATTCCACCAGAACCAGATCAAGACATACTAGGGTTCTTGCGTAACCATGCACCGTACCTTGAAGACTGGCAGCGGGATGTAATCGATGTTGTCCGCGACGAGTCAAACTACTTTTTCCCGCAAAAACGAACTAAGATTATGAACGAAGGCTGGGCGGCCTATTGGCACAAGCGTATCATGCGCGAAATGGGTACACGCGGCCACATAACTAATTCTGAGGATGAGTCATGGATGCATCTTCACGCCGGAATTGTGACTGAGAGCGGCAAGTCACTCAACCCATACCACGTCGGTATGAAAATGTACGAATATTTAGAAGATTACTACAACGGTAACTTAAACGCAAAAGAAACCGACTGGCTGGAGCGACAAGGTAAGACCGTCTATCCTAAATATGACGGTCCGCTGGAAGATAGCCCAGCTACAGAAGCGCTTCGTGACATTATGATCCACAACGACGATCAGTCTTTCATGCGTAATTACTTCGATAAAAATATTGCTGACAGACTACATATGTATACATACGAAACCAAGACTGATTACTTCGGAAACGAGTATAAAGTTGTCAAGAGTAACGGCTGGGAAGATATTCGTAGTCAACTAGTAAATATGCTCGACAACAATGGAACACCTCGAATCTCAGTTATCGAGAGTGACTATGCTCGCTCAAGCGAACTATACTTGGCTCATGATTTTGACGGCCGAGCCCTTGACCAGGACTACATCAATAAGACCTTGCCATATGTTTATCAAATCTGGCAGAAGACAGTCCATCTTGAAACTTATGATGGCGACGAAGGCGGCAAGCTAGTCTATAAGTATGACGGCCACTCGATAACTACCTACAAAAAGAGTTAGTTGAGATAGAATCTTATGGCGGACATTGAACGAGAACCAACTGGAGTAGAAAAGCCGGTTATTACTATTGCCGGCGAGAGAGTTGAGGTCACACCGGAAAATACTCGCTGCGTTAAGCATGTCATCGGTAAGGTCGCGATCGGTGACATAGTTCGTAATTCATCCGACTTTGATTATATTAGGATAAATTTCAATAACGAGGAGACTGAAACGGTCCAAGTTTCAGAGTACGCCCATTTGTTCCGCGGTGCAGTTAATGACATGCTATTTGACCCGGATAATTTCGAGGCATCAATTTCTTTTTTGGAGCAAATCGGAATACCAGTTCAGATAAATACACCTTCGGTTAGTGGCGCAGTCATTGAGAAGTTCTATCGACGGATTGAAGACTATAGTAATAGTTTGACAAATGAAAATCTAGACGACGACCTGAATGACATGATTGACAGCTATCGACGCGACAATGAAGGCAATAGCTAGCTAGATATTAACCACAAAAAGCACAGCTCGAGCTAATAGTTTCGAGCTCTTTTTGCCGGTCGCCAGCTGGTATCTTTTGAGCGGTAGGTTGATGACAAACATCATGTTATTGGCTTGAACCGGTTTTTTAAATTTGAATAATATTTTGCGTATCGACATCAGCGAGCCGAGCAGAGACCGACCGATAAAGTTGCTGTATTTAAACTGATGTAGTGTATCGTCGAGTGTTAATTTTTTAGATTTATCCCAATTTGAGCTAGGTAGCTTCTGCCCGTAAACAGCTTCGAAATCTTTTCGTGAAGTCTTTTTCAGGCCGACTTTACTGTAGGCTTTGAGGCTATCGAGTTCGCCACTCGATAGGCGGCTGCCTGACACCAGGATTGACGACTGGGCCTTGATGTCCTGGACTGAGCTGCCAACTAAAAGCTTGTACTTACCAGTCAGGGTTACGAATGATTGTTTGTTCGGGCTGTAGTAGCTGTAGGAGTGGTTATCGATATCGAGCTCAACAGTCTTGGTTTCGCCTGGATTTAAAGTCACCTTGGCGTAGGCGGCCAGTTCTTTAAGCGGCCTAAATGCTCTATGGGTTGATGGTGGGGTTATGTAAAGCTGGACGATTTCGGAGCCTTGGACTGGTCCGGTATTTTTAATATTAATTTTGACGTGGTTTTTGCTGACTTTTAGTTTACTGTAGGCGAAGCTGGTGTAGGACAGGCCATACCCAAATGGATACCGGACTGGCTGTTGGCGCGATTCGTAGTATCGATAGCCAACAAAGATTGATTCGCGGTGGTCCGAGGTGGCTTCTTGGCCCGGGAAAATATGCGAAGTTGGTGCGTCGCTGTAGCGCAGGGGGTAAGAGGTTGCGAGTTTTCCGCTCGGATTAACTCGGCCACTTAACAGGCTGGCGACAGCCTCGCCCGAGCCCTGCCCGCCGAGATGCGTCTGGAGGATAGCTTTGACCGTCGGGTAGTCAGCCAGCGGCAGTTCAACCGGTGCTCCGCCCGATAGAATTAGGACCATTTTGGTTTGCTGGCGGGCTAGAGCGTTAACCAGCCGGAGCTGATTGTCGTTTAGCTTCATATTATCGCGATCAATACACTCGGATTCAGCCGACTCATCGAGACCTAGAAAAACAACTGCGACGTCAGCTTCTTTAGCATTTGCTAATGCCTGTCGCAACAAGCGCTGATTGTGGCCGCCAAAACGTTTATAACCCTGACTATAGTTTTTGACTCGGTAGCCTTCTCGCTTGATTTCGTCTAGTCCGTTATCAAGCTTCGTCGGATTGACCATCGAACTACCAGCACCTTGGTAGCGCGGTTTGTTTGCAAAATCACCGATGACCGCGACCGACAGGAATTTAGACAGTGGCAAGATGCCATCGTTTTTTAGAAGAACAGCTGATTCAGCCGCGGACCTGGTTGATAGTTTGTGATGCTCGTCGTAGAGCGATGAGGGTTGCTTAATCCTGGTGCATTTAGCTAGTTGCCTAGATAGCTTAACTATCCGGTTGACGCTTTCATCGATTTTGGCGACAGCTAGCGAACCACTCTCGACGGCCCGTTTAATCTGTCGGTTGGTTCGGCCACCCGACCAGGGCATCTCTAGGTCGTTGCCAGCCGCCAGGCTTTTGACACGGTCATTGGTGCCGACCCAATCAGTTACAGTCAATCCGTCATAACCCCATTGTTGCCTCAAGACATCCTGTAGCAAGTAGTTAGATTCATTGGCGTAACTGCCGTTGATCTTATTGTATGATGTCATCAAAGCCTGTGGCTGGCCGTACTTTACAACCCGCCTAAAAGCTTCGAGGTGTATCTCGTGCAAGTTTCTATCATCAACTATTTCGTCGATAGTCATGCGTAGTGTTTCTTGACTGTTGACAGCGTAATGCTTGACGCAGGCCGCTACGTTTTGACTCTGGATACCGCTAACCATAGCTGTGGCAAGTGTACCACTGACATAGGGATCTTCGGAAAAGTATTCAAAATTTCTACCACCTAGGGGGTCTCGGATGATGTTTAGGCCTGGCCCGAGGACCATGTTGATGTTTTGATCCCTAGCTTCTTGGCCGATGGCAGTGCCGATCTCTTCGACGAGCGCCGCATCCCAGCTACAGGCTAGGGTGGCAGCAGTTGGAAAACATGTCGCCGGGACACTTTTGCCAATACCAAGGTTATCGCCAGCCTGACCACCTTGCTTGCGCAGCCCATTTGGTCCATCGGACATAACGATTGATGCAATATCATCATCTGGCAGTGATTGAGTCGTCCAGAAGCTATCACCCGATAAAAGTGATACTTTTTCATCCAGACTAAGACTATCGAGCTTGGCCATGGTGCTGGGTTATTGCATCTCGTTGCTGTTTAGAACGTAATAAAGTATGTGATGAGCTGATTTTCGCATAGCGATTAGTGTGCCAGCCCGATCCTCTTTGAGGTATGACTTAAGTTGCTTCTCGAACTTGTTACTACCGGGTGTGTCGATCAGGAAGGCTAGGATTAGGTCGTTACCCGCTTCGTTGGCCTGCAAGGCATCAAAATGTTCACCCTGCATAGCGACGCCGGCATCGGTTATGACGAAGCCCTCAAAGCCCCACTCAGTCCGCAAGACGTCTGTCAGCAGCGCTTTGTCGCCGCCGGCCCAGATAGCCCCGATTCGGTTAAAGGCTGACATGGCGCCGTGGGCGTCGGCTTGTTTAACGGCCATCTCAAATGGTTTGAGGTAGATTTCACGGAGCGACTGCTCCGATAGCCAGGTGTAGAGACCAAAGTCAGCCCGATGGGTTTCTTGGTCGTTGACTGCAAAGTGCTTCATGATGGCGACTGTGCCATTACTCTGGAAGCCCTTGATCCAGGCGGCACCGATGCTACCGGCGATAAGCGGATCTTCTGAGTAGTATTCGAAGTTGCGCCCGCCAAGTGGCGATCGGTGCATGTTGAGCGATGGAGCGTAGGCGGCGTCGACATTGAACGACTTAGCTTCACGTCCCATGGCCTCACCAGCAGCCTCTGCAAGCGGCTTGTTCCATGTAGCTGATAGATTGACTGGAGTCGGGTAGGCAACCGTCGCCCAGGCGCCTAGGAAGCTTCTGATGCTAGCTGGTCCGTCGTACATTGTTGTCTTTGGTATGCCGAGTCGCTTGATAGCGACCGACCAGTAGCCGCCGTTGCCGACTAGCTCGACCAGCTCTTTATCTTTTAATTGACCCAGGAAAGAGTCCCATTTTGGGTCATTGTAGTCGAGGCCCTTCAGGTCTTTGAGCTTGATGCCGTTGTTGCCGCCAGCTGCTGGAGCCGGCTCGGTTGATTTGACGTGTTCGTAATCAGCTGCTTTGACCTTGTCGGGCATGATGAAGTCGTCGCCGGTTGGCGCCTCGGGCATAGTCTTTTTGGGATTGGATCTTGATAGGTAAGTTAAGTCACCGCGAGCCTGATCGAACCGGTTAGTTACGGTTGCGCCGGTGGCGTTATCTTTGTTTATGACCAGCCTTTTGGTCTGGCTATAATTAAATCTATCAACTGGCTGGTGAACATTTTTGGAAATACTTATCTCGTAGTTGCCTTTATCTAGCACCCAAGCTTGTTTTTTCTGATCGTCATATGACGCCATGTCATTGGTGTTGAACGACAGTTTGAGCGTTTCGGATTGGCCAGGTTTTAGGAGCTTAGTTTTGACGTAGTCGCCCAGTTCGATAGCCGACTTATCAATGCCATCTTTGTAAAACGGTGCTGAGTAATACATCTGAACGACGTCTTTACCGGCTAGGTCGCCAGTATTTTTGACTTTGACGGTCGCTTGAATTTTGTTTTTGGTGGCTTTGGTGTCGATAACATCCCAGTCGAAAGACGTGTATGACATGCCGTAGCCAAATGGATATTGCACTACATCGTCGTATTTATCATCGGACACAAATGTCTCGTAGTAACGGTAGCCAACAAATGGGCCTTCCTCGTAGTCAACAAAGTATCGGTCGATAGCACCGCCGCTCCGGTTGGTATATTCGAAGCTACCGGTGTTGGTGACGGCCGGGTTAGATTCGATATTGTAGGCGTAGGTATCGGTTAGTCGACCAGATGGGTTAACTTCGCCTTTCAGGGCTTCCGCTACCGAGTGGCTACCAATTTCGCCCGGGGCGCCGATCCATAGCACGCTATCGATGTGCTTCATTTCCTCGACAAAACCAAGCTCCATAACATTAGTGGAGTTAACTAGTACTACGACGTGATTGAAGTTATTATCTAATTTTTGAAGCGTGGCCTTCTCGGATTTAGACAGCTCGAGATCGGTTGGCTTGAAATCTTTGGTTTCCATGCCAACTCGTGACACGACATAAACTGCAGTATCAGAATAATCCTTGGCAGTTTTCATGACTGAGTCGGGTAGTTTGTCGGTTGGCATTTCTTCCGGTGAGACCTGCAAAAAGCCGGAAATTGTCGGCAAGAGAGTATCTAGCAGAGATGTTTTGGCTGGCGTATAGTCATCGGTCGAAGCTTCATCGTTGAAAGCGAAGTTATTATATAGGTTATAGAGGTCTTTATTGTATTTTAGGCCGGCTTTGTCGAAAGCTTGGTATAGGCTATCAACTGAAGTTGTCGAGATTCCACCAGCACCCCCGCCGCCGTAAACCGTGTTGGCTGAGCCAACGCCAAAGACATTGATGTGACTATTTTTAAGCGGCAAAGTATGGTGCTTGTTGCGAAGCAAGACCATACTTTCGTCCATCTCTTGTTTAGCGATTTTTAGGGATTGATCGCGAGCCAATTGCTGCTCCGTGGTTAGCGGCTTGGTAGCGGTGATGTACCACCATGATAGTAGCCCGACTATGATAGCTAGAACTATGATAGTGACGGCAATTTTATATTTCCGGTGCTGTAATTTCCTGAATAGTTTGTAGCCTTTTTTCTGGGCTTTTCGAGACTTCGGATTAACCGTTTTATTGATGCGCTGTTTCCAGTCGCGGGTAGCGGCTCGGTCTTTTTTACGAAGAGCCATCTGGTCGGCGACTGGAAGCTTGCGTCGGGACTTGCGCTTAGACTTTAGAGTTTGAAATTTTTTACGAGCTTTATCTTTATAGCTTTTAACTAATTCTTTATAGTCTTCGCGATTCATACCTACCCCTAAGTTGTTTATGCTTAAGGGTATTGTATCATATTTCTATAGTGTAATTAGCTGATTTGGACGGCTTTAATGTTAACGAATTCGTGAATACCATGCTCACCAAGCTCGCGGCCGTAGCCGGACTGCTTGATGCCGCCAAATGGTACTCGAGGGTCGCTGGCGACTAGTCCATTTACGAAGACCGCACCGGACTGAATTTCCTCGGAGGCAATTCGTTCCGCCCGAGCTTCGTCTTGGCTGAATATCGCTCCACCAAGTCCAAACTCGGTGTCGTTGGCGATTTCGATTGCGTCAGCCTCGTCCTGGGCCTTGATCAACATCGCAACCGGGCCAAATAATTCCTCTTTATAGACAGGGTTGTCTTTTGTGACGTCAGCTAGGATTGAGACTGGGTAAAAAGCACCATCCGACTCCGGTACTTCGCAGCCCATAAGGACAGTTGCGCCGTGTTTGACGGCTTGTTTAACCTGCTCATGTAGTTCGTCGCGTAGGTCAAGCCGGGCCATTGGTCCGACAGTTGTACCGCTATCAAACGGATCACCGACGACATATTTCTCCATTTCGGCCGTGAAAGCTTCGACGAATTTATTATAAACTGATTCGACGACGATGAATCGTTTGGCGGCGATACAGCTCTGACCAGTGTTTATCAAGCGGCTAGCGGCTGAGACCTGTGCAGCCAGTTCAATGTCAGCATCATCTAGAACGAGGTATGGGTCTGATCCACCGAGCTCCAGAACGGCTTTTTTGAGGACACTACCAGCCGTGGCAGCAACTTGCTGGCCGGCTGGAGTAGAGCCAGTTAGAGATACGGCTTGGACGTGAGGGTTGGTGATGAGGGCTTCGGTTTCGGCGCCTGGCACGAGCAGGGTACGGAATGTATTAACCGGGAAGCCGGCGTCTTGCATGATACTTTCAATCGCTAGGGCTGAGCCCGGTACGTTGCTGGCGTGCTTCAAGACCATAGTGTTGCCGGCCATCAGGCTCGGAGCAATCTGGCGGAAGACCTGCCAAAACGGGAAATTCCAGGGCATAATAGTCAAAATAACACCAAGTGGCTGGTACGATACTTTTGATTTTTTAGCATCGGTTTGGAGCGGTTTGTCGGCTAGAAAAGTGGCGGCATTGTCAGCGTAGTAGCGGCAGACATTGGCGCACTTTTTGGCTTCGCCAACACCTTGGGATAGAGGCTTACCCATTTCGTTGGCCATCAGGCGAGCCAGCTCATCGGCTCGTTCGTCGAGTAGGTCGGCGGCTCGACGCATTAGCTTGGCACGCTCGTCGAAACTAGTCCGGTGCCATGACAGCCAGGCTGTATTAACATCGTTTATAATCTCAGTCGCCTGATCAGGCGTATGAGTTGGGTATTCGGCAACTGTAGTTCCAGTAGCTGGATTTATTGATTGCATTGTACTCATAGAACCTCCTTGGAGTTATTTAGAGTTGTAGTACGTCTTTAGCTTTTCATACAGTTCTTGGTTAACAGCTGGGTCGATTTTGACTTCGACAAGCGCTAGTTCGCCAGTCGCTAATGTGTGCTGCAATGTGTCGCGAAGTTCGTCGGCTGTCGACGGTGAGTAGCCGGCTATGCCAAAGCTTTCAGCGTAGGCTTTGAAGTCCGGGTTTGTCAGGCGAGTCGAGACTTCCTTGCCGTCAGTGTTCATGCGCTGCTTCCAGCTGATCAGTCCGTAGTCGTTGTCATTGAAAACCAGGATTGTATAGCCGAGACCAAGTCGCTGAGCAGTTTCAATTTCCTGAGAATTCATCATGAATCCACCGTCGCCCATAGCTGTCACGACTTGGCGGTTTGGGTCGATTAGTTTAGCCGCTATACCGGCCGGCAGTGACGCGCCCATGCTGCAGAAGCCGTTGCCGACAATTGTACCGTTTGGTACGTAAGTCGGGAAGTTACGAGCAATCCAGATTTTGTGACTGCCGATATCACTAAACAGTAGGCCGTCATCGTTCATAACTTGGCGCAGTACATTAAGCGTGCCTGGAACAGTCAGACTGTCATCGCCCGATATGTCGTAGCTTTTGATATCGTCAATTATTTGCTGACGAACATCGCTATACCAGCCGCTATCGAAGCTGATATTATTGCGCTCTAGTTTTTGTTGGATCTGCCAGAAAGCATCTGAGACGTCACAGACAACTTCAACCTCAGGCTGGTAGCTGTTATAGACATCAGCTGGCACGAAATCGATATGAACGATTTTTTTGTCGCCACGAGGATTCCATTTTTCGGGAGCGTATTCACCCATGTCGTAGCCAACAGCTAGGATCAGGTCAGCTTGTTCAACGGCTTGCAAGATATAGTCTTTGAAGCCAGTACCGATTGTGCCGAGGCTCTGTGGCAGCTTGTCCGAGATCGCGCCCTTGCCCATAAAAGTCGTGGCGACTGGAATATCAAACTCAGTTGCAAAATCTGTTAGGTGACGGCTAGCTAGTTTTCGGACGGCACCATTGCCGGCGATAATAAGTGGTCGTTTGGCAGTTTCTAGGAGCTCAACAGTTTGCCTGATGGCTTTATAGTCAGCGGCCGCTCGGCGAACTCGCTGTGGCTTGATTGGTTGAATATCGTCAGCAACAGGCTTGCTAGCGACATCTTCCGGGAGCTCGATATGGGTTGCGCCGGGCTTTTCGAGAGTTGCCAGTTTGAATGCCTTACGGATAGACTCAGCCGTAATCTCCGGCATAGTAATCGATGTATTCCACTTCGTGACTGGCTTGTACATCGATACGACGTCGATGTACTGGTGGCTTTCGTGGTGCTTACGAGTGATGCCGCCTTGGCCAGTAATAGCAACTAGCGGCGACTTGTCGAAGTTGGCGTTGGCAACGCCGGTTATTAAATTGGTTGCACCGGGGCCAAGCGTTGCTAGGCAGACGCCGGCCTGGCCGGTTAGTCGACCCCACGCATCAGCAATAAACGCTGCGCCATTTTCGTGACGACACGGTACGAACGTTACTGAACTTTCAGCCATGCTGAATAGCAAATCTTGGTTTTCCTCGCCGGGAACACCGAAGACGTATTTCACCCCCTCTTTTTCAAGAGCTTTTACGAATAAATCACTTACCTTCATATACTTAGTATAGTTCAGAATTTGTTTTATTGATAGAGGACGTGCTTATTAAAAAATAACCCTCGCCAGCAATAGGCGAGGGTGTGATCGGGACAATTATATATTGCTACGATCGATGGTGACGATACTAGGTATAACCCAAGCACAGGCTATCATGAGACCGCACAGTAAGGTGGCCCAGAGTCCCCATAGGGTGATGACAGCTGGAACTACCAGAGCCGCGACATATAGAACTATCGAGAAGATTACCGTGGCAATCGGAACAAAAGTTAACATCACGAGAGCGAGGCCAGGATGTTCTAGCTCGGCCACATCGCTGGAATCTATTTCCATGCGACGCTCGATTGACTTCGAAATAGCCCTTAAAACAGCCTGATTTAGCTGAGTGCATATCACAAAGCCTAACGCCAAGATAAATCCGGTAGCCGCGGCGGCCACCAAGTACTGGTCTAGGCCGTGGATCGGTTTGCCGAGGTGGTATATTGAAATCTTGTCATAGCCGATTAGTGTAATTAGCACTAAAGCCAGTAGTCCAATACGAATAAGCCATGTTGCAAATACGCGTAGCACGAAACGCCTCCTAGATGTATAGGTACGATCTATGACGGTTTGTCATGCGCATATTATAAATTTGTATTTGTATTATGTCAAATATATTTTATGGATATTTCAACCGATTAGAGGCTGCTAGGCTTAGCTACTATAGAAACCCTATTAAATAAAATACCCGCTACCAATTTAGGTAACGGGTGACTGAGCGTGTCAGCTGTTGTTTTTACTGGATCCGAGCAATCTGGCTACTGCTGTCAGCAAGAATCCGCATAGAATTGTCGACCAGAAGCCTGACAAAAATATATTGTTGGGAAAAAGTAGAGCGGCGGCCCATAGAGCGGCGCAATTGGATGCAAATCCAAATACCAAAACAACTATTACTACTATGATGTTGCTTGCTTCTTTGGAGATAGCGCTAATTATACCTACCGCTATGGCACTGATGCCGATAACTAGGAGCTGCACTATGAGTAGTATGAGAGTGCCCAGGATGGCCACCAGGAGGTATTCTAGGAAGCCGTGTATTGGGCGCCCTTCGGTATGTACGGATAGTAGTCCTAAATAGATAAAGGCCCAGATCAGGCCTGCCCGGACAAGAATATCTAAGACAAATCTCATAACTATCTCCTTGTGTCAGGCATCGATGTCGACGCGAAAGTTCGGATTGTAAAAACACATCTCTGGTATACCAAAAGATGTTGGTTATTATACAATCAACATAGTAAAACAGCAATAGCGAAATATTTCTATATATCCTATGAGATGGGCGAATAAAGCTAGAGGTGTACGAGAGACTTTATTGACTTTCTATAATACTTATGGTATTATAATATTATGTCAGAATTTGAAAATACAAACATGTCAGAACTACCGAAGCCGACTAATGAGGAGCTTTTTGAACTCTTTTTAAGAGGTGAAATATCTGAAGATCGGTTAGATCTTGAGTCTGATTATATTGCTATGCAAGAAGCTGTCGAGAGATACGAACAGAAAAAAGCTGCTCGACGCGAGAAACTATCTCGCATTATGGGACGCATAACTTTCAGGCGCGATAAATAAGACGTCGGCGTAAGAGTTGCTTCTGGCTATTTCTTCGGATCGAGACCAGGAGTTAGAGGCATATTCATACCAAGATAAAAACCCACGCTAGGTGGGTTTTTATCTTGGTGCGGATTAGGAGACTCTAACTCCTGGCCTCTTCCTTGGCAAGGAAGCGCTCTAACAACTGAGCTAAACCCGCGTACTCCTAAAAATTATAGATAAAACCTCTCGAAAATGCAAGTTATTCGGTCGGTATCGTATCTAGTAGCTAAGTGGAGGCATTATCTGATATAATCTAAGTATATGGCGCGTTGGCGGAGCGGTTACGCGGAGGTCTGCAAAACCTTAAAGACGAGTTCGACTCTCGTACGTGCCTCCATATCATAAGAGGGGTCCACCCCTCTGTTTGTTTCCGAAGTGAATTCGAAAACTGCACTACACCCCCTAAAGATCGCCTGACGGCTCATGCCTCCGGCGTTTTTATTTTTGTTTTAATATATCGAGTAGTTCTGGAAATGTCGGTTGGAAAAAGTGGTTTCTATCGGTGAATCTATGCACTTTTGCTTTTGGCAGGT
>JAKDMF010000051.1 GCA_030452455.1 bacterium | reverse complement strand
CCCTCCGCTATCATTTTCGGAATGAATCCGAAAACTCACTCCACCCTCGGATCTAAGATCCGCTCGGCCGGGGCCTCGTGTTCGTGAGGACACGAACGGCGTTATTATTTTAGTGAAGGTCGTATTTATTGTGATTTAAATATCGATGCACGGCATCGACTTTAGTGGGGGAGTGATTGTTTCGAATTCATTTCGAAACATAAACGGAAGGGCGTGCACATCCTAATATCCCCGTTCGTGCCAACACGAACAAGAGGGCTCGCCCGACCTTCAGGGGGTGGGGCAAGCAATCCGAATTTACTTCGGTTGTGAAGTGGAGGGGCTATGCCCCTCCTAATATTTCATTGACACCACCGTTAAAACAGTGTAAACTTGTTAAGAAGTAAATAGTAAAGACCTAAGTTAAAAGGAAGTTTGATTTTTATGCTAGCAATTCGTTTGCAACGTGTCGGCCGTAAGGGCTATCCCGTATATCGACTAGCCGTTCAGGAGGCCCAACGCCATCCTTCAAGCGGTCGTATAGTCACCTACGTTGGTACATACAACCCACATACCAAAGATAGTAACGTGCAGGTAGAGCTAGCACAGAAATATCTAGATAATGGCGCCCAGCCATCACCTCGAGTTGTTAAACTACTCAAAGATGCCGGTGTTAAGCTTCCGAAGTGGGTAAAAACTGCTGATGATAGCAAGAGTAAGGCCGTCCGGAGCCCTGAAAAACTTCGTCGCAATCAGCCAAAAGAAGAAACTCCAGCCGAAGAGACAGCCCCAGAAGAATCAGCCGAATAAGCAAGCTTCTGATAAAAAAATAACCACTTCACATATGAGGTGGTATTTTTTTATTGTCCCATAGCATAAGTATTTTATTAGAGCGTGTTATACTTAGGGTACGATAGTAGTCAGTTAGACAGCAGTGGAGGGAACTATGTCAACAATAGATCAGCAATTTGTAGAGTATATCGTAAAATCATTAGTCGGGAATCCTGACGACGTGGTTGTCGATCGTATAGTCGATGAAAAGGGAGTTTTACTTACACTAACTGTTAATCCAGAAGATCTTGGCCGAGTTATCGGTAAGCGCGGCATCACAGCTCAGAGCGTTCGAACTTTGCTACGGGCACTTGGTACAAAAAACGACGCTCGTTACAACCTAAAGATTGTAAATAACGACGAAGAGGGGCACGAACCATCGAATCCAGACAGGTCTGTGGATAATTCTACAGAGGAATCTGTGGATAATACCTCAGATTACGCCGAAAAATCACGTCGTGAGCTGGCCGATCTTGACGATCTTGACATTTGACCCCTGTAAATATATTACAAATGGTCATTTCAAGTCATTAAGGATTGTCGGCAAAAAGTCTTGTCGGAAGCCAGATAGTTATGTATAATCATAAGTAGTTCGAAAACATTCTGAACTGCGAGAAATGCTCTATGCGAGCAACAAACATATTTGTTGAGAGCTTTATATGTATTACGAAAAATCCGCCTCTATGGCGGATTTCGTGATTTTCGTGATTTTTTATCCGACTACTTAGTAGTAGATGCCGTAAACAATAATTGCTACAACCAGGCAAGTTGCGACGACACCGCTGTAGAGGGCCATGCGGCTTCGTTTTTTCTCGATACTTTGGGGGCGGGACTGGATTGAAGCTGATTCGCTGTCCTCGGACTCTTCCGGCGTGTTTGGCAGTGGTCCATTTGCCAGGTGGTGGGCAACCTGTTCAGCCTCGTTGTCCTCATCTGGCTTAATATTGCCGGCTAGGGGATCGATCGTCAGCGTTCTAGTGGCTGCTCGAAGGCGCTGGTCGTCAGTGACCGATGGTTTCTCATCAGGAATCATGTTTGTTTCTCCGTACTTTATCTATTATTTGTAGTATACCAGATAACTTGCCAAATATTAGCTATAGTTGACAGTAAATATGACAAAACCGCACATAACTAGTAAAATATAGTCAGATGAGAAAAATCCAAGTTATTACATTGTTTCCTGATATGGTTGATGGCGTATTCACGTCGTCGATGCTATGGAAGGCCCAAAAAGATGGCCATGTCGAATTAACTACAATTGACCTGCGTCAGTTCGGACTCGGCCCGCGGCGGACGGTGGACGACACGCCATATGGCGGCGGTGATGGCATGTTACTGAAGCCCGAGCCACTGTTTGCAGCTGTTGAACATGCTAAAGAGATCGACCCAGGTGCTAAAGTGCTGCTTATGACGCCGCGTGGCACGCGCTGGAAGCAGTCTGTCGCTCAATCATACGCTGACAGCGGCAGCGGCTATATATTTATCTGTGGACGCTATGAGGGCTATGACGAGCGGATCGTGACACTAGTTGATGAGCAGCTCAGTGTCGGCGACTACGTACTAACCGGTGGCGAGCTACCAGCCATGACGATTGTCGATAGTGTCGTCCGGCTAATACCGGGTGTCTTAGGTGGTGAGAATAGCGCTATAATTGAGAGTTTTTCCGATGGCGAGACTCTAGAGTTTCCGCAGTACACTCGGCCGGAAGAATTCCGCGGCCTGAAAGTCCCCGATGTCTTGCTGAGCGGCCATCACGGCCAGATCGCGCAGTGGCGCACCGAGCAGTCGCAAAAAGCTGATATCTAGAAACAGACAAACTAGCGAACGAGGTTATAAAAATACCCCGAAAAAGCTGCGAGCATACCGACAGATTGTGTCGATAAGTGCGAACTTTTTCGGGGCTGTATTGCTTGGTCTCACTAGGCGCCGACTGTGCCGGACATTATATTGAAATTTGTTACTGTAACTGCACCTGTAGATACGCCGTGACGATCCGCGATCATATCCACGGCGTTAGCGAGGGACTGCATGGCGGGCGCACCCGTCTCGACAGGAAACAGTCGATACTCTTCTTCGACGGTCGTGTTTCCACCAGTGGAGGCATGCCTGGTCACCTTGTAGGCGACGAATGCGACATAGTTACTCATGACAACTCCTAAAACTCAAGCAAGGGCGATTTCGCCCAAGGCAAACTTGAGTGAAATAT
>JAKDMF010000050.1 GCA_030452455.1 bacterium | reverse complement strand
TGCACACAGTTTTCGCAATAAAATATTTTAATACTACCTATTATTATAACACAAGGAACTGAGTGAAATGCTAGCCTGCTAGGATTTCCGAGGTGCCGCAGTGTTGAATCCGTAACCTGAGGATATCACTTTTATACCTGTAAAATAGCGGGTATTAGTATTATTTCAAAATATCTTTGAGATAGACGCCGGTGTAGGACTGGCTGACTTTGGAAACTTCCTCCGGCGTACCGCTAGCGATGACCTGACCGCCACCAGAACCGCCCTCCGGCCCCATATCGATCAAGTGATCGGCTGACTTAATAACATCGAGGTTGTGCTCGATGACCACCATGCTATTGCCACCATCAACTAGTCGATCCAGAATCGCAAGCAGTCGTTTAACATCGGCACTATGCAGTCCGGTCGTTGGCTCGTCAAGAATATAGAGAGTCTTGCCGGTCGGTCGCCTAGATAGCTCGGTCGCTAGTTTAATCCGCTGGGCTTCACCGCCCGAGAAAGTCGTGGCTGGCTGACCGAGCCGGATATAGCCGAGTCCAACCTCAACCAAAGTGTCGAGTTTACGAGCAATCGATGTGATGTTTTTGAAGAAACCGGCGGCCTGCTCAACTGTCATCTCTAGGACGTCACTGATGGTTTTATCCTTATAGCGAATCTCAAGTGCCTCACGGTTATAGCGTTTGCCCTTACACTCTTCGCAGGTGACATATACATCTGGCAAAAAGTGCATTTCGATTTTTATGACACCATCACCCTGACAGTTTTCACAGCGTCCACCCTTGACGTTGAAGCTAAACCGACCGGCCTTATAGCCGCGGATGTTAGACTCAGGTGTGTCAGCAAACAGTTCACGGATTGGTGTAAATACACCAGTATAGGTAGCCGGATTGGATCGTGGCGTGCGGCCAATAGCCGACTGGTCGATTGTGATAACTTTATCAAGATGCTGGATACCCTCGATGTTTTCGTGAGCACCTGGGACGTCGTGTGAGCGGTGCAGCCGGGCGGCCAGCTCTTTTGATAAGATACCGTTAATCAAAGTTGACTTGCCACTGCCGCTAACGCCACTGACAACCGTCATAACGCCTAGTGGGAAAGCGACATCAATATCACGCAGGTTGTGCTCGCTAGCTTTACGAATAATTAGGCTTCGATCTTTCATGATAGTTCGTCGTTTTTTCGGAACGGCGATTTCATCTTTACCAGACAAGTACCTGCCAGTGATGCTGTTGTCATTCTGGGCAACCTCTTCGGGCGTGCCAGCTGCAATTATATTACCGCCGCTATTACCAGCACCTGGACCAACGTCGAGTAGGTAGTCGGCCGAACGAATCGTGTCTTCGTCGTGCTCAACGACAATCACAGTGTTGCCTAGATCCCGCAGATGTTTCAAGGTGGCAATTAGTCGGTCATTGTCGCGCTGGTGTAGACCGATCGATGGCTCATCCAGAACATATAGAACGCCCTGTAGTCCAGATCCAATCTGAGTCGCCAGTCGAATACGCTGCGCCTCGCCACCGCTTAGCGTGTTGGCGGCTCGGGCTAGCTCAAGATAGTTCAAGCCAACGTTACTCATAAACCCAAGCCGAGCCGAAATTTCTTTGATAATCTGACGGCCAATAAATAGTTCTTGTTCATTAAGCTTCAGTTCGTTTTTGAAAACATCAAGCGCATCATCAACCCCAAGCTGACAAATATCCATGATACTCATACCGTGGACTGTAACCGACAGCACAACCGGCTTCAGGCGGGCGCCCTTGCAGGAATAACATTTCAGCTCACGCATAAATCGCTCGATGTCGCGCCGAGCGAAGTCACTGTCAGTTTCGTGATGACGGCGCTCCAGGCCGGGTATAACGCCCTCGTAAGTTGTCGAGTAGTGTCGACCACCACCAAGCTCGACGGTGTACTTCTGGTCGCCTGTGCCGTAGAGAACTTTTTCGATATCAGCTTCAGTCAGTTGCTTGACCGGAACGCGAAGGCTGAAGCCATGAGCTTCGGCGACAGCTTCTAGTCGGCGCATATTCCAGGCATCGCTGTTCATGCGGTTATACGGCCTGATAGCCCCTTCGTTGATAGTCAGATTTGGATTAAACACCAGACTCGGGTCAACCTCTAGGCGACTGCCAAGACCAGTACAAACCGGACAAGCACCCTGCGGTGAGTTGAAGCTAAATAGCCGCGGCTCAAGCTCTGGTATATCTTCACCTGGATGATCAACACAGGCATATCGCTGCGAGTAAGTTAGGATTTCATCATTATCGACGTCTAGGACCTCAACTACTCCGTCGGCCAGGCTAAGTGCCTGTTCGACTGACTGGCTGACGCGTGAAACCATGTCACCAGCCATAGCAATACGGTCGACCACGAGCTCGATGTCGTGCTTGAAGTTTTTCTGCAAGTCGGGGAATTCATCAAGCGAATAAACCACGCCATCAACCCGGGCCCTAGCAAAACCTTGTCGAGTATACTGCTCAGATATATGGGCGAACTCACCTTTTTTCTGCTTGAAGAGCGGCGCCATAATCATCAAACGTTTGCCCTCATCGAGCTTCATAATTTCATCAATAATAGCTTGCGGTGTGCGGCGCGAAACTGGCTTGCCACAAACTGGACAGTGCGGCACACCGAGCCTGGCAAATAGAAGCCGTAGGTAATCATAGATTTCAGTCACCGTCGCGACCGTTGAGCGCGGGTTTCGGCTGGTAGATTTTTGATCGATTGATATCGCTGGACTTAGGCCCTCGATCTGATCAACATCAGGCTTGTCCATAACACCCAAAAACTGACGAGCATAGCTCGACAAACTCTCGACGTAGCGCCTCTGTCCCTCGGCATAGATAGTGTCAAAAGCTAGACTAGACTTGCCTGATCCGGACAGACCGGTAATGACAACTAGTTTATCCCTAGGTATCTCAACATCAACATTTTTTAGGTTGTGCTCTCTGGCACCAAAAACTCGTATAACTCCTGACATAACCTAAGTATTATAGCACTTATCAGAGGTTTTATCGACCCCTAGCGGT
>JAKDMF010000012.1 GCA_030452455.1 bacterium | reverse complement strand
ACGGTCGTACCAAGTGAATTGCCGAGCTTCTGCATGAAGCTATCAAATTTCGACAAATGCTGGCCAAGCTTGCCAACCCGGACCTGAATCTCTTTGGCCTGCTTTTCTATTTGCAAGCTACGTAGCCCCTGCAATACGGTCTGCAAGTAAGCCATGAAGCTAGTTGGGCTAACGATAATAACTCGCTTATCACGAAACGCATATTCTATCAAATCACGCGAACTAGTATCGGTACCGACGCTATTAATCAGTAGGTCGTAATACAGGGCTTCGCTCGGGATGAACATAAAAGCAAAATCCATCGTGTTTTCACTTGGTCGAATATACTTACTGGTTTCGTCAATTCGAAGCTTCAAGTCAGACCGGATCTTGGCTAGGAACTTATCTTTATCGACTTTATCCTTGGCTTCAATCATCCGATTGTAGTTTTCGAGACTAAATTTACTGTCAACCGGCAGGATTTGCTTGCCCTCGAGGAAAACTACACTATCGACGATCTCACCGTCGTTAAACTTGTACTGCATCTTGAACTGGCCCGGAGGCAAGACATTCTCCAGGACCGACTCCAGGTAAAACTCACCAAATACACCGCGCTGTTTCGGGTTTTGCAAAACATTCTGCAGTGTCTTGAGCTCATCGGCCACATCAACCACCCGTCGGTTAGTTTCATCGAGCTTCGCCAAGCGCTGAGTGACGTCGGTTACTAGCTTGGCGCTTTGGCTGAGTTGCTTCTGCATCGAGGTCTGCATGCTTTCGTTGCTCCGCTCCAGCTTGTCTGACATGTTCTGTTGGAGCTGAGTGACGGATCGCGACAGTTCGGTGACGTCGGCCTTCATCATATCGACTGAGCCGCCGCCCTTTAGGTCTTTTAGTCGTTGGTTTAAAACAAATATAACTACGCCGAATCCGACGATGATTAATCCGATTACAATATATAAAATAGTATTATCCATAGTATTGATTGTACCACCCGTTTCATCAGGGCGCATCCTAGGAATAAAATAAGCCGGCTGATTTTGCTGTTTTAACGCTGCGGCCGCACTGCGTATCAGGCGACTATAGTATGACTAGACGACAAACAACCGTCAGCAGTACGATACAGATCAGTGATATCCAGAACTGGCGCATCCGAGCTAGCCATGAAAAGGCCAGATAAACCAATGTATAGAGCACGACGCTCGAAACGATAGCCACACCGACATTTAGCCCTGATGTCCAACCGTATAGTCCCCACAAGCTGATCAAGGCAGCTAGGCCAACTAGAAGTGGTCGATAAATACCAAGTCGCGCCAGGGCGACGACGCCACCGACTCCGGCGATTATGGCGGCGATTGATCCACCAGTTACGGCTAGGTTGCTGCACATCGCAGCTGGGTCGGACTCGCAAAAAAGACTGACTAAAATATACTTCTCAAGCAGTAGGCCCAAGAAATAAGCCACCAACCCGACGAATGCACCGATAATAGCTACGATGACTCCGGCCTGGACACTTGACTCGACTACTGTGCTTGGTTTTTTGACGCTTGCTGAAACTTTTGCCACTCTGACACCTCCAATGCTTTGCTATATTTTAGCGCATTTTTTGATTGATAGCAAAAATACCCCCTGTTATAGCACTAGCGAGACGACTAATTGCTCCAGATAAATACTACAAGACGCCGATAGCTCGGGCGGCGACTAGTACGACGATAGCAACTGACACCAAGGCCTGGATCATCATCAGCAGTTTAGCCCGGTGAGACAAAGGCAGCGTGTCGGCCGAGGCGAAGTTAGTAACGTTAGTTGTTGAGAGATACAAATAGTCAATATAACCCGGCAGCCAGCCATCAGCCGCTACACCGCTATGTATCATCTGTGGAAATACGAAATCACGCTGCCGGGCATCGATGACACGCCGATCGGGACCGCCACCATCTATCTCCCAGTACCACAGCGCGAAGACGAATATATTAGTGACATAGATTATAAAGGCATTTAGTAGTAGGGCCGGCCCGGACTTGACTAAGTCTGCGCTGAACAACAAGTCTTGAATCAAGAAGAACAACGAGAAGATATTAATCACCGCAACTATAGCGATGAACGTCAGCGCCAGACTGCGCCGCAACTTAGATATGCGCGAGTAGCCGTCGTGGGTAGCTAGCAGTATCGATACCATCAGGACGGCCTCAACGCCAATTATCCAGATTTTGTCATAGGGCAGAAACGAGCTGTCTGTAAAAAACTGCAAGGCCATAATTACAAGGATACCGAGCTGCATCTGCCAGATGGGATCGTGGCTTCGTCGGAAGAACTTATGTCGGGCAATCGAACCAGGTAGTATTCTCATTGAAGAAATTATAGCACAACTGTTTTATGTTTTTATTAACTGGCCGTGCAAAATAAAATGTTTGTGCTAAAATTAAGACAAGAAGAGGGATATGAAGACAAAGCTGTTTCTAACACTGGGTTTGGTCGTTATCGTTGCTGTTTTACTAACAGTCTATTTAACTAGTGGCGTTAATGTCGAGATTCTCAATCCAAAAGGCATTATTGCCGAACAACAGCGTGATCTGATCGTGCTAACCGTTTTCCTAGGTCTGTTCGTCGTCATACCAGTCTACATCATGACTATTTTTATAATATTCCGATATCACGAGGGGAATAAAAAAGCTAAATATTCACCTAATTTTTCAGATAGCCTCCTAGCCGAAACAATTTGGTGGGGCATACCAATTATTATTATTGTTTTCCTATCAATCGTAACTGTCGTATCGACCTTCAAGTTGGATCCGCACAAGCCGATAGTTGGCGACAAGGACCCTCTCCAGGTACAGGTCGTCTCGCTCGACTGGAAGTGGCTCTTCATCTACCCTGAAGAGTCAGTTGCCAGCGTCAACTACGCAGTCATTCCCGAGGGTCGACCGGTCGACTTTGCGCTAACCTCCGACACTGTCATGAACTCATTTTGGGTACCACAGCTAGCTGGTCAAATCTATAACATGCCCGGCATGATCACTCACCTGAACATCTCAGCCGACAAAGGCAGCTACAACGGATCCTCAGCCAATATTAGCGGTGAAGGCTTTGCCGGCATGAAATTTGTCATCCAGGCGACAGACCAAAACGACTACAAGAGCTGGATAAAAAAAGCTCAGGCTTCCGACAATCAACTAAGCCAGTCAGCTTACGATGAACTCTATAAGCCGAGCAAAAACAATTCCGTCGAGCAGTACTCAAATGTCCGCGACCACCTATTTAATGACGTTGTTAATAAATACATGATGCCTGACATGTCCAAGAATCATTCATCAGAGGGAGATAAATAATGGATTCAATCAAGCACTTTATATTTGGCGACTTCAACCTAGTCGATGCTATCCCAAAAGAAATGGTGACACTCGGTGGCGCCATCGGCATAACCCTCGGTTTGCTCAGTATCCTCGGACTTGTAACCTACTTCAAAAAGTGGGGCTACTTGTGGAAGAACTGGTTCACTACCATCGACCATAAAAAGATTGGCGTGATGTACATCATAGTGGCGGTCGTCATGCTCCTCAGGGGATTTGCTGATGTCATCATGATGCGTCTCCAGCAGGCGACATCTGTCGGTAGCAGCCAGGGACTATTTACAGCTGACACCTTCCAACAAGTTTTCTCAGCCCACGGCACGATCATGATTTTCTTCGTGGCGATGGGTCTAATGTTTGGGCTAATCAACATCGTCGTGCCACTCCAGATCGGTGCTCGCGATGTCGCCTTCCCAGCGGTCAACGCTATTAGCTTCTGGCTGTTTGCAGCCGGCATGGTGCTGATCAATACATCAATGCTACTGGGCGAATTTTCAGCCGCTGGCTGGCTAGCCTACCCACCACTCTCCGGCATCGAGTTTAGTCCCGGGGTCGGGGTCGATTACTGGATATGGGCCCTACAGGTCGCCGGAATCGGTACGACCCTGTCTGGTGTTAACTTCCTGGTTACCATTATGAAAATGCGTGCTCCGGGCATGAAACTTATGAAAATGCCGATCTTTACGTGGAGCGTTCTTATTACTATGGTAATGGTCATCTCGGTCTTCCCGATCCTAACTGGTACTCTCGGCATGCTGTCACTCGACAGGCTGATGGGTATGCACTTCTTTACAGCTGGCGGTGGCGGTAATATGATGATGTACGTCAACCTGATATGGGCCTGGGGGCACCCTGAAGTTTACATTCTGGTACTGCCGGCGTTTGGTGCCCTGTCAGATATCGTGGCGACCTATTCGCGCAAAAAATTATTTGGCTACCCGTCAATGGTCTGGGCCTTGGCTGCTATTGCCTTCTTTTCGATGATTGTCTGGCTCCATCACTTCTTCACGATGGGTGCCGGCTCAGAAGTCAACGCCTTCTTTGGTATAACAACTATGATCATCGCCATTCCAACTGGTGTCAAAATATTCAACTGGCTCTTCACTATGGCTCGTGGCCGCGTCCGATTTGACAGTCCTATGGTCTGGTTTATCGGCTTCGTATTCCTGTTCACGGTCGGTGGTATGACTGGTGTCATGCTAGCCGTGCCAGCCCTCGATTACCAGGTTCATAACAGCTTGTTCCTAGTAGCTCATTTCCATAACACGATTATTGCTGGTGTCGTCTTCGGACTATTTGCCGGCGTCACCTACTGGTTCCCTAAAGTCTTCGGCTTCACGTTGCACGAGGGACTCGGCAAAGCCGCTGCTTGGCTCTGGTTTATTGGCTTCGCCTTCGCCTTCGGGCCACTCTACGTGCTGGGTCTAATGGGCGCGACCAGGCGACTCGACCACTACGCCGAATCAACCGGCTGGCAACCACTATTCTTGGTAGCTGGTTTCGGAGCGGCGCTAATAGGTGTTGGTATCGTCTGTCAGTTACTACAGGTCGTTATAAGTATTAAAAATCGCAAAAAGAATCTGGATAAAACCGGTGACCCTTGGAACGGACGCACCCTAGAGTGGGCCGTGCCATCACCAGCGCCGTTTTATAACTTCCCAGCTATCCCGAATGTTACGTCGAGAGACGCCTTCTGGCAGGCTAAGCAGACTAAAACTCCACTCTGGCGTGACTCTGACATTGTTGACATTCATATGCCAAAAAACACTAGTATTGGTGTCGTGATAGCTGGTCTAGCCTTTGTCGTCGGTTTTGCGATTGTCTGGCATATCGTCTGGCTGGCGGTCGTCGGACTAGTAGCTATCATAGTATCTGTCATAGTTCGAGCCACTAACGATGACACCAGCTACACTATCACTCGCGAGGAGTTACTAGCTATGGAGAAAGAGCACAAACAGAGGTATACAGCATGAGTCAAGTTAAAATAAGTACCGCCGATAACCGAACATTACTCGGATTCTGGATTTACCTAATGACTGACTGTGTCTTGTTTGGAAGCCTGTTCGCTACCTACGCAGTATTGCACCAGAACACCTTCGGCGGTCCGAGCGGACAAGACCTATTTGAGCTGCCCTATGTCCTGGTTGAAACACTACTACTGCTAACCAGTAGCTTCACGGCTGGCGTAGCCATCCTAGCCGCTAAGGCCGGCCGCAAAAAGCAGGTTATCGGCTGGTTGGTTGCTACACTCCTACTCGGACTCAGCTTCTTGGTCATGGAAATTGTCGAATTCCAGGAAATTCTATCAAGCGGCTACAGCTGGGAGACGAGTGGCTTCCTCTCGTCATTCTTCACCCTAGTCGCCACTCACGGAGCTCATATTACAATTGGCCTGATCTGGATCGGAGTTATGGTTTGGCGAGTCTGGAAGCTCGGCATTACTCAGGGTAACCTGCGACGGCTAATGATCTTCAGCCTATTCTGGCATTTCCTTGATGTCGTCTGGATATTTATATTTACGATAGTCTATCTCATGGGGGTAATTGGCATATGATAAATCGACGCGCACTAACACAGTACATTGTTGGCTTTGTAGGATCTGTCCTGCTGACATTGGTGGCATTTTACATCGTCTCATCCGGAATATTAACCGGTTGGACAGCTGTTTTCTATATCATAGGCCTAGCAACCGTTCAGTGCATGATACAACTTTTCTTCTTTTTGCATATATCAGAAGACGGCCGGCCTCGCTGGAAACTACACAGCTTTCTGTTCATGCTGTTTGCCCTAGCTATCGTCGTAGCCGGCTCACTCTGGGTCATGGCTAGTCTCAACGACCGCATGATGCCGACGACACAAGAGATGCAAGAGTACATGCACCGACAGAGTTTGAACGGTCTATAGAATTAGCTAGTTGGCTTATTTTCAAGTTTTTTGGCGTGACTAATAGACGCTACGACCGACAGGCCGATGATAACGGCACCAATCAATCCAGTAATAACTTCTGGCACTGAAAACGTCACACTCATAATCATAATGACGGCCAGGGCAAAGACCGCGTAGTGGGCACCGTGCTCGATATAAACATACTTATGGAGTAGTTTGTGGTCTACCATATAAATAGTCAGCGACCGAACCCACAGCGCACCAACACCGAGGCCGAGTGCAATCAACAGAACTGATGAGGTAATAGCAAATGCCCCGACAACGCTATCAAGACTGAAGCTAGCGTCGAGCACCTCGAGGTACATAAAAGCCGATAGTCCGGCCATGCCAGATATAAGCTTAGCCCCACCCGCGGCTTTTGATCTGCGACTGGCTAGATTAACTAGTAGGTGTATGACGGTATATAAAACAGTTGCGACAACACCGGGCAGCAAGACCTCGGCCGGATTATCGCGGTCGTAGATAAAAGCGATAACAGTCACCGCCATAAGCGTTATTAGCGGAGCGCTGTACCACTTTGGTGGTACTTTACTAATTAGTTTTTCGACTGGCTTAATAAACATTTTTTTGGTGTTACGGTTGTCCATAATGAAATAGCTCAGAGCCACTAGCAGCAGGAAACTGCCACCAAAGGCGGCGATTATGGTGTGCGATCCTTCCAGATGCTCGGCATATAGATCGGGGTTATTGATAGCTAGGTCAACGACAGACCCCATGTCGATGCCGGCGGCTAGAGCGACTGCTAAAATCGGAAAAAGGATCCGCATACCGAAAACGGCGATGATAATGCCGACGCTGAGGAAAGCAATCCGCCAGCCGCGCGATAAAGTCTCTAGAACCCGGGCATTAACAGCGGCATTATCGAAGCTAAAGCCGACTTCTAGTATGATAAGTAGTAGTGCCACTAGGGCGCCGTGCGGTCCGAGATAAAAGCCGGCCACAAGTATCGCCGCTATCGTCAGAATTATATCTATGCCAAATATTTTTACAAACGGATGCATAAATAGCGGGTTAATTATTTGATTCTTTGTAGGCTTCGGCGGCGTCATTGATGTTGCCATCAAATATTATGCTGCCATTTTTGAGCACAATGCCACGGTTACAAAATGACTTAGCTGAACCGATTGAGTGCGTTACGAGCAGCACAGTAACGTGATCTTTTTTCATAATTTCACTGAGGCGCACTCGACATTTTTCTTGAAATTTCATATCACCGACACTAAGTGCCTCGTCGACGACTAGGATCTCTGGATTTATGCTGACATTGATAGCAAAACCGAGTCGAGCCTTCATGCCGCTTGAATAAGTTCGAACCGGCTGGTCGATATACTCATCAAGTTCGGCAAATTCTACTATGTCTTTTTCGGCTGCCTTAATCTGCTTTTTCTCAAGCCCCATCAGGTGAGCCCGAAGATATATATTTTCGCGACCAGTGAACTCACCGTCGAACCCAGCCGTCAGCTCTAGCAAAGCACTAACCCGGCCGTTTATAAACGCTTCACCGCTAGTTGGAAAAACTACTCCAGTAATTATCTTCAAAAGAGTTGATTTACCGGCTCCGTTTCGGCCCAAGAAAGCGACCGACTCGCCTCTTTTGATACTAAACGATAGATCGTTACTAGCGACTTTGGTTTTATGCGGTATGCGAGCACCAAATAACATACCGAGTAGCCGCTTTTTATCATCTTTATATAGCTGGTATTTTTTGGTAACGTGGCTAAATCGGACGACTTCGTCGTTTGTGATCATGTCTGATTCTGTAGTTTTGTTCATACTCATATCCTATAATACATCTACCAGTTGTTTTCGCAGCTTGTGGTACACAAGCACTGACGTGACAATCATCACGACCATCACTATAGCGAAGACGATTAAAGCCTTCCAGTCTTCAAAAAACCACCGCCCGTAGAGAAATGTGTTTCGATAGCCTTCGACAAAAAAAGTAATCGGATTAATCCGCAAAACGTCGCGGATCCACTCGACATGGATTTCATCAACGCTGTAGAGTATGCCTGATATCCAAAACAAAACTCGCGTGGTCGACTTAATCAAGTTCATAAAGTCCTTGCTAAAGGACACGATAACCGATGAAAACAATGACCAAGCATTGAAAAAGAAGAACATCAATATGACGTATAACGGAAATTGCAGAATATAGATATCGAATTGGTAGCCGTTAAATAGCAGTATGATTAAGACAATCGCCATCATGGCAAGATGAGTTATTAGGCGGGAAACGTTCACAAACGTCGGTATGGTTGACACCGGAAACTTCATCTTAGTGACGAGGTATTTGTATTTGCGGATGGCGCTAGCGCCGCCGGTTAGCATCGACGACATATAGAACCACGGCACGATACCGACAACCAGGAATAGTGCAAACGGATGCCCCATGACATCACCACCATTACGAATACCGTAAGTAAAGGCGAACCAGTAGACCGTGATCATGATTGTCGGCTTAACTAGTTCCCACAGCCAGCCGAGGGCGGCGCCTTTATGCTGGCGGGCTACATCAGCCCGAGCCAGCTGGACAAGTTGTTTTCGAAAACTGAGATGTTCTTTTAGTATTTCAAACATGGTTAATGTATATATTGTACCACGCCACTTAAGCTTAGGGGCTAATTTACCATGCCTAAATCTTTTTTAATCTTAGAGGTTGATATGCCTTCAGTTCGCGGCAAGTAAACAACTTCGCACTTATCTTTTAAGACTTCGAACTTCTCGTTGCCTTCCCAGTCTCCCCCCATGACGACTGTATCGATTTCGTAACGCCGGACGTCATCAAACTTTTGCTCCCAAGTATTTTCCGGAATGACTAGATCGACATAGCGAACAGCTTCCAGCATTTTTTTACGGGTTTCGAAATTGTGGTAGGTCTTTTTACCTTTTAGGGAATTGAACTCCTCGGTCGAGACGGCCACCACTAGGTAGTCGCCCAGCGCCTTGGCTCGCTTCAATATTCTAATATGACCGTAGTGCATTAGGTCAAAAGTTCCGTAGGTTAATACTCGTTTCATGTCTTGTCTCCTCCAAATACTATGTCTATTACTTTACGACCTGATTGCCCATTATCCAAATAGGTGTAGGTTTGATTAAACTTATTATAGCCGAGTTTATGGGTTTGGGCGTATTTATCAAGATCACTTAGACACTCCACCAAAGCCTGGTCAGTTTCGACAATATCACCTGGCAGTGTGTCGACGTCTATGTAGAAGCCTCGTAGTTGGTTTTTGTAATATTCTCGATCGTACATATAGAAAATAATCGGTCGTTCTAGGTTGGCGTAGTCGAAAAACACGCTGGAGTAGTCGGTTATTAAAGCATCGCTGACGACATACAGTTGGCTAATGTCGTCGACTTGAGATACGTCGTAGACAAAACCGTCATAGCTTTGAAAATCAAACGAATTAGCCACTAGGTAGTGCGACCGGTACAGGATGACGTACTCGTCGCCAAGTTCACGCTGCAGATAGTCGAAATCGACCGGAGACTGATAGACGTAACCTTTGGCACTATCGTGTTGATCGTCACGCCAGGTCGGTGCGTAGAGTAGAATTTTTTTATTAAGCGGTAGATTCAAGCTTTGTTTAATTCGAGACTCATCTTCGGCGGTATGGTTTATCAAAAAATCATTGCGCGGATAGCCAGTTTCAATCAGCACAGACTGCTTGTTAAGCTCCCGCAGACGAAAAGCTGACGTAAACTTATCACTGGCGAATTTTGACGGTGAGATCATGTAGTCATAGCGGCCAACATCGAGATCGTTCTTCTTGATAAAGTCACCGACAGTATTCATGGCGTTTTTAGTTGTTTCAACAATGTCAGCTCGTAGTCGTTTCAGTGGCGTGCCGTGCCAGCACTGCACCAGAATCTGACCATCCCGTTTGAAAACTTGCAGCGGAATCATGGCATTAGTTATCCAGTATTTAGACCGGGCGTAGGCTTTGTAGTACTGAGAGGTTCGGTATTTTATAACAATCGTGCGTGGATACGACTCAATAAATTCATACTTCGCTGGTTCCCGAAAGACCCAGATAAATTTATAATCAGAAAACCGATCATCACTCTGCATCTGCTCAAATAAAGCTCGCGGCGAGTCACTATAGCTATGGCCGTTGAAGACTTCAAAGATTATAGTCTTGGCGTCAATCGAAACATTCTTATAAAACTGGCGTAAGACATTATTTCGCTGCGCAATATAAGTGTGTCGGATCGACCGACTGACTGGATACTTTTTGGCAATTTTGATTAAACGTTTTTTTAACATATTAAATATTTAACAGATTTATTATTTTATCGGTCGAGCTACCATCTCGGACTTTTACATATTTATCTGCAAATTCATGCAACCTATCAATATTATACTCATCTTGCTCAATCGCCTCAATTAACCGGTCGACAGTCTGACAGATTGGGCCGGGCATTTCTGTCTCGTAATCGACATTCAAGCCCCGACTAGCTTTATATTCCTCTAGGTCATAGGCGTAAAAATATGTCGGTACACCGGCCAGTGCCGATTCAAACATAACCGCTGAATAATCTGTCACCACGCAGTCAGCTCTTGCCAGCCAGGCATCAGTATCAAATGATTTGTCATGGATCGCCCTGCCCCATTCGATTTGTGTTTTGTCATGTAGATGCTGTTTGACTACCAGGCAGTACTTGTCACTCTGGGAGTTTATTCGGCTCACCAATTCATCCATTTTTACATCACTATCTTTGCGGAAGGTCGGTACATACAATATAACTTTTCTCTCACCGATATCAGGATAGCGCTTGTTTATGGCCACAATATTTTTTTGCATCTGGGCTTCATCAAGCAGATAATCGACACGGGGCAAACCAATTGGTACAATCTTTCGACTATCGACGCTAAAAGCTTCGGCATAAACCTCTGCCATGGCCTGACTACCAACTAGCACATAGTTATAGCCCCGATGCATCTGCATCAGACGAGCAACCCGACTAGAGCTACCCTCTGGCCGATCAAGTGTCTGGTAGCCAAACTGTTTAATTGCGCCTAAGGCGTGCCACATCTGCACGACAGTCAGACTTTTTCTGTGCCGCAAGATACTAACCGGTATGACGTAGCTTTCGGCGACGCAGGCCCTGGCTGTCGCTAAGTGATACATCTCCTGAATAAACTGAAATCCGTAGATTAGCGGATTTTTTATCGGCTGGCACAAAGTAACCACCTTGGTGTCTGGATACCGCGGGACAATCGTCTGATCTAATAGTTTGAAATCAATTGAAGGCTTGCTCAAGCGCCGACTCATCAAGACAACTTTGTTTTGGACCGGAAGTAGCTTCAGGAAAAGGTAAATCAATCTGGCGCTAAGCTTAAATATCCATATTGCACCGCTAATAATCATGTATTAAAGTATAGCACGAGGAGATGAGCGAAATATTAGTTTACTAATGTTTCGAAGCGACGAAGGGTTGAATCCGAAGTCTGAGTTGGTGGCACGAAGTGCTGTAACCGAGCTTAGCCTCCGTATAAAATTAGCTAGCTGATTTTATTAACTCAGACGCTACGGATATTGGATAAGACGGCGGTTCAAACCTTGAGTCTGATACCCTATTAGTGTACAATTTATATGACGCAACATATTGGGATGTCGCCAAGTGTGAGAGTTGCCGGTGGCAGCTCGCAAGGCCGGAAGCCGGCTGAGGTTTAACCTCACCGACTGAGGCGAGGCTACGAGCGATTGCAGAGCAATCGACGAGTGGCAAGGCACCAGAGTTATACTCTGAACAATACATCATCGATTGTCCGTAACGACACTAAACTATAATCCACATATTGGGATGTCGCCAAGCGGTAAGGCACTGGTTTCTGGTACCAGCATTCGGGGGTTCGAATCCCTCCATCCCAGCCAAGAAAAATAATGAGCATCTGCTCATTATTTTTCTTGTCACGGGATTCGGGATCCGAACCCCCGCTTTTGCAAAGCAAAAGTCGGGCGATTCGGCGCAGCGAATGGAGCAAAAGAAAGCAGCGTAGCTATTTTCTTTTACGAATGAGCGGAGGAGCGGAGTGAAACGAAGCGATACCCCTCCATCCCAGCCAAAGAAAGCGACGAAGTCATTTTCTTTGGCGACTGAACGAAGGAGCGAGCTTGCCTGCGATATCCTTCCATCCTGCCACGGGAGTGATAGTATCTACTCATCTATTTTCTTGGTCTAGAATAGGTACCCGAATCCACGTATGTTTTGCAAAGCAAAAGTCGGGCGGTTCGGCGCAGCGCAGTGCAATAAGCTGAAAGTTTACTTTTAAGTGGCGTAGCGCAGGAGGCCCTATCCGATACCCCTCCTATCAGCCCCTACTCCAGTCGCTTCCTAAACCTAAACCAGCCCCGTGGCGCTTCCTCAGCCTCTCTAGTGGCATCTTTCGGCGTAAACCACAGACTACCGAACATCATGACGAGTGTCGTCAGGATAATCACGTAAAACAGCACGCCGTCGTCAAACGATTGAAACGTCAGGCTCGCCGGAATACTATAAAACAGCACGATAGTCACCAAGCCACGTGGTGCAAAAAACAGCTCTGGCAATATATGATCACGTACAAATATACGCAGGTATAGATAGCGAGCTAGGAATATTATTAGCACCACCATAGTGCCGACCAATATAACCTTAACATTGCCCAGGACACGTACATCGATCATGTAACCGAACATAGTGAAGAAAAATGTTCGTATCAAGAAAGCGGATTCAGCCGTGACAGATTTGATTGTCGATGTCGCCTCTCTTACTTCCTCGGCGGGCAGGAATTTATGAAAATACCTAAACGGCGCTAGATGCCAGTTGTTCACTATCAAGCCGAATATCAGGACAGCTAGCAGCGTCGGCATTTGCCACTTGTGACCGAGCGCATACATCAGTAGCAGTACGGCAAATATTAAAAAGGCTTTGATATTGACCTGAGTTTTAGTCAATAGCAACAGCAGTAGTAGCGACACCACAACCGAGGCGACAACCGCAACCAGAACATTAATGATATCGAGCGTGATCAAGCCAACGCTAAACATACTGCCGGCAATCAAAAAGTTAAAGACCAGGATACCGATAATATCTGATAGCGATGACTCATAAGTCAGGAATTCACGCTTGGCCTCGCTCAGATAATTAATACTGGACGCCACAACTGTACTACTTATAACTGACAGTGGCACGGCATAGACAAAGCTAATGTGCCAGCTCTGTCCTAGGATATAGTGCACGACAAGAGCGATTCCAGCCATCGACAAGGCCAAGACAAACACCGACGAGGCGGCCGCATATTTGACCAGCGGTAGCTTTTGTTTCGACATGTTGAGACCCAGTCCGGCCTCAAGCAAGATAAGTATTAAGCCTAGTACTCCGAAAAATTGGATTAATTCTAACGGTATGGCCACATAAATGCCAAATAGTGTCAGGGCTTCGCGGATGCCGATACCAAGTAGTAGTAGCAGCAACACGGTCGGGATACGGGTCTTGCCGCTAATAAGCGTAAAGATATACGACACGATCACAAGCGAACTTAGCGCAATAATCATACTGTATATATCAAACTCAAGCATGATAACCATTCTAACAGAAGCTAGATTGATTCTCGATATTAAATTGCTACCTAACCATAAATCGATAGCTGGCTGCTAGCCTGTTAAGCCTCGGGACAACGCTGCTAATGCCGGTTTATTAGCCTAGGCTCAAACAACGTCTAGCTGTCGCTCGACTAAGCTAAGCTGGACATTTTAGGCACAACTTGTTATAATATCAAATAACTTTTTGCCCATTTGAGCGCAAAAAGCGCTCCTCAGGAAAGGTGTCATCATGATTACCGAAAGCATGGAAACGACCACCATTTATTCAAATAGTGGTAGTCGAGTCAAGCACCAAACTGGAATTGGCGGTTCGGCGGCCGACTTGCCGCACCTCATCAGCTCCGGTAACGCCTTTGACAACATCGTCACTGACGTACATAGCAGCGACACAAAACCAAGCTATCAGCGCGTTCCATCGGAACTGCCCATTTTTGTATCGGTCTACAGCGCATCATGGGCTGGTGGTTACTCGGTGGAGATTACGCCGTCACGCGAAAATCTGCGCCTGATCAATTCACTATCGATCGATGGCTTCAGGAAGTTCGTGCACGATGTCGATCAAATGATGAGGCGCAATTTTCCTGATACCATACTGGCATTCTCTGACCGAGAGTACACCAGGGAGTGAACCTCGCTACAAACTAGCTGGGTCATAACGTCGTAGCAACAGCTACGACCGGCAGGCAGCCTAACAGTTGCCTGCCTTTTACTTTTTGGTAGCTTTCTTCTTAGCTCCACTTTTGATGGAGTGGACGACGTACTGATCCCTAAACGAGAACAATAGATAGCCAGTGATGGCGGCCGAAATGGCGCCGGATATAAACGATCCGATATCAAAAGTTAAAACGACAGCCACCGCCAGTGACAAAACCGATAACATCAAGGATGTAAACAGTAGCTTCCAGCCAATTTTGTACTTGTTGCGCAGTGGACTAATCGAAAAAGTATTGATAACAACTACCGCAATCGATATCAAAAAAGTTATTGTCACCGCCGCTTGATCCATCGTGCTGAAGATGCCGCGTAGCGTAAATGAGTAGTTAAGTCCCGACATTGAAACATCTTTTAGCGTTGCTAGCAATCCGAGCACGCCCAGAACAACCGCAATAACGATTACCCACCAGACGTTGTCGACTAGCCAGCGTTTAAAGATACGCGGTGGCTGAGGTAAGTTATTATACCAACCAGCTACCGTGTCTTCGATTGAACTTAGATATTCCATCATTTACGTTTTTTCTTTAGCTTAGTTAATTGCTTAGGCCACCAGCCCCAGCTAACCCATATCTGAACAATCAGTAATCCGATGAGATACCAGACGACCCACCAGCCCGGTACAATCAGCACGTCACCGCCGAATAGACCGAGTGTCTGGGTCGCGCCGGAAACGATATCGATAATCGATAGCACCAGCCAAGCGATAATCACTAGGTAGCCAGCTTTGAGGCTGACTAGTCGCATCAGCGGGCTCAATTTCAAGCCAAGCAAGAATGGTATAGCCGCTATCTCTGAGGCTATCACTAGGCCGGCTACGGCAGCGGCAACCGTGATAGACGGCAGATTCATTTGGTAGATAACATCAATAAAGGCCGGCATACTAAAGAGCTGTGTGATAGCCATCATGGCATAAAGCGTCGCTAGACCAATACCTAATTTACGTATGTTGCTCGATTTTGGCTTTGGGGCGGCCGTAGCCTTAACGAAAAAGTTCATATACTTAGTATACATTAATCTCTAATCTGTTGTTTTTTTATACATTTGGCTTGTGTTTATAGATAACATAGCCTAATCTATAAATAGCGAACGATACAAAACAAAAACTACGAAAATAAAAAGTACGTCGCTCTACGATAATCCACCACAACTTTAATAGAGAGGCTTTACGCCTCTCTGTTATTGTTTCAGGAGGGGCATGCCCCTCCGCTTCACAACCGAAGTAAATTCGGATTGCTCGCTCCACCCTCGGATCTAAGATCCGTTCGGGCGAGCCCTCTTGTTCGTGTCGACACGAACGGTATTACTCTAGGAGGAGGCACGTCTCAGGAGGGGCATGGCCCCTCCACAGCTAGGTTGAAGTGAATTCAACCGTAGCAGCCCCACCCTCGGATCTAAGATCCGTTCGGGCGAGCCCTCTTGTTATGCGCCAGGTACGGCAGACCTAGTCTGTTGTAATTTGCGAGGTCAGACCTTGCAAATTACAACACAAATGGGGTTTATCCTAGGGAAAGACCGACTATTTTATCCTTGACTTAATTGATATATTTATTGTATAATATGAGCATATTTCACTCAAGTTTGCCTTGGGCGAAATCGCCCTTGCTTGAGTTTTAGGAGT
>JAKDMF010000011.1 GCA_030452455.1 bacterium | reverse complement strand
AGACCAGTTAGGTCCTGGCTGATATCACGTTCGGTCATCTTCATTAGTTTTTCGGCGGCATCTTTTTTCTTGAGACCGGCGATTTTCTCCAGCTTGTCTTGCTGCTTGACGCGGATCTCACGAATTTCCGACTTTAAACCTTCGACATCGTCTTCCTGTTTGCGGAGACTGTCCGATCGCTTGTCGAGATCATCCAATTTTTTGTCGATCGCCGTCTCACGATCAACTAATCGCTTTTCGGTACTCTTGAGTTCGCGGCGGCGCTCGGCCTCTTCTTTTTTGGCGCTGCTAGCTAGCTCCACAGCCTCATCTTTGGCCTGAAGCACGATTTCACTAGCTTTTTCGGTCGCCTGGGATATCTCTTTTTCGGCTTGGCGGTGGGCTTTATTATTGACCTGACGATTATAGGTGATGGTACCACCTATACCTAAAACTACCCCGACAACTGCGGTGATAATTGCTGTTAACATATTGTTTCCTTCCTTGAACGGATAGATTTCGCCGACGTACTGACACTAATTGAGGGGGATACTATTCATTCATTGATTTCAAAAATTTGACTCAGAAAAGCTTAATATAAGCTATACCTATTGTATCCCTTATGTGTCTAGTTGAACAAGCTCTTATTTGCGCTGCTTGGTAATATGAGCTTCGCTGCCATAAATCGGCATGACAATTTGGTCATTGTCGCCCTGACGCAAGCGTTTGATAGCTAGATTTTGCCAGTCATCGCCGGTTTCGCCGACTATTGCGATACCGCTGGACTCGGCTATGGTATTGGCGACGGTTACGCCGATTCTAAGGCCAGTGAAGCTACCCGGGCCGCGGTAGACACCGATCATATCGACATCATCTAGTGTCTTGCCTAGCTCCTCAAGGCATTTCTCTAAGTACTCTAGAAGCCCCTTGGCTAGCTGGCGACCAGACTCCCATGAAAAATCATGCGATGAATCATCGCTAACTAAGGTAACTTTACAAGTAGGAGTCGACGTATCAAGCAGCAGAATCATCAGATAATTTCCCGAGTACTTGGCGACTGCTATCGCCAGTAGCGATAACTTCAACCTGGCGAGTGGTTTCGCTCGGCGACACAAAACGGATAGTTAGCCGGTCGTCCGGCAACACGCCGTCAACCAGTCCACCCCACTCAATAACAGTCACGGCGTCGGGTCGGTTGATAGCCTCCGATAGCTCGTCGGACATGATGCCAGAATCGTCGAGGCGGTAAAAGTCATAATGAGCTAGCTCTAGGTCGTCACGAGCTGAATAGACCCGGTTAATTGTGAAGCTCGGGCTCTGGACGGAATCTGTCACGTCAAGACCAAGGCCAATTCCCTTGGTTAGGGTGGTTTTACCAGATCCAACATCGCCGATTAGCTCGATGACTTCACCACCACCTAAGACGCTACCTATCGCTTGGCCAAATTCGCGCATTTCATGATCGCTGTCGATGACTTTTAACATACCTTTAATTGTACCACGAGCCGGTAACAGACAAGGCCTGTACGCTTTTATTTCAAGCGACAAAGTGTGGCGTTTGCGTTGCGCCGTATCGGGTTCGTTTTTATACTGCCGACTACTAGTACTTTTAAGATTTTTCCGTATAATAGAGCTTAAGCAATATGCGTATTTCTGATGCAACAATCGAAAAATTGCTCGAACAAAACAAAGTCTTAAAGAGTGGGCAACTCGCAGACCTCAAACAAGAGGCCTCTCGTTCGAGGCGCTCCTTGCAAGATTTGGTAATTCAGAAAAACATCATCACCGAAAAAGCCTTAACTCAAGCCTTCTCGGCTCACGCCAACATACCATTTGTTGAAATTAACCCAACCGACATAAAACATGACGACCTGACCAAGATTCCGGAGCGGATTGCGCGCCAGTACAGCGCTGTCCTATTCAAAATCACCGAAGATGGTGTCATGCACCTGGCCATGGAAGACCCCGACGACGTTCAAGCACTTGATTTCATCGAAAAAGAAATCGGTGACAACCTGAAGCTCTACATCGCTACCCGCGACAATATCCTGTCTTGTCTCGAAAATTATCGGGGCGACGTCAACCAAGAGCTGAACGAGGTTATCGATATCCAGCGCGAAGACTCCGACAAGGCCGATGAACTATCGACCGATGATATTGCCGAAGATTCACCGATCGCCCAGACCGTAAATCTATTGCTAGAATACGCCATCCGCTCTAGTGCCAGTGATATCCACATCGAACCCCGCGAAGACTTCGTCCAAATCCGCTACCGTATCGACGGCTCCCTGCAAGAGGTTAACCGCCTACCGATTAATGTCGTCAACGCCTTAATCAGCCGTGTCAAAATCTTATCAAATCTAAAAATCGATGAGCGCCGCGTACCGCAAGATGGTCGTTTCAAAATAAAAGTTGGCGGCAAGCAATACGCTCTGCGTGTCTCAACTCTGCCGATTGCCGATGGCGAAAAAGTCGTCATGCGTATTCTCGATGAGTCAAACCAGGCTATCACCCTCGAACAACTAGGTTACTGGGGCAATTCCCGAGCCGTTATCCTTGACGCCATGACCGAGCCAGATGGCATGGTGCTAGTTACTGGACCGACTGGGTCGGGTAAATCGACCAGCTTGTTTAGCGTGCTATCAATGCTCAATAAACCCGATGTCAATATCTCGACCATCGAGGATCCAGTCGAGTACAAAATCAAGGGCGTCAACCAAACTCAGACCAACGCCAAGGCCGGCATGACATTCGCCTCTGGCCTGCGCGCCCTACTCCGTCAGGATCCCAACATTATCATGGTCGGTGAGGTTCGTGACAGCGAAACCGCCAACCTAGCCGTTCAGGCCGCCCTAACCGGTCACTTGGTCTTTAGCACCCTGCACACCAACAACGCTGCCACCTGTCTGCCGCGTCTGCTTGATATGGACATTGAGCCATTTCTAATCGCCAGTACCGTCAAGGCTGTCGTCGGTCAGCGCCTGGTCCGCCGGCTGTGCATGAACTGTCGCCAGAGCTACCAGCCAACCGAAGAAGAAAAGCAGGGAATCTCGAATATGTTTAGCGTAGCTAGTCCCGATAAGCTGAAGCAGATGCATGAGCTTGAAAAACAAGCCGCTAGCCAAAAACTAGGCGGTGACACTCCGCTAGGTTCCAGCGAAACTGGTATCCAGTCGCTCTGGAAGCCAACTCCCGAGGGCTGTGACGAGTGTAACCATACCGGCTTCAAGGGTCGAGTTGGTATTTACGAAGTGCTCGACAATTCCCGATCGATCCAAAAACTAATCATGGCCAACGCCACTAGCAACGAAATCCAAGACCAGGCTATCATCGATGGCATGCTTACCATGCAGACCGACGGTTTCATAAAAGCTCTCCGCGGCGACACCACTATCGAAGAAGTCATCAAGGTCACAAAAGAGTAAGCCAATGTCTAATTTTAAATACACAGCCATAAACCCATCCGGGAATACCGTGACAGGAACGACCGAAAGCACCGACCGGACCAGTGTTATCGACGCCCTAAACAAGCAAGGTCTGCGGCCGATCAGCGTCAAAGAAGCCAAGGCCGGTGGCGGATCAATCGATCTCAACAACCTCTTCGGTCCAGCCAAAGTTAAGTCCGACGATATCGTGATCTTCACCCGCCAGCTAAGCGCCATGGTTGGCGCTGGCGTCCCGCTGCTACGTTCGCTAACCTCTATGGCCGACAACACCGAGAGTGCCGCTCTTAAAAACGTCCTGACTGGTGTCACAAAAGACATCGAGTCCGGTTCGCCGCTCGGCGAAGCTCTGGCTAAATACCCGAATACCTTCTCTGATGTTTACGTCAACATGGTAGCCGCCGGTGAGGCGGCTGGTATTCTCGACGAGATTCTAGGTCGACTAGCTATGCAACAAGAAAAAAGCGCCAGCATGCGCAAAAAAATTAAAAGCGCCATGACCTACCCGATGGTTTTGATCGCCATCACAGTCATTGCCTTTTTCGGCTTAATGCTTTTTGTCATGCCATCAATCGGTGGTATCGTTAAAAACCTCGGTGGTGAAGGTGCTGAGCTACCGCCCCTAACTCAGGCCATGCTAGCGATTAGTGATTTCATGCGTAACTACTGGTTTATCGTTTTCCCTGTCATGGCGGCTGGTGTCGTCGCCCTGCTGCGCTACATCAAAACACCAGTTGGTAAAAAGCAGTTCCACCGAGTAATACTGAAACTGCCGGCCATCAACACCATCATCAAAAAGGTCGCCGTGGCCCGCTTCGCTCGCACCTTCTCAGCCCTGATGGGAGCTGGTGTTAGTGTTCTGGAATCGCTCGATATTACCGGTAAGGCGATCGGTAATAGTGTCTACGAAGAAGCGCTTCATAAAGCTAGCGAAAATGTCGAAAATGGCGACCAACTATCCAAAATCATCGCTGAGCACAACGATCTATTCCCGGCTATTATCTCGCAGATGCTATCGGTCGGAGAGGAAACCGGCCAGACTGACAAGGTCCTCGTCAAAGTGGCCGACTTTTACGAAGAAGAGGTCGATATTGCTATCGACGGGCTGAGCTCTATCATCGAGCCGATCATGATTGTCATGATGGGTGGCATGGTCGGACTGATCGCGGCCAGCGTCATGCTGCCGATTGCCGGAATGGCCAACCAAATCAAGGCCTAGTCAAGCCGCTTATGCTATAATAAGACCAAACTGACAGTAAAGGGCATCATGTCAAAGTTATTCCATAAAGACAGACCAATTATCGGGCTCGATATCAATCAAACTGGTATCAAAATCATGGCCGTCAACTCGAAACGTTGGCAGGTTATTGGCTATGGCTCGGTCGATCTTGACCCGGTAAAGGTTCAGCAGTCTCTCGATGAAGATGACAGCTACCTGTCCGATAACATCCAGGCTCTAGTCAAAAACAAAGTTGTCGGTGTTTTGCCGAGCCATCAAGTAGTGCTAGGTGTCCCGACCGGTCGAACCTTCTCACGAACCTTCACCCTGCCCGCCAAGGCCGAAAACACCCTCAAAGAAGCCGTCACTATCGAAGCCGAGCAGTACATACCAGTACCGGTCAATCTACTCTATATCGACTGGGAAATTATTGATCGGACCAAAGATAATCTGACTATTGTCATGAGCGCTGTACCCAAGAAATTAGTCGACAGTACTATCCAGGCGGCTCAGAATGCTGGCCTCGAGGTTGAAATGGTTGAGCCTGGCATGAACGCCATCGCCCGCGTCTTGCAGGCCACGGAGGATGCTCACCTACCGACCGCTATCATTGACATCGGCCCGGCCAACACTGATATTGCCGTCTTAGAAGGCGGAGTTATTAGGGTGACTGGTGGTATTGGTATCGGCAGCAACACCTTCACGCTAGATATCGCCAAAAAACTTGGTGTCAGCCTCGAAAACGCCCATCAACTAAAGGTCCTAAACGGCATGAGTGTCAGTCCGCGTCAGAAAAAAATCACCACTGCTTTGAAGCCTAGCCTAGAGCGAATTGTCAGCGAAACCCGCAAGGTTATCCGCTACTACACTGAGCGACTAAACGATGAACACAAGATTGAACAGGTCTTGATCGTCGGCGGCGGTAGCAACATACCAGGCATTGGCGACTATTTTACCAACGAGCTACTGATGCCCGCTCGTGTGGCAGTGCCGTGGCAGAAACTAGACTTTGGTAAGCTGCCTCAGCCATCCAAACAGTTCCGACCGCGCTACGTAACGGTGGCTGGTCTAGCCAGTGTGCCCGAAGGGAGTATTTGGTCATGATAAACCTTTTGCCACCAGCCCAAAAACGCCAAATTAGAACTGCCCGCTACAACGTCGTACTACTACGCTACAACATTATATTAGTTGCGGCGGCAATATTTATCGCCCTCGGCGTACTGGGCGTTTATTTTGTGATGATCGGAACCCAGGCTTCGGCCCGTGAAACTGAGCAAGAAAACCAAGCCAAGGTAGCTGACTATCAAAAAGTTGAAGAAGAGGCTAATGAATTCAAAGCTAATCTGGCGACCGCTAAATCAATTCTCAGTGGCAACATCAACTACAGCGATTCAATCATAAAAATCGCTAGCACTATACCTAGTGGTGTCGTCATCGACCAGCTGTCGCTCGATGCTTCAGCCTTTGGCAGTCCAACCTCCCTCCAGGCCAACGCCAAGTCCTACGATAGAGCGATTGCCTTAAAAGAAGCTTTTCAGAAATCTTCCCTTTTCAGTGACGTTCATTTTGAAAGTATATCCTATGCCGAATCTGGCACTGAAAAATACCCTGTCAAAGTTGTGCTCGGCCTAATAATGAATAAGCAGGAGCTGTAGTATGAAAAATTCTCACCTAACAGCTTCCAAGCTATATATCGCCCTGATTGCCTCGCTTGTCATAATCACAGCCGGGACTGGAGTTGGTTTTTACTTTATGCACGACAAGTTATCGATGTTTGCAACTGATGTTAGTAAATCTGTGGCGGCAGCCGATGTCAGCTCACACAGCCTGCAGCGGCTGCAAAAAACTGAGCAAAGCCTAAAAGACAATCAAGCCGTTATCAAAAATGTTAAAAGTATTGTGGCCGTGGCTGAATCATACAAGTACCAAAACCAGATTTTGAATGATATCAATAAATACGCCAAAAAATCTGGTGTGACCGTCACGCAGTATAGTTTCGCCGAGACCAGCAGTGGAGAAAAAAAGTCGGCCGCCAGTAGCGCCAAAACCCCGACGGCACCAGCCGGCACAACACCAGCCCCAAGTGGACTAAAAACTGCTTCCGTATCAGTTACAATCAAAAACCCAACCTCCTACCGGAGCTTACTTAAGTTTATAAAACACATCGAAAACAACCTGACTAACATGCAGATTGCCAACATATCGATGACCGGTGGCGATAAGGGTAGCGAAGTAACGTCAGATGTCTTTAATATTGAGGTTCACATTAAATAATCATGAAAGATCTAAACCTATCGCAACTTGGTAAAAAAATTGGTGACGTCTTCAAGCGTTTCCACATGACCATCTTTATCGTGGTGATTGCGGTCGGCCTGATTGCTGCCGTCCTGATGCTAAACTCAACCATCAACCGTTCGACCGATAGCTCGAGCCTAAATGACGGCAGTGAAGCCACCGGATTTGACCAAGCTACCATGGACAAGGTTCAAAAACTGCAAGAAATTAACCAAAGTAAATCATCGACCAAGCTACCGGGCGGTAGAATTAACCCATTTGTTGAGTAGATAGACAAAACCACTTATACTAAGACTATGATACTACCAGGATCACGCTTTATAAACTTACCGGTCATGGGTCTCCAGACAGGTGTTCAACTGGCCAAAACTACTCGGCCGGTGATCGACCCTTCTAACTTGCAGATCGTAGCCTACGAGGTCGACGGCCCGTCGCTGACTGAAAAACCATCTTTGCTGCGGATTGAAGACATCCGTGAAATAAGTGATATCGGTATGATTATTGACTCGGCCGACGAATTCATCGGACCAGCTGATGTTATAAAAATCCAAGAGATCTATGAGATCAAGTTCATACTCGAAAAATATCCCGTCATCGATCAGCGCAAATCTAAACTGGGCCGAGTCCTCGACTATACAGTCGACCCAGCTAGCTTTAAAATTCAGCAGCTAACAGTCAAGCGGCCAGTTATGAAAAGCTTCAATGACTCGGAACTACTAATCAACCGCTCATCAATCAAAGATATTAACGACTCAGCCATTGTCATTCGGTCTGAAAACGAAAAGCGTTCTGGTACCGCCCGAGAAACAATCAGAAAGTACTCCAACCCATTCAAGCAACAATCACCAAGCGGTGTCGCCGATAACAGCGACATCGAGTGGCGCTAAACTAGTCCTCGGCCTCGAGAGCCGACTTAATGTCATCGTAGCTAAAGCCCTGCCGGGCGAGGTATTGAATGAACTTTTGCCGGTCGGAGTAGAGTCTAGCTTTCTTGGCAATAATTTTACTTAGTTCGTCACTCTCATCACGGGACGACTGACTCAGCACTTGGTCGATAATTCCGGAGGCGACCCCTTTTTGACGGAGCTCACCACTCAGATGGCGACGGCTAACCCCCTGTCGGAGTTTGCGGTTCTCAATCCAATACTCAGCAAACCGCTCGTCGTCAATATGACCCTTTTCAACCAGTCGGTCAAAGACCCGGTCGACAATAGCCTGGGGGACTCCTTCGCGGTCGCGGACTTCACCCTGACGAGATTTGTATTTTTTGGCCAGAGTTTTGCGCCACAAATAGTCCCGCATTTCGCGCGAACTGCGTGGTCGGACGAAGCAGTACTCCAGCGCTCGGCTATATATTTTGCCAAACTCGCCTTCTTGTTCGAACTCGGCGATGGCTGCTTCTGAATAATCGAGATTGGTTTTGATGCCTAGTGAAGTAACCTGACTTATATCAAGTGAAAAACGGTACTTGCCATCGACAGAAATATTGACCCGATTCGGGTTTCTGACCTGAGTCGACATCGACGTAATTTTCATAGGTAGTCCAGTTAAATAGCCGCTCATTTGGAGCGGCTATTTAATTTTGCTAGTCTTCGATTTCGGCTACTTTTTTACGAACCGCTGCGTCGATTTCAGCCAGAACTTTTTCGTTGTCTTCGAGGTACTTTTTGGCAGCTTCACGGCCTTGACCAATTTTTCCATCTTTGTAGTCAAACCAAGCACCGGCTTTGCCGACAATTTCATGCTGAACAGCTAGATCAAGTACGTCACCGGTGGCGGAGATACCTTTGTTATACATGATATCGAATTCGGCCAACCTAAACGGTGGTGCAATCTTGTTTTTAACAATCTTAACTTTAGTCCGGTTACCAATAATGTCCTCACCGATCTTAATCTGGCCGGTCCGACGAATATCAAGTCGGACTGATGAGTAGAACTTCAGAGCGTTACCACCAGTTGTCGTCTCGGGGTTGCCAAACATCACACCGATTTTCATACGGATTTGGTTGATGAAGATGACGGTCGTCTTAGACTTACTGATAATTCCAGTTAGCTTTCGAAGCGCCTGGCTCATAAGTCGAGCCTGAAGACCCATGTGTGAGTCACCCATCTCGCCGTCGATCTCAGCCTGCGGTACAAGTGCCGCTACAGAGTCAACTACAACTAGATCAACCGCACTAGATCGAACCAGCGTCTCGGCAATCTCGAGCGCTTGCTCACCATTGTCCGGCTGTGAGACCAGTAGATTTTCAGTATCAACTCCGAGTCGCTTGGCGTAGGCTGGGTCGAGCGCGTGCTCGGCATCGATAAATGCTGCCGTACCGCCGTTTTTTTGAATCTGCGCAATTGCATGCAATGTCAGAGTTGTTTTACCAGAACTCTCCGGTCCGTAAATTTCTATGATACGCCCCTTTGGATAGCCGCCACCTAGAGCGATATCGAGGCTCAGTGCGCCTGATGGTATAAGTTCGACGTTAACGGTTGAGTTATCGCCGAGTCGACGGATCGAGCCGTCACCGAATTGTTTTGTAATCTGATCCATTGCCAGACCGAGTGCCTTTAATTTGCCCTCGCTCGCCATTGAGTTTGCGTCTGTAACTGGTGCCTTTTCTGCCTTTTTAGCCATAATCCCCTCTTCTTTATCTATATCTATTGTACTACGAAGCGCCGGCCATGTGAACTTGGACATCTGCCAAAACTGCCGAGAGCGCTTCAACTATGTCATGACTAGCACTTTTGAAATAGACTTGTTGCAGTAATAGCTCCCAGGCCAATAGTTTAGCTGGCTATTATTCCGCGGATACGACCTAGTGAAACGAATGTTAAATGATATAATAGAGCCATATGAAACGATACAATAACGGCTTTACGCTGATCGAACTAGTTGTAGTGATCGCCTTCTTAGGCCTAGCATCTGTTCTATTTTTAACGCAAAAGAATAACGCTGAAGCATCGGCTCGCGACGAGCAGCGCAAAACGTCGATTAATGCTATGTATTACGGTCTGGAAGAATCCTACTACGCCGCGCACAAAAACTACCCAGCTAACCTATCAGCTGACAAACTACCCGCTATGGATAGTGCGCTTTTGCTCGACCCGAATGGCATCTCGATCGAGAAATCCGAGTCTGACTATCGATATACCTCAATCGATTGCAACGACGCCGGCGAATGCGCCAGCTACAGCTTGCGGGCTAACCTAGAAGGCGAAGCCGACTACGTCAAAGACAGTCGCCACTAAGCAGTGCGAACGACGACAGCATTGTCGTTGGTATAAAAATCAGCTAGCATAGATTCCGGCACTGGCCGACCAGTCTTCGCGGCTTGAACAGCTTTATTGATTATCTTAGTCTGCATGTCAGGCTTATCAACAATCGAGAAACGGTAGGTTGTCTCATCGCCGACAGTACTGAGTCGGATCGATCCGTAGCCAAACAGAGTTGGTATGATACCATGCTGGCGGAAGCTAACGTCTTCGACGCCATTTAAGTTAATGGTCTTACGACGTCGGGCAAATAGACCAGTTCTGACAAACTGAATAACTCGTTCATTGGTGACTATAAATTTATTGCCGTTATAAATAATTGATCCGACCCAGCCGATCAGTAGCAAGAAACCCTCTAGGCCAAGCATGACTAACGTAAAGTTGAATTTATCCTCACCGCTATCGAGCCAGCCGACGGCTGTATCTGGGTTAAGCATCAGGGCTAACCAAACTGCACCGAGCACTAGCATGCCAAAAACTTCACCGAACCAGATCATAAATATTCCAATTGGATGACGAGCGGCGTTACGAATAACGTACTCGTTGTCGCTCAGGTCAAGGTTAGGAAATATTTCCAGCGACCTGTCGTGGCGGGCTTTGGTCTCTTCTGAAACCTGATAGGGAGCCGGCTCGACTGGATGCTGTGTGTAGACAGTCCGGGCTGAGACCGGCGCCGGCGGAATCGGTTGTGGCGACAAGCCCTGGTCTGGTGTTGGCGGATGGAGATATAGCGGCCGACCCTGGGTATCATAGGCCGCCGGCTGAGTGTAATCATCGCCTAGTTCCGGCGCTTGTCTCGGGGTTGGCTTGGTCTGCTTCATAGACTTATTGTACCATTAGTTTCATCAGGGTGCCTTCTCGGAATAACGAGTTGGTCTATGCGCCGACTTTGTCTTTTTTCTTGCTACGCTTGGCGTTCATTTCAACGTAGTCGATGATGGCACTGGCGACGTCACGTCCGGTAACTTTTTCGATACCAAAGCCGGGGCTAGCGTTGACCTCTAGAACTAGTGGGCCACGGTCGGAGCGCATCAGGTCAACACCGGCTACGTTTAGTCCCAGGGCCCGGGCTGCTTTGACGGCAACTTTGCGCTCTTCGTCGGTTAGCTTGATGACATCAGCTTGTCCGCCCTTATGTAGGTTAGACCGGAAGTCATCGTCGAGACTCTGTCGCTTCATGCTAGCTACCACCCGAGTTCCGACGACAAAGGCCCGGATATCAACCCCAGCTGATTCCTTGATAAATTCTTGAAGCAAGATGTTGGTGCCATCCTCGTTTGAGAGGTAAAAAGCCTGCAGAACTGACTTAGCGGCTTTTTTGGACTCAGCTAGCACGACACCGTTACCGTGAGTGCCACGGGCGAGCTTAATAATAACTGGCGTACCGCCCAGCTTATCAATCATATCGTCAATATCAGCCGAATTGCGAGAGAAAATAGTCTTTGGGATACCAACGCCGACCTTGGCGAGCAGCTGCATCGATCGGAGCTTATCACGGGAGCGAGCAATCGAAATTGAGCTCGACAAAGTGTAGACACCCTGCATCTCCAGCTGACGGACGATGGCCGTACCGTAGCGAGTCATGTGAGTCGCGATTCGGGGGATGATAGCATCAAACCTAGACAGGTCTTGACCGTCATAACTAACGGCTGGATTGTTTTTCTCAATCGAAGCGTAGCAGTCACGGTAGCGAATAACTTCGACTTCATGGCCGCGTTTTTCACAAACTTCTTTTAGTCGTTTGGTTGAGTAATTACCTGGTCCGTTTGATAAGATTGCAATTTTCATAGTAAGCTCCTTCCGCCGTCGGTATCATATTTTTCGTTTACATTGACGTCGACTAACATTTCGTTTTGTCTCAGAAATCGTCGTCCAATTAAGATCTCATGCTTCATACTCGATCTATCTGACAAGCCGATTCTGATTTCATAGGTCTGATTCTGAACCACTATATCAACGTCGATCAGATACCTTTTGACGCGGTGTCCGGTCGAGCTCCGAACATAGGTTACTATGTAGTCGGTCGTCTCGAGCGAGTGCGCGTAATTGTCTGATGGCACAATATAGAGGGCTTTTTGACCGCTCGTGGAGATAGTTTCCTTTATCTGAGAGCAGTGCAAAGCACCTGAATAAGCGCCGGTGTCAACCTTGGCGATTGACTGTTTTATCCCTAGAGCCGGTATATCAACTAGCTCAAAAGATCCAACAATTACTTGACTATTATCGTGTTCAGTCATAACTCGCTTACTATAGCATTTTTAACTCATTTTAGCAATATGCTTATGTCGATTTAACAGAGAGTCTATTTGTCACCGAATTGTTTTAGTAGGTCTTTTTGCTTTTTACTAAGCTTAGTTGGAATATCAACGATAACACTGACAATATGAGCGCCTCGTTTTTCGCTTCGAAGATTCGGTACACCGTGGCCCGATAGCTTGAAGTCTGTACCGCCCTGGGTGCCGGCTGGTATTTTCATCCGGACATCGCCGTCAACTGTTTCGACGTCGATCTCAGTGCCAAGCGAAGCGTCCACCATAGAAATATGCTCCTCGGAAAGAATTAAATCACCTTCGCGTGTGAAGTGACGGTGGGCTTTGACCCGAATATGAACGTACAGGTCACCACGGACGCCTTCACCAACAGCTTCGCCACGCTCCCGCAAGCGAATAGTCGAACCGTCGTCGATACCAGCTGGTATTTTGACAGTGATGGTCTGCTTTTTACGCTGGGTACCTTTACCCTTACAGACCGTACAAGTTTTTTCAGGAATTTTACCGCGACCTTTACAAGTCTCACATGGTACATTTTGCTGAATTTGGCCGAACATAGTGTTCATGACTCGAGTTTGCTGGCCAGCGCCCTTGCAGGTTGGGCAAGTTTTCATGTCATGTCCGGGCTCAACAGTCGTGCCCTTACAGTGCTCACACTCGTCTTCCATATCGAGAGTTATGTCTTGCTCGACGCCAAAGACAGCTTCTTCGAAGCTCAGCTGGAGGCTAGCCTCAACATCGCGCCCCTTGCGTGGGCCGCGTGACTGCTGGCCGGCGCCACCGCCAAAGAACTGGCCGAAGATATCGCCTAGTCCACCGTCGCCAAAGTCAAAGTGTGCATCTTGGCCGCCGAAACCGCCAAATCCCTCAAACGGATTGCCGCCACCGCCGCCACCGGAGTTACCGCCAACACCAGCATGACCGAACTGGTCGTAGCGCTGGCGCTTCTGCTGGTCTTTTAGAACCTCATAAGCTTCGGCTGATTCTTTGAACTTCGCCTCGTCGCCCCCCTGTTTGTCAGGATGGTATTTGACGGCAAGCTTCCGATAAGCCTTTTTTATCTCATCAGCGCTGGCATCTTTTGACACCCCTAGTGTTTCGTAATAATCACGTTTACTCATCTGTTACCAGTATACAAAACTAGCACTCACTATTCAAGAGTGCTAGAGAGTTTTTTTAATTATTATCCGTAGAGGATTATGCCAATTATGATTATCAGATCAAGCACGAACCAGATAATCTGATTGACGATAAATGGAGTCAGTTTGTGCGTTAAACCATAGGCTAGGAAAATTAGTCCGATCACCATAAAACCGAGCCAGGTCAGCAGAGACACGCTAGTCGCGTTTTGCGAGCTATATATCTCGTAGACCTGCGGCACAGTAGTTAGTGGATGGATGATAGAGGCCACCATCATCATCCGATTGATTAGACGAACTCGTTTACTCGTTTTAGCTGAGAGTTTTTGCACCATATAATCTATTTAGCTTATTGGTTAAAATTTTGGCGAATATGGGCAAAGCTGAAATCCCAGTTGGCATCAACTTTTTTGTGTGGGTTGAAGATATTCTGCGGATCATACAGGGCTTTGACTGATTTCATGTAGCCCAGGACCTGTTCACCGTACATATCGACGAGCCACGGGCCACGAACCATGCCGTCGTTGTGCTCACCCGAGATTGATCCACCATACGATAATACCAAGTCGTAGACTTCTTTCATCGACGGTTGGAGTTTAGCGCGCTCACTTTCTTTCTCAATCTTCATGAGCGGGATAACGTGGAAGTTACCATCACCGAGGTGACCGGCGACTGTCGCCATCAATTTGTACTTACGAATAACGGCGTTTAGTTTTGGTAAAAATTCAGCCAATTTGCTCGGTGGCACGACGAAGTCATCGATATATGGTGCGGTGTGCTTGTCTTTAACTTTACTGCGGAGCAAGTTGAAACTCTCCCGCCGCATCAGCCAAAACTTTTTAGCTTTGGCTTCGGTGTCGGCCACTTCCATGAAGGTGAAGTTCTTAAATCGTTTGAAGTCTTGCTTGGCCGCTTTTACTTTCTGAGTAACCTCGGCTTGGGTGTCCCCACTAAACTCAACTAGCAAGATCAGCTTCGGGATGCCTTTTAGCAGAGCTATGCCGTCTGGGATTAGGCGTAGACACATTTTGATCCACTCTAGTAGGCCGATCCGCGGGATGAAGGCAAATATAAATTTGAAACTGAGCCACAAGGTTTTATCGTCGAAGCTTTCAAATGTCAGCGGGTCATGCTTCAAGACAGCCGGTATGACGTCGCCGAGATTGTCCATGTTTCGCATGTAACAAACTAGCGTGCCGGAGAACTTCGGTTTTTTGATTAGATCAAACTTAATGTCGGTCACGATACCAAGCGTACCCTGGGCACCAACAAACAGTTTGGTTAGATCAAATACACCGGTCTCGCGGTTCCAGACATTCCAAAGGTGGTAGCCGGTCGAGTCTTTGCTGACATTTGGTCGAGCCGCTTGAATGGCGTCGTAATTGGCATCAAGTAGTTCATAGGTCTTTTTATAGATATTGCCTTCGAAATCAGCCTGGGCCATTTTGGCATCGAGCTCTGATTTACTTAGTGGCCGGACGGTGTATTCGTTGCCGTCGGACAAAACTACCTTCAGCTCGGTGACGTAACGATCGGTTTTACCGTAGCGCAGTGACATTTCACCACCGGAGTTATTGTTAACCATACCGCCAACGCTGGCTAGCTCGCGACTAGCTGGATAGCTCGGCAAGATCGAGCCGTGCGTCAGAGTTTCTTTGTCGAATTCTCGGTAGAGCCGGCCAGGCTTAACCCGAACTGATTCTGGTGTCAGCTCACTTATTTCGGTCATATGCTTGGAGACGTCGAGTATGATTGACTGGCCAATCGCGCCGCCACTCATATCAGTGCCGCGCGAACGTGGTGTGATACTGAGATCTGGAAAGTCTTGCTTGTGCTGATTAACGAAATTAATTGTGGCCTGAATGTCACTCGAGTCTTTTGGAAAGCCGACTACCTTTGGTCGGAGTTCAAAAATACTGGCGTCATGTGAGTAAAAATCGAGCGTTTTGTCTGAGGTTTCAAGTTCACCTTGAAAAACCTTTTTTAGTTCTGTCTGTATATCCATAAATACTACTGTAACCCTTTGTAAAAATAAGCACAAGTAGAACTATCGACCGCCTACTTGACGGCAACCCAAAAAGGGATACAATATTAATTCGAGATGAACCCAAACTCTGAAAATATATTATCCCGCGAGATAATTCATCATAGCCAAGAGCTGGCCGACCAGGCCTCGCTCATTTATGGCGACCAGTACCCGCTTAGCCTGCTCGGGTTTAACCAAGGTGATATGCTCTTCTCTATTTATGAGGCTAATCCTGCCTTGTCTCGCCGACGATTGTCCCAATACGCTCTCAAGAAGCTCGGCCTCAGCCAACCAGACTGCGGTACCCGGGCGATAGTATCGGCCGAATCACCCCAAGAAAAGATCATTATGTACGCCCACAACGACGCCAGCAAGCCGCCTTCGTCTTACCTGGTGGACTTATTCAGGCTATCAGCCGCCGACCATCACGTCGATGATACCGACCGACGAACTATACTCCAAGATTTACCCTACCGATACATGGAAACCAGTATCAATAACGTTACCTATAAAAATATCGAGCTAGCCCAGCACGGCGAGCCAATTCTACCGGTTGTTGAGCGCGACAGCATCTATTACTCGGCTACTGACTGCGCCCGGCAGATATTTGGTCGTGAACCGGCTGTCGGTGAATCACTCAGGTCATCCTACGAGCTAGCCGATCGCAGCGTCTACACCATGTCATACGAAATTAACCTAGCCGAGTCACCAGTCGACAAACATAGTTATGTTCGAGAGCCAAAAATACGTTTGACCTATACCGAGCTACCCGACTCGACTGAAGCCCTGCCCCGAAGCGTCGGACTAACCATAACCAAGCAGTCAAACGACGTCCATATCCGCTCGTTCATCTACGATCAAGACTTGTCAGCGCCGATAATTAATATTGGTGATCCCGCCAGTATCAGGGAACTCAGCGCGGTGACAGCCCGCCTCAACTCATCGCTAAAATATAGCCTATCCGCCCCATCAGCTCCGTCAACTAAAACCGGCCCAACAAACTTAATTGTTAGGCCGGCCGGTGTCGACTTTTCAGTCCGACAGTTTATTGAGCGACAGCTAAGCGGTAGCTAAGCCTTTTTGCGAGTGATAAGTCGCCAGATAAATAGTACTATCACAGCACCGACGACAGCTACGAAGAAACTCCAGATATTAAAGCCGCTAACACCTGATCCGCCGATTAGGCTAAATACCCAACCACCAACAAGTGCACCAACGATACCGACTACGATATTACCGAGAAGACCCTTGCCTTCACCAGCGACAAACTTAGACGCTATCCAGCCGGCTAGGCCACCTAGTACAATCCATCCAATAATTCCCATTGCATCCATTGTTAACATCCTCCTTAGTTAATGT
>JAKDMF010000010.1 GCA_030452455.1 bacterium | reverse complement strand
CACTTAAGCGGTCTTTAATCGCCGCGACAGACTATATCTTGAGATCGGATAGTAGTTTTTTGTTATCCGGAATCTGGTCGAGGAATAAATCAGTTAGCTGCTGGCTGCTAGCCTTTAGTGAGCCGCGTGAGCCGCTACAGGTTGAAGTCCAGAGAGTTTTAACGGCCTCGCCGCTATCAATCACGCTGTAGCTGTAGATTCGCCCATCAGCACAAATACCGCGGGTATCATTATCTTCACCGGTTAGCTCGTCGCCCTTCATGAAATTGGCCTTGTCGAGCGCATAAACAAATTGCTCATAAGCTTTGGTGTTGTTTGATAGCTGGTGATCTTTTATAGTCGACTCTAGGTAGCCCTTGAATGTAGTCAAGTTACGGCCAGACGGGCTAACCGTGACTTGATAGCTATGGTGCTCTTCGTCACCAACAATCGGACCACGAACAGTCATCTCGACACTGTGGCTAGGATCGGTATCAAGCAGTGCATCGCGGCCGACATCGACCTGCTCCGTGCTCTCGCCGGTATCACTAAATAGGTTACGCCCAGCTGTAATCAAGGCACCAATGGCAATAATCATAACAATGATGATCAGTACGACTGGTATTGTGCGTGAAGCACCGTTTCTAAACATAGCTAGATTTTATCACTTTTAGCCATTTGCGTCAATCAGGGGCGCCCCTAGTTCTTACAGCTCAGCCCAAGTTTTGCCGATAGCGACATCGACTTTCAGTTTAACGCCCAGTTTTGGATAAATATTTTCCATAGTTTGCTTCAAGGCGTCGGCGACTTCATGCGCGACCGCTTCTGGGCACTCAATCAAAACGCTATCGTGGATCTGCAAGATTTGTTCGCCCCACTGCCCTTGTTTTTCCTCCAGCATGTCATCAATCTGGCGCATGGCGATCTTCATAAGATCAGCCTCTGTACCCTGGATTGGCATATTAGCTGCCGCTCGTTTAGCCGACTCGCGAATCATGAAGGTGCTGCTTTTGACATCCGGGGTTGGTCGTCGTCGGCCAAAATAGGTCTCGACGTAGCCTTTATCTTCGGCTTGCTGGAGGGTTTTATCGATAAATAAACGGATTGGTTTACGTAGCTCAAAATAGTGATCAATGAACTCTTTGGCTTCACCAAAACTCATGCCGGTCGCCGCTGATAGGCCGTGCGGACTCATTCCATATAGGACACCAAAGTTAATCACCTTGGCGGCCCGGCGTTCGTCTTTGGTGACATCATCAAAATCTTTGCCGTAGACCTGAGCGGCTGTGCTGGTGTGAATATCGATATCTTGATTGAAGTCATTTATCAGCTCGCTGTCCTCAGACAATATGGCTGCTAGTCGCAGTTCGAACTGCGAATAGTCGGCGTTGACAAAAGCATTGCCGGCTTCTGGTACAAAGGCTTGACGAATTTTGCGGCCAATTTCACTGCGAATTGGAATGTTCTGTAGGTTCGGATTAGTACTTGATAGTCGTCCAGTGCTAGCCACGTCTTGGTTGAACGAAGTATGGACGCGTTGCTTGTCATCGACTAGATTCGGCAAAGTATCGATATAGGTATTTTTTAGTTTAGCTAGCTCACGAGTCTTTTCGATTAGTTCAATTATTGGGTGCTGCCCCCGAAGCTTATCGAGCTCCCGCTGGCCAGTGCTAAAGGAGGTTTTACCCTTTTTGATACCTTTGGTTGGCAGTTCCAGGGTTTCGAATAAGGCCTTTGATAACTGGGCTGGGCTAGCGATATTAAACTCGTATCCGACTATTGAATACATTTCTTGTTCAAGTTTATTATAGTCCTTGCCCAGCTCTTGACTCATGTTTTTCAGTAGATCAGAATCAATTTTTATACCGGTCCGTTCCATCTTGAACAATATATATTGCAGCGGAAAATCTAGCTGCCGAGCCACCCGACTAATCAGTGGTTGCTGCTTGAACTTCTCGATCTGGCCGTTATATATCTGCCAGAGCGCCGCGCTCAGCTGACCGATATTCGCCTCATCGATGTCGGTACCAACCAGGGCGCTGACTGACCTATCCCGGACTAAGGAGTCGATTAAAAAGGCGGCTTGATTAATATCATGAAGTGATTCGATTTTGAGGTCAACGCCGGTTTTAGATAAATCATGGTAAAGCTGCTTGCTATCGTAAGCCGCAAGGGTCGACTGCTCCAAAATCCGGAGGGTTGATCGGTCAACTCCAGCGAGACTCGTCTGGAAGAACTGACCCTCATTAAGCGATAGCCACATATTACCAGTCTCGGCCGAGTAGCCGATTAGAGCCGCCTGGCTAGCATCCATCGCCAGTGACTCCGGCCAAGTCGCCTCTTGGCTAGGAACGATCTCCGCCGCGACGGCTGGAGCTTCGACCGGAATAACCTTACCAGCTTCAGCCGGTAGCTTTTTTATCAGTGACTGGAACTGCAAGTCTTGGAGCGCTTGCCCAATCGCGGCGTAGTCATAGGAATTAACCGAAGCCGCCTCGAGGTCAATTTCAATCGGCACATCAGTCCATATACGAGCTAGCTTCTGGCTCAAATAAGCATTTTGCTTTCCGGTAACCAGTTTATCGTGCAGACCTCCGCTTATACTATCGATATTGGTATAGATATCATCGAGATCCTGAAACTGATTAAGTAGTTTTTTGGCTGCGACTGGTCCAACCTTATCAACGCCCGGGATGTTATCGGACGAATCTCCCATTAGGGCTTTGTAGTCGACGAATTGTTCGACATCAACCCCGTATTTATCCCGAAAGGCCGCTTCATCATACTCAATTAGCTCGCTGACGCCTTTTCGTGTGATATAGACGTGAACTTTTCGATCGATCATCTGCAGCAAGTCATAGTCGCCGGTCACGAGGCAGGTTTCAATATCTTGTTCGGCCGCCTGGCGCGCGAAGGTACCCATAATATCGTCGGCTTCGTAATCATCTATCTCGTATAGTGGCCAGCCAAAAACATCTAATAGGTCTTTCAGGACCGGTATTTGTACAAAGAAGTCCTCGGGCGGTTTTTTGCGGCCAGCTTTGTATTCGGGATACACCTCGCGGCGCTTGTTGATACTAGTGCCCGACTTATCCCAAGCCACTGCCACGTAGTCGGGCTTCAGCTTTTTGATGATTTCAATCGCTAGTGACGTAAATCCATAGACGCCGCCAGTCGGTGTGCCATCTGGCAAGCTCAGTCCTGGCATCGCAAAGTAGCCTCGATAAAAAATAGATTTGCCATCAATTACAACTAGTCGCTTCATATAGCTATTGTACCACTACGGCTACTCGGCCTGCCCTATGTTAAAATAGTATTAACGTAAACTAACAAATAGCGAGATATACTTATGGCCCATTCGACCAAAAAACAAACTCAAATAATTGCTTTCGTTGGCTTGCCCGGCGCCGGCAAAAGTTCGGCCGTCGACTATCTAAAAGCTAAAGACTATCCGTCAGTCTATTTCGGTGGCGTAGTACTAGCGGCCATGGACGAGGCCGGCCTCGATCACACCGCTGACAACGAACAAACCTTCCGCGAGGATCTACGCCAGCGAGAAGGTAAAGATTTCATCGTGAACCGCATAATTGAGCAGATTAACGGCCTAATTGATGCTGGCCAGCACCGAATTGTCGCCGATGGGCTCTACACCTGGACTGAGTACAAGCTTATGAAGCGAGCTTTTCCAGGTGAGCTAACAACCGTCGCTATCGTGGCTCCGCGCCAACTCCGCCACCGCCGACTTGGCACCCGCCCTATCCGGCCCCTAACCAACTCTGAAGCCAACAAGCGTGACTGGGATGAAATCGAAAACCTGGAAAAAGGCGGCCCGATCGCTATCGCCGATAGCTATATAATTAACGACGGCAACTTAGATAAGCTTCACCAAGCTATCGACAAAGAACTCCAAGCAATTAATTTTTAACTATAGCTTAGTCGTCAAAACCCGGATAAAATCGGTCGATTTACTGACTAGTATTCTATCGACCGCCTGAAGTTTAACCACTTCCCCGTCACACTGCATTGGCACCGCAACCGGCTTATCAAATACCATTTCGATTGATTCATGCTTTTGACCGGGCATCCGGCCAAGCGTTGACTTGGCCAAAAAACCGATATTCTTCAACAGGCCGCTGACGTCGAGTGTCTTAACTAGGAAGACATTTTGATTGTAATATTTCTGGGCTGTTCGGAAAATTCTAGCGAGGTGTGATCCATTAACGCACATCACGTCAGTCAATTTGTTCTCCGGCTGACCGTTTAGCCTCATGGCGGGTAAGCGTCCCTCACGGCGTGATTTTTTGTAGAAGCTAGCTAGGCGTATAACACTGCGCATAATACCGGCGCCACCGGTCTGAAGCGACTGCCGAGCACCAGATTTATTGAACTCATCGGCTGCCCTGGCGGTCCAACCAAAGGTGCTATAGAGGAGAGCGTGTCGAACAATTTTTTTGTTCACATAGATATCGAGCGGTGCCATGTCTTGTTCATGGGCACTCTCTAGTAAGGCGATTGGATCGGTCCGAGTAAACCTAGTATTGAAGGTGTGAGCTAGGTCATTAAAGTTTCCGTAAGCCAAAAAACCAACGCTGACGTTCAGCTTAGAGGCGATGACAGCGTTAGCCACGGCATGAGCCGAGCCGTCACCGGCGGTTGATATAATCACGTCACCGGCCTGCAGCTTAGGTACGATGTGCCTGACGTTATCTTCTAAACTAGCCTGCAGGACTTCAATTTTCTGATACTTAAAGCCTGCCTCATCGAGCCGGTAGAATACATTTTCATGTACCCGACTAGCCCGTGAGCTGTGGGGGTTAAAAGCTACAACCAGCCGGCGCCCATCTAGCTTCATAGTGGCTCGCTAAGAAATATACTCGTGTAGTTTTTTGGAGTCTTTGTGCTTGCGCAGCTTAGTCAGCGCTTTGGCTTCAATCTGACGAATACGTTCACGAGTCACGGCAAATTCTTGACCGACTTCTTCCAGAGTGTGGCTCTTGCCATTATCTAGGCCAAATCGCATCTTGATAATTTTTTGCTCGCGATCGCTAAGTGAAGATAGGATATCCTGAACTTGCTCTTTTAGTAGCTGATTAGTGGCTGACTCTTCTGGGGTTGCGCCGTCCTCGTCTTCAATGAAGTCACCCAGCACGCTGTCTTCGTCGTCGCTATCACGACCGACGCCAGCATCAAGGCTAGTAATATCTTGCTTGATCTTGATAACATACTCTACCTTGCTTGGCTCCATCTCAAGTTCCTTGCCGAGCTCTTCGATAGTTGGCTCCCGGTTTAGTTCTTGCGTCATCCGGCGCTGAGTTCGAAGTAGTTTATTGATCGTTTCCACCATGTGGACTGGAATACGAATAGTTCGAGCCTGATCAGCGATAGCTCGCGTAATTGCCTGGCGAATCCACCAAGTGGCATAGGTTGAAAATTTGAAGCCTTTATCGGGATCAAATTTTTCGACAGCTCGCAAAAGACCGGTGTTGCCTTCTTGGATTAGGTCAAGGAAATCAAGACCGCGACCCGAGTAGCGCTTAGCGATCGAGACCACAAGTCGCATGTTAGCTTCCGCCATTTTATCTTTGGCTCGGCGATCACCAGCCACAACTTTTTGAGCTAGAGCTAGCTCTTCTTCGGCGTTTAGCAGTGGAATTTTACCGATTTCACGGAGATATAGTCGGACGGAGTCATCAGAAATGTCGTCAAAATACTGACCTTTTTCAATATCCTGATCAACAACTTCTTCCTCTTCGTTATCTAGTTCCTCTGGATCTGGTTCTTTAACGTCATCGATTGGATGACTAGTTGCATCAACAACTCCGTCGGAGTTAACAACTTCTTCTTTGAGCTCTACTTTTTTCTTACCTCGTGGCACGATTAATCTCCTTGATCAACTTGTTAATCTCTGTTCTAATTTTTAGAGCATCTTCATCTCTATGTTCTGACTCGGCTAGTCTTAGTTCGTAAGTCATCTGGGTTTGTATTTTTTTCTTGTTTTGGATTACCAATTGGCGGAGTAAACGAGCTGCTTCGAGTTGTCTATCATGACTTGTCCAGTCAGCGTACTGGGTCTCGGCCTTTAACAGTACTATTTTAACATATGTGTCATATTTTTGAAGGGCGACAGGTAGCTCGCTGATCAGCTGACCTCGGTTAGACGTAATATATTCGGCCAGCGCCTGCCGGTCTTCACCTATAAACAGGTCGGTGTCGACATCGAGGAAAGTTTCCTGGACGGCCGGTTCCAGCATGGCCATCGCCAGCAAAGCGTCTTGGTAGGCTGACTCATCGCGCGACTGCTCATCTGGCGCCGCTTTAACTTCCTTTAGTGGCTTCTTCTCGATCACTGTCTGGCTCATTTTGTACTGAACTGTCTCGAGGCTAGAATCGATAATTTGGGCGACAACTTTTTGATAATGTTCAATTTCAACTGGATCAACTAGCTGGCGAATAACTTTCAGGGCGGCACCGGTAAAGTCGCGCTTACCGGCGGCTGAGGCTATGTCATAGCGCAGTTTATACTGACTAATCACCCAATCAACCACCGGCTTAGCGTCTTTGATAGCGGCTTGCCATAACTTAACCGATTTTTGGATTAATTCATCGGGATCTTTGGCATCTTCCGGCAGCACGACAATTTTGAGCTCAACCCCGGCCTTTTGGGCGATTGGTATGGCTCGCTCGGTCGCCGCTAGGCCAGCCTTATCACCGTCAAAAGCAAACTTAACATTGCCGCTCATCCGAACCAGGGCGTTCAGGTGCTGCTCAGTCAGGGCCGTACCAGCTGTGGCAACCACAGTATTAACACCGGCTTGATGCGACGATACGACATCCATATTGCCCTCGACTACCACGCTGTAGTCGTGCTTGCGGATTGACTGCTTAGCCTGAGATAGGCCAAAGACATGGCGGCTCTTGTCGTAGAGCAGCGTCTGGGGCGTGTTGATATATTTTGGCGCATTGGGGTCATCTTTTAATATGCGGGCCGTAAAACCGATGACTCGGCCACCGCTGTCCATCAGTGAAACCATCATCCGGCCGCGGAATAGGTCGCCGCCGTACTGATTAGTTAGACCAGCTTCTTTGATTTCCGGCTGGGTGAAGCCTTTTTTGCCCAAAAATGTCACTAGGCCGTCCCGGCTCTCGGGGGCGTAGCCAATTTTGAAATCGGTCACAGTTTGTTTAGTTAAACCACGGCTTTTAAATATATACTCGAGGGCTGAATTGTTTTTAATCATCGAGTGCTGGTAATAATTAGCCGCCAAATCCAAAACTTCGTAGAGACGCTTTTTCTTGTCGGCTATTTTGCGGCTCGATGCAGTGTCATACTTCGTCAGGTCGACGCCAGCTTTTCGAGCCAGTAGCTCGATAGCCTCGCGAAAATCTAAGCCCTCAACCGCCATGACGAAGCTAAATAAATCACCGCCCTTGCCGCTTGAGAAGTCGTGCCAGATGTTTTTATCGGGGCTAACCACGAAGCTCGGTGTTCGTTCTGACGTGAACGGGCTGAGACCTTTGAAGTTTCGACCGGCACGCTTCAACTCGACGTACTCACCGACGACATCTTCAATATTTAATTTTGAGCGTATTTCTTCTTTGGCGTCCATGTTTTCTGCCTCTATCGCGCGGCGATCTTATCTATAGCTATTGTACTACGAAACGAGCGTTAAGTGAGTCGGCTCATTTAACCGAGTGAGGAAGTTCAGCAGCGAAGCTATCGTATCACTATTTATATCTGTAACTGTTTGTGCTTAAATAGATTTATAATGTATCCGGATCCAAACCAACCACAGAACCAACCAAACCCACAGCCCGGCTCTCAGCCTGGCCCGCAGCCTGGTCCGCAACCTTTCTCGCCGCCAGCCCAGCCGCAACAGCCCGGTCAGCCGCAGCAACCGGCCCCGCAGTACCAGCCGCCAACCGCTTACCCAGTTGACTACCTAAACGAGATTGCACCCAAAAAAGCGGCCGCTAAACTGGGCATGAAACTCAAGATTTTTATGGCCGCCGCCATCGGTCTAGTACTACTAATCGTAGTATTATCATTTGCAATGAGCGGACGCGGACTCGATGCCTCCTCGCCACAACTTCTAGCCGCCAAACTTGACTCCCTCAGCAAAATTGTCAAAAAATCTCAGCAGAACCTCCAAACTAATACCATTCGCTCCAATAACAGCGACTTGCAGCTGGTGCTTTCGAACACGACTCAGTCAATCACTGCCCCGCTGGAGTCGCACGGTGTGAAGATGCAAAAGCTCGACAAAAACTACGTTAAGGCTGTGGCGGCAAAAGATGCCACGCTCGAGCAGCGCCTCGAGGATGCTCGTTTGAATGCTATCTTCGATGAAACCTACTCGCGCGAAATGGCCTATGAGATCAAGACATTAATGGTCCAAATGCAATCGATCTATACCAAAACATCCGACAAAGCTCTGGCCGCCGCCCTAGCTGAGTCTTTCAAAAACCTTGGTCCAATCCAAGAGGTCTTCGCCAAGTACACCGACTTACCCGAGAACGTCTCCTCGGACTAGCCTAAGCTCGACCGGAAGCGATATTGTAGGCTAGCCGAGCTAGATCAAACACCTCATCATCCGTCAGCTGACCGCTACAAATGATCGTATTCCATATTTTGCGGTCTAAGTTTTCGCCCGGCAAGATGGTGATATATTCCTCGCGCAGTTTCAAACTCAGCTGCGGGTCGCAGCGTAAACTAATTTTAAGTGGTGAGGTATCAGTATAGACGAGCGCAAACAGAGTTGGCTCAGCCTCATCGCTCGCCTTAAATCCAAAAGCCCGGATGCCCTGACCTAGGCTATCGTCGGTCACGACCTTGTCATAACTTAGTAGTAATTTTTCAAAATCAGCGGCTTGAATCATACTTTTATCTTCTTTAAATAATACTTCAGTTCCATGATACTGCCCCGAATATCACCGAGCGCCCGATGCTCTTCTGGTTTGGTAAATTTCTTTTTATACTTACCGGCAAAAACCACTTTCCAAGCGCTGACGTCGAGCATTCGATAGTTTAGTAACTTGTCGACATTCGGCCACTGGTTGATAATAAATCGACGATCCTGGTGAATTGAGTTACCACCAAGCAAGACTGGCTTATCTAGATCGAAGTTGTTTTCGATAAACTCGACTAGCTGGGCCTCTATTTCTTGGCTCGGTTCAGCGGTTTCATTTTGGCTAATTAGACCGTCGCGGGCCTGTGGGTTGGCGTCCCAAAAAGCACGGCCAATCTCCATTCGTTCCTGCATGACGGCGGGGTCGACTTTGACCGACGCCTCATAGGTCGCCAGTTCCCGAAAATCCCAATCAGTCGCGATAGCCGCAACTTCTAATATTAAATCGTTGTCAGGGTCGAGACCGGTCATTTCCAGGTCAACCCAGAGTATTGATGCTTTATCCATATAATTATTGTATCACTGGTCGACAAAATAAAATAACCGCAGTTTTAGGCTGCGGCTATCTTAAATCGACGGTTTCTACTTAGCTTTATCGAGGCGGTCGAGCCGAGCGACGTGGACTAACCAGTAAATAAGATAGGCTGTCGCTAGTAGCGTAATGATCGCCGAAAGGATGGCGCCCCAACCAAGGCTTAGCCCACCAACTCCATCAGGGCCAGGTCCGACGATGACTAGCTTTAGTTTAGTTAGGTCAGCCCCACCGATGATAAAGCCGATGATCGGGTTTAGGAATTCGTCGACGATTGTTTTAACAGCTGAGCTAGCGGCGGTACCGACAGCCAGACCAACTGCCAAGCCAACAACACCTTGCTCGCGGACAAAGCCAATAAACCCGTTAGCGTGATCTTTGCCACGGCCGCTTAGTTTTTGGGCTCGCGTCTTGTCACTATTTTTTGAAGTTTTCTTGGTCATAATTTCTCCGTTTAATCTATGGTTTATTATATAACACCAATCGATTATAGATATCAAATAAATTAACTAGGAGAGAATGGGACTGGTCCTACGTAGCCTTGGATAGTTTCTCAAGGCTACGTAGAACAAGCTGTTATCTAGTCAGGTTAACGACCGAGTAGTGTCGATGATCAACGTCCGCTTCAGACGATAAGTCGATACACTTGACGGACTTCATGGACTGAAGGTGATCAATTGCTTGATCGACATCAGACCCGTCGACAGTTATATGCGGCCCCATTTGTTTCGAGCTGTTGTAGTTCAAAACATTAGCCGTGTGTTGGCACAGTTGTTGGCGAGTACGGTGTGAAATTCGTCGGTTGCCTCTGACATAGGTTTTGACGATTGATGTTATGGCCTTTTGGCGATCATCCGGTTTGTTCTGCGAGCTATAGCCCATATCTCTCCTAGTTGTAAAGGTATTTTATGCCGGGGCATAAAATACTACCGACAATTTATCGATAGTATTTATTATTATATATTAAATTAAGTGTTTAGGCAAGCGAGAGCTACATGCTTCCCGGTGGCTCGATGCCGAGAACCGACAAGCCTTTTTGTAGCGTATCGGCGTATAGTTTTACTATATAAAGCCGGGCGGCTTCTTGGTCATCGCCAATCACTTGATTCTTTTCATAGAAGCGGTTAAATTCCTGAGCTAGCTCGTACAGATAAGTGCACATATGGTGCGGTGATAGGTCATTAATCGAGACCGCTAGGGCGTCGTTATACTGACTAATCTTGCGGACTAGGCTACGCTCTGATTTATTAAACTTCGGCTCTGTGGTGGCCGCTATTTCTTGAGTCGATTTGTTCAAAATACTACTTGCTCGAGCGTGGGCGTACTGCAGGTACGAGCCGGTATTTCCGTTTAGGCTGACCGCCTCGTCAATATCGAACACCACGTCAGAGCCGATTTTTACTTTCAAAAACTGGTAGCGCATTGCTCCAGCGACAATCGCCGTATCGGGCTGACCACCACGGGCTTTAATTGCTGCGGCGAACTGATCAAACAGCCAGGCTATCTCAACAACATCGCCCTCGCGGCTACTCATTTTACCAGTTGACAACTTAACTGTCCCGGTTGAGATATTAGTAGTCTTCCCCTTTTGGTCAGGCCATATCATGCCAGCCGCCGCTATAACGCCCTTGAAGTAGTCACGCTGTTCTTCGGCCGTAATTATATAGCTTTCGTCGGGGTGAAATTGCTCGTTTTTAAGTAGCATTAAACCCAGGTCACGGGCGGCGTATAGACCGCGACCTTTTGAGGAGACGAAGGCGTTATCAAATGCGCCGTGCTGGCTACCTTTAAAAATCCAGGCCCCGTCGGAGTTTTGAAAAACGGCCGGTGTGTTTCGCTTGACGACGTCGACACCTCTGGCATCGGTCTCGCTCTCTAGGAAGCGATAGACTGTCGGTAAGTTACCGAGCCGGGCAACGGTTTCATCAATTGCGTTGAAGCTCCAGGTTTTACAGAGTTCATATATCCTAGTATAAAGAGCGCTTTTGGGTTCAAAAGATTGTTCAGCTAGCTCAGTTATCTCATTTTTAGACGACTCGTCGGTTTTGTAGGCGCTGGAGCCTTCGGCGTACATGCGACTCATAAAACTATTTTGCTTCTCAGTCGGGATAGCCGCGATTTTATCAAAATCTCCGTCGGCGTACTTCAGCAGACTATACATGCTTTTACCGACATGCAGGCCAATATCGCCGTGGTAACTAACTCGGTAGACTTTAGCCCCGTCGATCTCCACCAGTCGTGCAATTGTATCGGCAACAATAGAGTTATAGGCATGGCCAATATGCATCGCTTTGAAGGGGTTCGGATTGTTAGTCTCGGCCACAACGGTCTTATCAAGTCGTGACGGTTGAACTGGCTGATCCGTTTCTTCTAGCAAGGCGGCGTCGCTCAGTGTTAAGTTGATGAAGCCCGGGCCAGCCACCGAAACGTCGCCTACTAGTGCCTCGGCTCGCAGTTTGTCAGCGATAGTACTAGCGATATCCCGTGGTGGTAGCTTTAATCGGCCGGCTAGCTGCAGGGCGATATTAGTCGCGTAGTCGCCAAATTCAGCATCGGGCCGCGACAGCGGCACGACGAGGTCAAGATCGTACTGATCTTTAATAATCTGACTTAATAATTTCGAGTACATACTTATCTATTAGTATACCACTGCCGCGGTGAGCTAAGTAATAAGATAGTAACATTCGGAAAAAGAACCGAGTCGGCTCGTTATTCCGGGAATGTGACCGAGCCTAGCGAGGTTATGAGTATTCGATAGCCGCGTCGTCATCATCAAATGAGACGGTCTGCGCAACAGCGACCGGGTGCAGGCCACGAATATTTAATAGCAGGTCACTAAGGACGGTCATGTCGTCGTTGGTAAGTATTTCTTTAGGGTCGTTTGATTGTTTCATATTTTTGTTTTAATTTGCTTTTAACTATCCTAATCTTATCACTTATGTTTACTTTTGTCAATAATATGACTTCATTTACCGACCGCTTGGAAATACATAAGTAGGTCTTATGTGCTATTATTCAAACATGCATAAGCATAATCGTGGTTTTACTATAGTAGAACTACTCATCGTTATAGTTGTCATAGCAATTCTAGCTTCTATTACCCTTGTATCCTATAGCGGCATCCGTGAGCGAGCTCACAACGTCGTTATCCTGAGTGCCGTTGACAGCTGGGTTGAGCTCCTGTCGGCCTCCTATGTTCTAAATGGAACCGTCGCGATTAATTTTGCGCCTGACCACGGTGGTGGTATCTGCCTCGGTGATCCAGCCGACTACCCGGCCATCAGCCAGCTCGCCAAGAACGAATGCTACCCCGATTATTTCGCTGATCAAGAGATTCAGGATAAACTCTCATCGGTTGGAAATGCGTCGATGAAAACCTACCCATTTGATATCGGTAATGGTAACTACACCCGCGGCGTCCAGTATACCTTTGAAGGCGATGGTCACGCCTATGTTCACTACGACCTAGTTGGCACCGGTCAAAAATGCGCTCTATCTGGAGCCGCGTCTATCGGCGATACCATAAATACCAAAAGTACTGACTGCAAAATTGACATGACTGAAAAGCTCGGCGGCCACCCGTTAGACTTCAACTGGGCCAACTAATAAAAAACGCCTTACTGTAAAAGTAAGGCGTAAATTAATGTAACTTAGCTTGTTTTTTAGGCACCAACAAGCTGTAAAAAAAGTGATCGCTACCCACGATACACTACCCCGGCTACATAGATTGTCTGTATTTGTAGCCCCATCTGTGCTACAACCGTAGCATTCGAGAGATGAATCGAGCTTGCTCGTTATTTCAAGAATGCGCCCGGGTGAAGCGATAGCTACAGTCTCAGTATAACAACCGATGAACGAATACGCTATATATAGCGGGTCGTGTTGTCTTTTCTACGCTATTTACTATATTTTATATACCAAATAGCTCAGTTTTACTGGCAGCCGTCGCAAATTGTTAGGTCGGCTGGATCAATCGGCGCCGCAACTGTACCAGTTCGAGCTGCCTCGGCGTTGGCATCATCTTGGGCGTTGGCCATAGCCCGCTCAATAGCGGTTAGTTTTTCCTCTAGCGTCATATCGTCTGTAATAATTTGTGATGCGTTCATTTGATCTCCCCTTACTTTATATTGTGATCTATATTTATTTTATGGTGGTTATGTTTACAATTATACGCTATATATAGCGCTTTCATAGTGTTTTTTAGCTGTAAAAATACCAACAGTTGGTTGTGGACTTCTGCTCATCTGATGAGCCAATCCTAAGCCGATAAGCGTCAGCTGAGTCCATATTTGGCGGCATATTAGCCCGCCCGATCCGACTCACCAGTAGCTGATAGATCGGCTTCTGCTTGTCACCCGACAGGTGCTCCGCCCTGCCCCGGAGATAAACCCCGCGCAGGCCGGACTGCCCGCTAGGAGACGCCAGTGAGACGAAGACCCGTCCATCTCGATCGATATTTTGTGAATGTACTTTGTTTGGCTTCGATAGCCAGTAGACATATTCGTCGTCGCTGGCTATATGGAGCGGTGTTGAGCGCGGTGATCCGTCGCTATCTATCGTGGCGATGGCGCCAATGTAGTGATCGGCCAATATTTTTCGAGCTTTTGATAAAAAGTCTGACATCGCTCGACCCTAGTTACCAGAGTTAACCTCGTAGCTAGTGTTGGTGCTCTCAAAGAAATTAACTAGCTCCAGCGTGTCATTGGCAGCCGCCATCCACTTAGCTGGGTTTGAGACATTGAATTCCTTTTCAAAGCCAAGCTCTTCCAGGCGACGGTCAGTCATGTACTTCACATACTGGTTAACGTAGTCAGCGTTAAGCCCCAAGATACCCTTTGGCAGCATATCGTTGTTATAGGCTTCCTCTAGTCGGACAGCTTCCAGGATAAGTTCCCGGATTTCAGCCGCAAACTCTTCGGTCTGTAGCTCTGGGTTCTCATCAAGGATTGTCAGTAGTAAGTTAATACCAAATGTTAGGTGTAGGTTCTCGTCCTTGGTGATCCAGTCCAGCAAGCTGCCGACGTTGCGCAGTAGGTTGCGCTGACGGAAGCTCATTCCGACCATGAAGCCGGAATAGAACCAGATGCCCTCAAGCACGATATTATAGGCCACAAGCGAGCGCACGAAGTCCTTTTTTCCCTCTAGCGTGTAGATATCGAGATCGGGTGAAAGCATAGTCTCTAGGTGTTTGTTCTGGAAATCAGCTTTATCAGCTAACGACTTTTTACCGAAACCAGCCGCATAAATCTCTTCACGATCGAACGGGAATGTTTCAATAATATATTCAAATGTCATGAAGTGGTTAGCCTCTTCCCAAATCTGCTTTGACAAGTAAAGTTGGGTTTCGGCCGCATTAACGTACGGATAAATTCCGAAGGCTAGCGACTTGTTGATTAGTAGCTCATTGGGATTGAGATAACTAATCACGGTTTTTAGCGCATGCTTTTCGTCCTCGGACATTTTTTTGAAGTCGGTCAAATCCTGCACCAGTTGAACTTCATTTGGGAACCAAGTGTTGGCTACGGCTTGATTATACAAGTCCATCGCCCACTGGTATCGAACCGGCTTTAGGTGTAGTCCATCACGCAGACTTGAGCCCAAGATACCGTTTTTGTTGTGTTGATATGTGTCGGACATTTTATTTATACCCCCTTTAATTCTTTTTCTTTGCGAATCCAAAGCCACGACTGCCGCCAGCTCCACCGACTCGAACTTTGTTGGTGGCTGAGTTAGTAGCTGATGATGAAACAGTTGTTTGTTCAGCCTGATGGCGCGGTTTGACGTGTAGATAGTAGGTCGTCTTGACGCCCCGCTTCCAAGCTTCAGTGTAGATCTTGACGTACTCATCGATATCACGAGTCTCAAGATACATGTTGCGTGAAATCGCCTGATCAACCCACTTCTGGGCCCGGCCAGCTACCTCTAGGAAGGCATACGGGTCAATCTGGAAACTAGTTTTGTAAATTTTCTTCAAGTCTTCTGGCACGGCGGCGATGTTTTGAATATCACCTTGGTTAGCTAGTAAGTCGTCTTTGACATCTTCCCAAATGCCGAGATCTTTCAGGTCGCGAGTTAGGTTAGCGTTAACTTCTAAGAATTTTCCATTCAAAGTCGAGCGTGAAAAGATCTGTGAAAACTGCGGGTCGATACCTGGTGAAGTTCCAGCGATGTGACCGATGTTGGCGGTCGGGGCGATAGCCATCAAAGTAGCGTTACGCATGCCTTGCTTGATTTTCTTACGTAGATCAGTCCAATCCATTTCGGTCTTGGTGCTGATTTTGACCTTTAGTCCCCGGTTTTGAGATAGCTGATCGACAGTATCGATTGGCAAAATTCCCTTGCTCCAGCCACTACCCTTGAAAGCTGGGTAGCTACCGAGCTCCTGGGCTAGGTCAGCTGACTGGTCGATAGCGTGGTAGCTAATAAACTCAGTTAGTTTGTCGATCAAATCAGCCGCTCGCTTATCTTCGTAGCTATAGCCCAATTTTTCGATAACATCGGAAAAGCCCATAATTCCAAGCCCGAGTGCCCGCGTTTGGCTGTTGGCGTGCATCGCTTCTGGTACTGGCAGGTTAGTAATATCAACTAGGTTATCGAGCTGACGAACAGCGCTTCTTGTACCGGCCTTAAGTCGATCCCAGTCCCAAGTCTTGTCGTCTTTAAGATAGGCGGCTAGGTTGAGACTAACGAGGTTACAAACGGCGATGTTGTCTTTGTCCTGTGGCAGAGTGATCTCGGTGCAGAGGTTAGACAGATGAATTGTACCGGTGTTGTTATTGAGAGCCCGGACGTTGATGGTATCTTTCCAGGTTAGCCATGGGTGGGCTGTCGCCTGGAGGCTAGTTAGCATCTGGCGGAACTGCTGACGAGCTGGGATGGTGTCAAAGCGCTTAATTCGGCCGGCTTTGGCCTCAGCTACGTAGTGTTTATAGCGAGTCGTAAACTCGTCGCCGTAAAGCTCAGTTAGGTCCATGACATCGGCTGGGTCAAACAAATACCATTCCTGGTCTTTTTCAACTCGGCGCATAAACTCATCACTGATAAATGTCGCTGTGTTGGCAAACCTGGTCCTTAGGTACGGGTCGCCGGAGTTAGCCCGGAGGTCGAGGAATTGTGGGAAGTTGAGGTGCCAGTTCTCCATGTATAGCGCGGCCGCGCCAGCTTTTTTGCCCTTACGAGAGACAGCAAACAGAGCCGAGTCGATCATTTTCATAAATGGAATCGGGCCAGTTGATTCGGTGTTAGTTGTCTTAACTGGGCTGCCCGAGGCGCGTAGTTTAGAAAAGCCAATGCCGATGCCACCGGTCCCCTTGGCGATCCACATTGTGTCGCGGACACTTTTGGCGATTGCCTCCATATCATCACCAACGTCCATCAAGAAGCAGTTACTAAGCTGCGGGTTCGCCCCGCCAGCATTAATTCGAGTTGATCCGCCCGGTACGTAGTCAAGGCTAGACATATGATCGTAGAAATCAAGTGCCGACTCGGTTGAGTTCTGGCTGTTGATGCTAAGCCCCATCGCGATGCGCATGTGCGTAAACTGTGGCGTCTCGATTGGCTCACCACTACCCTTTCGCATGGCGTAACGGTTTTTGTTGGTAATAACACCGAGATATTTTGACAGTTTGTCGCGCTCTGGATTGAGGGCGCTAGCAATCTTTTTCATGTCAAATAGCTTCGTGTCAGCGATTCGGGCATCAAGTAGGCCGTTTTTGACACCTTGCTTGATGTATTCAATAAATTTCTTTTCGTGTAGCTTTTTAAGATCGGCTTCGTCTTTATAGTCGCCTAAAACTTCCTTATAGATAGTCTTAAGTAGCAGTCGAGCCGCTATTTTATCGTAGTCTGGATCATCCTTAACATTTTGCAGCGTGGCCTGAATAGCGGCTTGGTCAAGTTGCTCCGATGTGATTCCGTCAAACAGCGTTAGCTGAATTTCACTAGCCACCTGGACTACTTTACTAATTTGGTCTGGCAAGCCTTCACTTGCCTCAACGAGCGCCAAGTTAATTTTATTGGCGTCAAATGGTTCGCGTGTACCATCACGTTTTACCACATGAATTTCGCTCATATATCTATCCCCTTATGTTGTTATCTGCTATCTACCAAGCAGCGCAAGAAACCAACACCACCTCCCCAGGTAGGTTCTTGATTTGTCATCTTGCAATTTTTATTTTTTATTGAACGGCTACACATATAGCGTCTACCTAGTACTATAGCCCCCCATATTTAGGATTTCAACCATTTTTGTCGTAATTACAACCAAGTTATGGCAATTTAAAAACGCTACACCTGTAGCGTAATGTTTGTTATTTACAACACCATATATAGCGTCTGATTATTTTGACAAGCTACTATATTTAGAGCGATCTGGCTTTTTGATGTCGATATATTTTAGGCAGCAGATTGATACTATCGCGGGCCACAGTTCGGCCGAGCAACTTGGCGATTGCACCTATTTTATCAGTCGAGTTGTTCATCAATATCTCATCGAGTGGTAGTTCATCAGACATTTCAGCGATTCGCTGATCAAATATCTCGATCCGCTTCGATAACATGGCATAGCTGGCATCACTTTCGTTGACCCACTTTCCTCTTAGCGATGCTTGCGGGCGACGGTCGGCGACGTAAACCTGTCGGGCGGCTTCAAATAGTGCCTTATGGATCCGATGACTCTCGACTGCTTGCTCCATGACATCGTAGCCAGGCACCTCCGGTTCAGCTGTCACGGCATGCAAAAAATTATGAAATTGACGCGGCACGTAACCTTTTAGGCCGGGAATTTCACGAAATAAGGTCGGCGTCTTGTCGCCGCCCCATTTATCGGGGTGGTAGTTCTGTCGCTCCCACTCAAAATGATGAACATCCAGACGATCACGCGGCCAGGCGTAGTTCGGATCAACGTGCTTTAGGGCCAACTCGACCGTGCTTTCAATATCAACCACGCCATTGTCGTCATAAATCGGTTCGATTAGGGCATCATCCGACACGCGAGCTAGCTTGGGGTTATAAGACTCAAGGATAGGCGCTACCTCGAGAGGGGGTAGGTGTGAAGATTCAGTTTTGCCAGCAAACCTTTCCATTTTCACGGCTCCATCCGTTAACTTTTGTATATTGTACTATAAAATTGTTAATAAGTCAATTTGTGGTGGTTAACGACGATTACCTTTTCTGGATCGACCCTAGCAAGCTGTTTTTTTAAACTGATACTACAAATTTAATCAATACTGTTGGTGTTTATGAGTTATGCACCTTACATACCACAACATACAGCTTAGTGCTCGTGCTTGCACAGCCATAAAAAATATTCTAATATTATGCCGTACAAGTATCTAGCTTAGGAGTTATCTTGTCTGTTGCCCCACCCTATTTTGGTGTCACACCAGCAAAAGTTGGCGGTAAATGGGTTGACATCATCACACCAGATGTCTTCACAAATATCCCTAACGGCACCAGGCTCATATCGCTGACAACTGGCGAACGAGTCAAAAAAGGTACTGATAAAATCCGCCTACACAATCAGATTTACGCCCTGCCAACC
>JAKDMF010000049.1 GCA_030452455.1 bacterium | reverse complement strand
TTATTTTATCTTACTCGGCGTCAAGCGCCTCGGACAGGCAGCTGAGCTACTGGCCCGTATATTTGTGTAATGTGCAAAACCTCAGTCTTTCGCCAAGGTTTATAACTTTCGAGTAGGTTCGAGCACCGGGGTGCTTATTTTATCTTACTCGGCGTCAAGCGCCTCGGACAGGCAGCTGAGCTACTGGCCATGCAATATGTGCAATAACAACTCTAAACTATAGCAAAAACTGCACCTCTTGTAAATATGGTTAATATCATAAAAACAGATGAAGAAGTGTTTATATGTGCGCCCATATCTGGTATAATTACCTAAAGTACGCATCCGTAGCTCAGCTGGATAGAGCACTGGTCTTCGGAACCAGGTGTCGCAGGTTCGAATCCTGCCGGATGTACCACGCAAGAACCCACCCCTTAGGTGGGTTTTTACGTGGTACTTTCTTGGCATGATGAGAACCTGACTTTTGCGGAGCAAAAGAGGTTCGGTGTAGTGAGTGAAGTGAAAAAGTGTTTACATTTTTTCACGAACGAACGAAAGAGGCAGCTTGCTGCCGATACCCTGCCGGATGTACCTGCGCTTTTGCGGAGCAAAAGTCGCAGAGTTCGGCGTAGCACCGCGAAATGAGCTGAAAGTTTACTTTCAAGCTCATGAGCCAGCGAAGGAGTAAATCTTTGATTTACGATACCCTGCCGGATGTTTCTCAATCAACGGAGGAGCCAGTACGCTGACGATACCACGTCGAATGCGCTGCTCATATCGCTCATTTTTCAAGCAAACTCAGGCACGAAACCCAAGCCGACCGACAGCTCCTCATGTTATAATTAAACTACTTATGGATATCCATCAAAATATACCACTCAAAAACTACACCACCATGAAACTCGGCGGCAACGCCCGCTTCATGACGGATGCTCGCACGCCAGATGATGTGCAGAAAATATGCCAAAATGCCAAAACTCAGAATCTGCCAATCTTCATACTAGGTGGCGGCAGCAACATCATCGCTCACGACGAGGGCTACGCCGGCATAGTAGTTCGCAACCGTATCTCCGGCTTTGAAGTACTAGAGGACACACCAAGCTCAGTAACAATCCGAGTTGGCGCCGGTGAAAACTGGGATGAGACTGTCAAAAAAACTGTCGATATGAACCTAACTGGTGTCGAAGCCATGTCAAACATCCCCGGCACAGCCGGAGCGGCCCCAGTTCAGAATATTGGCGCTTACGGCCAGGAAATCGCCGACACGCTCATCTATGTCGAAGTCTACGACACCGTCTCGGATACATTCGTCCGGCTCGAGAACAAAGACTGCGGCTTTTCATATCGCCACAGTATATTCCGCGGCGACCAGGCCGGCCGATACGTGATTACAGCTATCTGCTTTACTTTATTTAAGTCAGCCCCGACACCACCTTTTTACAGAGCTATCGAAGAATATTTTGAGACAAACAATATCACCGTTTTCACACCGCAGGTTATTCGCGACACCGTCATCAAGATCAGGACCAATAAGCTACCGGACCCGACCAAGCTACCAAACGCTGGATCGTTTTTCAAAAACGCTATCATCGAACCATGGCAGCTGACCGACCTCCTGAAAAAATACCCCGACATGCCAAACTACGATTTACCGGATGGCAACAAAAAGATCCCAACCGGCTGGCTGATCGAACAGACTGGTCTGAAGGGCGAAACCATCCACGGCATGAAGGTCCATGATGGCAATGCCCTGGTACTTATCAACGTCGGCGCTACTAGTTACACTGACCTAGCCGCGGCCCGCGATGAAGTAATCGGCGCTGTCCGAGATACATTCCGAATACATATCGAGCAAGAACCGCTCGAATTAGTTTAAAAACTTGTCGATTAGCACCAAAACGCTTATTCTATTAATATGAGAAATCGTCACGGCTTCACTATTGTCGAGCTGGCTATCGTTATAGCCATCATGGGTGTGCTACTTGTCCTCGGTGTGGCAAAATTAAATTCGAGCCAGGTTACAGCCCGTGACCACGAACGAAAATCTGACGCGGCCAACATCGCCCGCTTTATGGAAGATTACTACAAGAACAATGGCGGCACTTACCCAGCCACAGACAAGATAACTCCGTCGACGATGGATAGTTTTTTTGACGGTCTAGACAAAGCGATTCTCAAGGCTCCGGGTCAAGATAGCTACAGCCTCATAGCCGCTACCTCATACAGCGACACCGACCCAACTGTCGATCAATACATCTACCTACCCAAGCTAGATCCACAATCTGAAGTAAACTCCGGCGGCAGGCTCTGCCAAGTCGGAAGGTCCACCTGTGGTGTATGCGACTCTTCACTAGACAAGTGCCGTTCTTTCACTATCTACTACCGCGCTGAAGCAGGCGAACCAAGCGAAGCAGTTAAATCCATTACGAGCGAGCATCAATAATGACTAGTTTCAAAGACTTTCAGGGCTTTACTGCTGTCGAGCTACTGATCACACTATTTGTAGCAGCCCTATTCATAACCAGTGGCTACCAGCTATACGCCATCGCGACAGCTGATTCGGCCGATATCCGCGAACGCTCCTTAGCTAGCAATATCGGCTATAAATTTCTCCGTATAGCCGAGGCCAAGGGGTTTTTTGTCTGCGGAACTGAGTCGCCAGACAATTCAGAGGCTTGGGACCAACTCCGTAACGTCACCGATATCAAAATCACTCGCAGCATGGTGTTTAGCGGTGATACCTGCGGTAATGGACTAATGAAAATTCAAGTCGATATCGAATACACCAGCCGGGGCGATTCAGAAATCCAAACACAGGTATTATATGTCAATTCCTAGATCAAAAAGTACCGGTTTTACGCTGATAGAGATGCTCATCATAGCACCGCTCGCTATCATATTAGTCAGCGGCTTAATTGCAGCTATTGTAGCCATGACGTCCAAAGTTATGATATCGCAGGCTCGCAACGACATAGCCTACAGTTCCAACAAGGCTCTCGATCAAATAGAAGCCGATACCCACCTGAGCTTAAATTTCATGTCAAACAGCGGTAGCATTGCTGCCCCACAAGGTAGCGGCGGAGCTAACTTTACGGGTTCTGGTAGTTTTTCTTCGTCCAGCGCACTGATACTAGAAACTTTAGCGACTGACCGAAACCCACTCGATTCGAATAAAAAAATTGTCTATTATGCCAACCAGCCCAACGCCTGCGGAGCCACCGAATCAGTTAACACCCCCATGACAACAAAAAATATCTACTTTTTAAATGGAACCAACCTCTTCCGGCGCATTATCGTACCCTATGAACAAGGTAGCGCCAACACCTGTAGCGACCCTTGGCAAATAAACACCTGCACCAACGGCTATTCTGGCGGGACAAGTGGCATAATCTGTGGTGCCAAAGACGAGCTGATGGCAGACTCTGTCGCTAGCTTCAACGTTGACTACTACATGGACCCGGCCGACGCAGCCGCTGCACCTAAGAGTAGCGCTAGCGCCGCCAAAGGCATTGAGGCGACGATCAACACCGAGAAGCAGATTGCCGGCGAGACCGTCACGGCCAGTTATTCAATCCGGGCCAGTTTATACGACTCTGGTGAGTAAGTCTTCAACACCGACAGCTTACGAATATACCCAAAAAGCTTGCGCTTATATATAGTTTAGTAGTATTATACCTACATAATTAGCAAGTAATTAGGGGGCAATACATGACTCTGAATAACAAAATTAATAAAGAAAAAGGTTTCACACTAGTTGAGCTCTTGATCGTGATCGTTGTGATCGCTATCCTAGCCGCTATTACACTGGTTGCATACAACGGTGTCCAGAACAAAGCA
>JAKDMF010000009.1 GCA_030452455.1 bacterium | reverse complement strand
CTCCGGCGACTGGGTATCGCTCGCTTTCCTCGCTCTTTCGTTCGTTTGCAAAAGAAAATACCTGCGGTGCTTTCTTTTGCTTCACTCACTACACCGAACCACTTTTGCTATGCAAAAGATCTGGTTCGGATCCAGAAGTCGAGATATAGAAAGTGCCAGACCCAAAAGGTCTGGCAATTTCTATGGCTCCGGCGACTGGATTCGAACCAGTGGCCTAATCGTTAACAGCGACCCGCTCTACCACTGAGCTACGCCGGAATACCAAGTGTATTATACCCGAAAATACTCGAGGTCGTCAAGACTAGCGGAGGGCTTCTATCTCTGAAGTTAGCTTGGCGATATTGGCCCAGCTACTTTTGTCAGTCATGATTACCAGGACGTAGTCACCTTTTGAGCTGTAGACAATGGCGGCGTCGTGTAGTAAGTCCCACAGGAAGCCAACTTTGTCGGCCACCGGCGCACCGGCGCCTTTTGGTATGCCCTGGCGATAGACTTGTTTTTTCATAGCGCTCAGCATTTTAGAGCGGCCTGATTTGCTGATGTCTAATTTATTGCGGGCTAGCTGCACCAGAAAATGCGCTTCATCGGCCGCGGTTGAGCTAGGCGTGTCACCACTAACGAATGAGGTATCCGTGCAGCCAATATCATGGGCTTCGTCAGTTATTTTCTGGTAGCCAATAGCCGATAGCAGGGCTTTGGCGCAAGCGTTGTCAGAGTTAACAATCATATTATCAAAACACTGGCCTCTATTTTGACTGCCGACAATATTTTTGTCAGACCACTTCCAGGTCCCCTTATCGACGCGTTTGATTGTCGAGTAAGCAACAAACATTTTGTAGGTACTAGCCGTCGTATACTTGGCAGATTCACGGTAGTAGGCGCTCCGACCCTTGCCGCTTAGCTCATGAAACGCCACGCCATAGGTGCCGGGATTGTCTTTGGCGAAATGAGCCATGAGCGCCTCGATACCAAGACTAGTCGATGTATAGCTGCGATCGTAGGTAACTTTTGGTTTAACTTTTTTGACAGCGACTTCAACTTTTTCGCCACTGTTTATAGCGAAGGTTAGGTTCGTAGCTGTCTTCGCAATATCGATCGACTGACCAGACTTACCTTTGTCTTGTTCGGTGACAGTAAAGTTCTTGGTAGTAATGTGTGATGTGCCCGGCTTTTTAAAAACAAGTGAGGCAAAATGTTCATTAAGGTAGTCTTTGGATTTATCGGCGCTAACTTCCGCCACCAGCTCATTATCTTTTACTGAGAAAACAAGCCATGAATAAATATCTACTGCAGTGATGTCATATTCTTTGGAGTCGGCTATGATGGTTACTTTATCACCAACTGTTTTAATAATAGTGTCGGCTAGTGCTTGGGCGTCATCGTTGGTTACGGCTGGATCGATCGATACAACTTCGAGATGAATTGAGTTATCAGCCCCAAGTCGTGGTTCGATAGTCGACAGACTAGTCTCGACTTCCTGACGGTCACAACTACCACCGACCTTGCTTGGTACAACTTTTAATCCCTTGCCGTCAGCCTTCAGACTAGCGTTGCTGGCTGCGACGTGACAGTCCTCGCCGACTAAGCCATTGAGGTACGCCACTCGAGCCTGGTCATCGCGCTGGTAGTCTGGACCACTATCACGGTAGACAGCGTGCGCCCAGAATATTGATGTTGGCACTAGTCGCCAATACCAGGCGTAGGAGTAGTTATCGATCCGCTTCGAGTTAGTAGCGGTTACGCCAGTTTGGCTCAGACTTGGCTCAGACTGTGGGGTCGAGTTATCGCCAAAATACATCGCCAGATTAATGTTTTTGTAGTCATGGTCTAGCTGCCAGCTGGCATCAGCCTTTTTCCAGCCACCAACGTCTAGTCCATCGACAGTTGTATATGGCAGTAGCCATGAACCTGGAAATATCAACTGAACTAATATGAAGAGCCCGGCAATTCCGCCGCCAATCCACCAGGCTAGTTTACGACGATTAGTCAGTATAAATAATTTCAGTGACGGCTTGATAATAGGAGGAACTTCCATGGCTTGACCTAGGCTGATTTCTGCTCGATATCTTTGGGATATGGTCGCTTGATATGGTCATAGGCTTTGGGCGTGACACGTCGGCCCCTTGGCGTTCGCTCGATAAAACCAATCTGCAACAAATATGGTTCGTAAAAGTCTTCGATAGTCGATGTTTCATCGCCAGTTAGGGCCGCAATCGTGTTTAGTCCAACTGGGTTATTGCCGTAATTGTCGACAATACTGGCAATCAGCTGACGGTCAGCTGGATCGAGCCCGAGCTCGTCGACCTCCATCATCTCGAGGGCTTTGGTGGTTGAAATGGTATCTATAATTCCATCACCGTTAACATCGGCGTAGTCACGAACGCGTTTCAAAAGGCGGTTAGCGATCCGCGGCGTCAGGCGCGCCCGAGTCGACAGTAGGTTGGCGGAAGCCTGATCGATCTGGCTCTCTAAAATTGAAGCCGCTCGAGTCACGATCTGTGATATTTCAGTCGGTTGATAAAACTCAAGTCGATAGATGTGACCAAACCGATCGCGCAGTGGCGCGGCTAGACTGCCCGTCCGCGTGGTAGCACCAATAACCGTGAACTTCGGTAGGTCGAGGCGAACGCTACGAGCCGCTGGGCCTTTGCCGATGACGATGTCGAGCTTAAAATCTTCCATGGCGCTATATAAAACTTCTTCGACGGCGCGACTGAGTCGGTGGATTTCATCGATAAACAAAATATCACCATCGGCTAAGTTGGTTAAAATACTAGCCAAGTCGCCGGCTCGCTCAATTGCCGGGCCAGCCGTGACGCGAATATTAGCGCCCATTTCGTTGGCGATGACGCTAGCCATAGTTGTTTTGCCTAAGCCCGGCGGGCCATATAGCAAAACATGATCAATTGGTTCGCTCCGTTTTTTGGCAGCAGCGATGGCTAAATTAAGATTTTTTTTGAGGCGTTCCTGACCGACATAGTCAGCAAACGTCTGCGGACGCAAAGTTATTTCAATCTGTTGTTCGTCGGAGCTATTATCGTCGCCATCATGAACACTAGTATCAACAATTCTCTCTATAGCCATATCTACCTATAGTATAACACCAGTCGCCAGTTTTATGGGGACTAGCCTTTGAGAGCTTGAGTGACGCGTTCGGCGGTTGAGATATCAGTTGGTACACCTTCCAGGGCCTTGGCAGCATCACCAAGTGTATAGCCCAGAGCCATCAGGGCTTCGAGAGCTTCGTCATTATGACTAAACTGCTCGGAGACACCTTGGTTATTGACCATGCCACGGATTGGTAAGCCGACTTTGTCAGACAAGTCGACTGTCACGCGCTCGGCGGTTTTCTTGCCAACGCCGGTTGCTTTGGCGATGTAGACGCTATCACTATTAGCGATCGCCGAGCGGACATCTTCGCTATCGCCGATTGATAAAATCGCCAGAGCGGCTTTGGGGCCGACACCCTGAACGGTAATTAACATTTCAAATAATCGCTTGGCGGCTAGTGATGAAAAACCAAATAGTTCTTCGGCCTGTTCGCGGACATGGTGGTAAGTATAGAGCTTGACGGTTTCATCGAGAGTGGCGGCGTCATAGTCACCGCGGGCGACATTTACTTCGTAGCCAACCCCATGAACATCAACGATCAATGATGAGTTGAACTTTTCGACGATGATTCCGTTGACGTGCGCTATCATATAACTATTATATCACTCGTCATCACTAAGGGTTGTTGTTGTTACTACCGCCACCGTTACTGTTGCCGCCGCCACTATTGCTGCCGCCATTGTCATCGTCAGAGTCATCATCGCCTGGATCTGGAACCGGTGGAATCGGATTGGCTGGTGTCTCATCTTCGTCATCATCGACGATTGGAGCTTCTGGTTCTTTTTCCGGTTCTTTTTCTGGTTTCGGTTCTTTTTTGACTATCGGTGAGCAGCTGCCACTTGGTTGATGGGCGGTTAAGAAGACGTCTTGATAAACTCCAGCGCCCGGGCCAGAGGCTTTTTGACCGTTTGATGAACAGACATAGGCACTGACAATACCGGATGGTTTGTCAAAGCTCGGGTCGTTGTTGCCGATAAAGCCAGCCATTGTTCGGGTCCAGATCGGACCAGCCATACCGGAGCCACCGTTAAGCATCTCATCATTGTCGTTGTTGCCAACCCAGACACCGACCGCGATATCAGGCGTGTAACCGATCGTCCAGGCGTCGCGGTTGTCGTTGGTCGTACCAGTTTTGACAGCGGCGGTTTTGTTGCCCGGTACGCGCAGGCTACCAAAGAAGGTTGGGTAACGGGCTTTGTCGTCGGCTAATATGTTCGATATTAAGTAGGCGCCCTGAGCACTTATCATTCGCTCACTTTCGGGTTTTGATTCAAATATCTTTTTACCATACTTATCATTAATCGAATCAATAATCCGGATGTCATTTTGCTCGCCGGCATTAGCGAAGCCAGCATAGATATTAGTCATTTCAGTCAGCGGAACTTCCTGTGAACCCAGCGCCAGTGATGGACCATAATTGCTGGCGTCTTTCATGGTTGTAACACCAAACTTTTTGGCCGTATCGATAGTTCGCTGCAGACCTAGCTTTTGCATGACCTTGATGGCCGGAATGTTGAGGGAACGATCAAGAGCTGATCGGACGGTGACAGCGCCATGGAACTGACGGTCAGCGTTTTGTGGGGTGTAGCCACCACCAAAGTCAGTTTTAACATCTTGGATGATAGTCGATGGAGTAATTAGGCCGTCAGCTAGAGCCTGCGAGTAGTAGACCGGTTTCCAGCTTGAACCTGGCTGGCGTGGCGTCGTGGCCATATTAACCATGCCAAACTTCTTATTATCATAGTCACGACTACCGATTAAGACGCGAACCGCCCCGTTATTTGGATCGATCGCCACCATGCTGGCGTTGGACCCGCCTTGGGATTCAATATAGGGCATTTGTTGATCAATATTCTTCTGAGCTTCTTTTTGCATCTTGAGATCAAGCGTTGTTTTGACCTGGAAACCGGAACGAGTCACCTTCTCTTCGCCGTACTTTTCATATAGTTTACTGAGTACCATATTGGTGTAGTGCGGAGCTGGGTTATTAGACTGCGGCTTTTTCGGTTTAGCGTAGTCCAGTTTTTGTTTTTTGGCCTTATCTTTTTGCTTCTCGGTAATATAGCCGTTAGTCACCATTCGACTGAGCACCGTGTCTTGGCGCTCTTTGGCGTATTTCATGCTACCAGATATCGGCGAGTAAGCTGACGGTGCCGGCAAGACACCGACAAGCATAGCACTCTCGGCGATGCTTAGCTCCGATGGTTTTTTATTAAAATAATTGTCAGCGGCATCTTCAATACCAAATGAGTTTTCACCGAAAAAGACGGAGTTGAGATACATCTCCAGAATCTGGTCTTTGGAATAAGCCCGCTCAATGGCAATCGATATAGCTAACTCTTGATACTTACGGAGGAAGGTTTTGCTGTTTGTCAGCAGGGTGTTCTTGGCTAGCTGCTGGGTGATGGTCGAGCCACCATAGGCGGTTGGGTCACGCATCACGACGTCGGTCAGTAGTGCCCGGCCGATACTGAGCGGCGAGAAGCCACTATGTTCATAGAAGTTTTTATCCTCACTAGCGATCAGGGCTTGCTGCATGTTCTTGGATATTTTATCAAGTGGTACCAAGTCGCTGTGCTCAGCTTGTCCGACGCTATAGAATTTTTTGCCGTGGGCATCGAGCAGCACTATACCGGTGTTGTTTCGGTTCATTAAGCGGTCTTGGTTAGAAATATCGCGGGCAAAATAGATATAGGTCGCCAGCGGGATGATGATAAGTATCGCTAGAATCGGACCACCGATGACTGCAAACTTTTTCCACTTACTCAACCGCTTAAACCAGTTATAGCGTCGACGGACAGATCGCTTGAAACGCTCCATTCTCGTCAGTTTTCGAGTATATCTACCTTGTCGAATCATTAAGTATTATTTTACCACAAATCGTCGTTCGAAACGCTTTTGCGAGGCCTGACCTTGCAATTAGAAATCGATCTAGAAGCGGGACATCATGGAGTGCGTGATGGCGGCGGCTAGGGCGTCGGCACAGTCGTCTGGCTTAGGGGCTTCCTTGAGGCCAAGCTGAATGCGGACCATTTCTTGGACCTGTTTTTTATCGGCCTTACCGTAGCCGGTCAAAGTCTGTTTGATCTGCTGCGGGGTGTATTCAGCTATCGGTAATCGCCCCTTGCGGCCAGCGAGCATGGCGACTCCCCGGGCATGCGAGACACTCATGGCGGTCGTGACGTTTTGCGAGAAAAATAACTTTTCGATCGACATATAATCTGGCTTAGTTTCGGTGATGATCTCGGTCAAGCTATCGTAGATATCCTCTAGCCGGACATCGAGCGGTGTGTGGGCTGGTGTCGTGACCACGCCGGCCGTCACTAGCTTGGACTTACCGGCCGTAAAATCGACGACGCCAAACCCCAGAATCCCGGTGCCCGGGTCAATCCCAATTATTCGCGTTGTTTTAGTGGCGGCGCTCATGTACTCAGTATACGTTATTTGTGAATTGATAAGAATCGGCCAATTTTACCCAGTCCCGCCCCCAGTTCGCGGCGCCACTCCCAACCGGCGTAGCCTACGGCAGCGGCCGCCACGCCACCAAGCGCCCACCAGCCAACAAATTCACTACCGGCCTGGGCGACTTTTTCAACGCCGTAGCCAGCTTTTGGCATTTCATCATGAGTCTGGCGGCAGCGATTGGTGGCGGGGTTACGCTCTTTGCCCGGCCCGCACGGCTGAAGCTCACCGGCCTTGGAGCTTTTCAATCGACAGCGGTTGGTTTCCGGGTTGCGGTATTGATTAGCGGCACAGGGCTTCAGCTTGGCGCTGGCGGTCGACGACGAGCGACAGCGGTTGGTCTGACTGGAGCGGTACTGCCCCGGCTTACACGGCACTAGGCTGCTAGTGGAGCCTTTTTTGCGGCAACGATTGGTCTCGGTCGAGCGGTACTGATCAGACCGACAGGGTTTTAGGTCGGAGCTGGCGCTAGTTTTATGGCGACAGCGGCCGGTGTCAGCCGAGCGGTATTGATCCGCTCCGCAGGCGGCTAACGCGTCGCGGCCGACAATATCGGGATATTTTGGAAACTTATTGTGGCCGGTTGTCAAAATGTTAGTCCAGTTATATTGACTGCCCGATTTTTGCGCCCAGCCATGACCGGTCGTGGCGCTGGAGGACATCGATGGATACTCCAGAATACTATCGTCATAGACTTTTAGGTTGTACTTATCGGTTAGCCAGATAAAGCCGCCGCTGTTAGTTAGTGATATCGACTTACCAGTGGCGTCGCTGTCGACTACTAGGTAAGACTTAGCCGCTATCAGGCCATTAACCGCCACCGTATGATCAGTCGTCGACGAGCCGTAATGAAGAGCGTAGTCAGCTAGATCAACTGACTTGCTGGTTGGGTTATAGAACTTAACGTAGTCGCGGCAACCGAGGCTAGTGTCGCTCGGCGAGCAGTCATTTGAGTGCGCCAACACAGTGCTGACCTGAAGGCCCGGCTGAGCCGGCAGGTTGTACAGGCCGTGGCCGTAGAGCACTAAGCCGGCGACTTCATCGGACTTATATTCTTTGTAGGTTGAAGTGTAGCTGTTACTAGACGTCGATGACGAGTTCTTGCGCCACTGGCCGGTATGTTTGCCCGTTTCAAGCTCAATTGACTCACTCATGAAACTGCTCGCTCCAGACGGTACGAGCTTAATCGAATCGCCGACCACCCGGTCGAGATCTTGGCTGAGATCGAAGCTAAGATCACCGCCCGGAACGTATGGTTTGTGGCTACCGGAGGTGCCGGATATCAGCAAGTAGTCGTATGGTTTGAGCTGGCCGCTAAGTGCGACCGTTACCTTGTCCGAGACCGCCGGACTGGAGTCGCTGTAGTGGAAATTATAGACTAATTTCCAACCCTCTAGACTCTGGAGGTTGCTGCCATTATTAAACAGTTGAACATATTCCAGTCCATCGGTTTGAAAACTATGGCGCGAGATTATGACATCGGAATCTTGTTTGGTGCTAGCTGGATCATAGGTCTCGGTCGCGGCCGATGTGGGACTTGAGAGCATAAGTGAGCAAAGTACCACGACTGCCGAAACGATTCCGATAAATCTAACATATATCATTTGAACCTATCTCTACTATGCGCCTTTACCAGCAAAAATAAATAGCCTCTGTCAGACTCAACAGAGGTTATTTGAATTATCGATGTTGTCTATGTTGCAGCAGTAGCATTCGAGCGAAGAATCAAGCTTGCTTGTTATTCCGAGAATGCGACCTGATGAAACTAGGGTTACAACCGAAGCATTCGAGCGAAGAACCGAGCTTGCTCGTTATTCCGAGGATGCGCCCGGGTGCACCGAGAGGTACAAAATAGGCTAAATTTCGGCCGTAATATCGGCGTTGGTGTGAACTTCGACAACATCATCGATATCATCAAGCGCGTCGATAACTTTCATAATCTTGCCGGCGACTTCTGGGTCGTCGATTTCAACTTCGCTAGTCGGGATGTACATCAGGCTAGCCTCTTTAACTTCTAATCCCGCCGCCTTGATAGCGTTTTTGACGCTGGCTAAATCTTTTTGGTCGGTATAGACGGTCAATGCGCCGTCCTCTTCAATCGCATCCTCGGCACCAGCATCGAGCACCTCAAGCAGAGCATCTTCGCCACTAGCGGCGACGACAATGACACCTTTGCGGTTGAACTGGAACATGACGCTACCGGCGTCGGCGACTCGGCCGCCGTTTTTGATCAGAGCGGTCCGGACCTCTGGCAAAGTTCGGTTCCGGTTGTCGGTCGCGGTCTCGATAACTAGGCCAACTCCGCCTGGGCCGTAGCCTTCATATACGATTTCCTCCAGCTGAGCGGCATTTTTGTCATTGATTCGGTCAATCGAACGCTGAATATTGGCGTTTGGCATGTTGGCTGCCTTGGCACGCTCGATGACCAGAGCCAGCTCCGAGTTCGACTCGGGATCAGTACCACCACGAGCCGCGATGGCGATTTGATTACCAATTTTGGTAAAAATCGCCCCGCGCTTGGCGTCTTTGGCGCCCTTTTCTCGTTTAATAGTCGACCACTTGCTATGTCCTGACATACAAATCTCCGCTTAAGTTTATGAGTATATTACCTCTAGTATATCAAATTGACCTCGGTTATTCCACGATGTTGGCATCGCGCAAGCGAAACCGGGTCGCTCTGACGAGATAAATACAGACAGCAATGATGCCAAGATAGGCGACGTAAACGGCCCAGAGCGGTAGCTCAAACTCGGTCACGGCCCACGGCAAAGCGGCTAGTTTATTGATGACTGCTACCATGTAGCCAATTAGCAATATGGCCGGCCCGGCAAAAATAGCGGCGATGGCCGGCAGGCTGAGTGAGGCCACCCCCGCCACAAAGACCAGTATCATAGCCAGGAAGACAAACGGCAGCACTAGTAAGTTAGCGACCAGAGCAACGTTACTAAAGTAGCCAAAGCCGTAGAGTACAATCGGCAGCGTCACTAGCTGAGCCGCCACCGTCTCACCTAAAATCTGCCGGACTGTGCCGGGTTTTTTATTACCAAAAAAGTAGCGCTGCAGCAGCGGCGCCAAAATCATGACACCGCCAAAGGCCGCAAAGCTCAGCATCCAGCCCATGTCACCGCGGAGGTAACTTGGGTTATAGAGCACCGTCAGTCCGGCCACAAAAATCAGCAAGACCAGCGGATTAAACTTACGGCCGTAATACCAAGCTAGCAAACTAAGCCCCGACACCAAGCTGGCCCGGATCATACTCGGGCTGAGCCCCGTCACCGCCAGGAAGCCCAGGATTACTCCAGCTGTCGTGATGGCAGCGCTGTATTTAGAAACTCGAGCAAATAGCCGCCGGGTTAGTCGGACCAAGACCGACAAGTGAAAGCCACTGGCCACCACGACGTGGACCAGCCCGACCATCCGCAAATTATCATCAAGCTGCTTAGGCAGATTACGCCGCTGTCCGACCAAGTAGCCGAGCCCTAGACTGGCCTCGGGCTCAGGGATAACTCGGTTCACCGCCCGGCCAAACCAGTCACGCAGGCGCCGAGCGACATCACCTGGCTCGGGTCGCTCTACGTGTTGAACCGAAGCTCGGTACATGCTGGCCGAAAAAGTGCCAAAGCCATCCGCCAGACTGCCCTTTACGATCACCCGATCACCGCGTTTAATGTCGAGATCGGTCGTACTATCGACCCAGACTATACCGCCCAGCATCTGGCCATCGATCTCGACCTGTTTTAGCCGCAAACGCAGATTAGACTTAGCTTTACCCTGGCTCGGGTCATCCGACACGACGCCACTCAGCGTGACGGTCTGTTTGATAAACGGGTCGTACATATGGATAGCCGAAACCTCAGCCGAGCCGCGCCACAGGCCGATCAGACTGGCGCCAATTATTAGGACCGGTAGTAGCCAAATATAGCGCTTCCAAAACGAGATAATACATAGTCCGCTACCGGTTAGCAGCCAAGCGACTGAACCAAACATTATTTTGTCGGAGTACATGCTAAATGCAATACTTCCTAAGACTGCTCCGGCCGCCACCGCCAGGAGCCAAGATACATGGAGCTTACGACGCAACATCCATAGTGGCATAGTCTTATTGTACCGCCTGTTTCACCCGGGCGCATACTTGGAATAACGAGCCGGCTCGGTTTTTCGCTCGAATACCACGGCTACAGCATTGACAAAACACCCTTAAAAATGCTATCTTTTATAAGGTAATTTAATATTTTATGAGCTCATAGATCAGCTGCTGTCTGAGGCGTTATCGCCGAGTCAGATAAAAATAAGCACGCTGCTCTAACCAGTTATAATAAGACTGGAGCTCTCATAACTATATGTACCTTCCAAATCATACACAACGTATGAGCCCATAGCTCAGCTGCTGACCGAGGCGTTATCGCCGAGACCGAAAAGTTAAGCACCAGTGCTCTAACCAAAGAATAAATTGGTTAACCATCGCTCATACAAACGTACCTTTCACAACCACTCATTTAATTATGAGCCCATAGCTCAGCTGGTTAGAGCACCTGCCTTTTAAGCAGGGTGTCCTGAGTTCAAGTCTCAGTGGGCTCACCAAAATAAAATACCTATCGAAAGATAGGTATTTTATTTTGGATGGTCTACTGACTTGGACTCAGGACGTGATTTTGCAAAGCAAAAGCACAAGTCCTGAGGTCGCGCAGTGCAGCGAAATCGTCTGAAAGTTTACTTTCGAGACGATGAGCAAACGGAGGAGCGGAACGCAGTGAAGCGATAGCTCTCAGTGGTCCGCCTGGTGCAAGGGTCGCGCAGTGAGTGAAGCGAAAATGTGTTTACATTTTTTCGCGAACGAACGGAGGAGCGGAGGCTTCAGCCGGAGCGATAGCTCTCAGTGGTCTATAGAACAAGCTAGTCCTGAGCAAGCGGAGGAGCAAATCTCTGATTTGCGATAGTCTCAGTGGGCTCGTTACCATACGTTGAGTTGAGTTCGAGGACAGACACCGAACCATCGTCCGCGCCCGCTTCACTGCCACGGTAAGCGCGCCAGAATCTCGAGATATATCTCGGGAATCAGACACCGCTCAGCCTACAAGGGTTAGTGGCAATGAAACGATCACACCAGACGGTTCGGCTAGCGTCAGCGAACTAATTGTTAAATCATGTTTTAACAAAATGTTAAATGTTAACTTAACATTAAACATTCATTAACAGGTATAAAATATCCAAAAATGTTAAATGTTGTTGACACTTACGTTAAAAGTATTTATTATAGAAGCATGGATAGAATACCGCATATTAACCCTACTTTTGACTCAAAGCTAGCAAAAGCAGTGTTCGAACTAGAAAAACTCCGCTACTCAGAAGTGAGTGGGTCTACCCCACCGTGGCTATTCTTTGACTTAAAAGAAATAATGCATTTTCTTGAAAGTATAGCTAGTGCGCGCATCGAGGGAAACCGTACAACGTTGGTTAGTGCGGCTGATGATGTCGTTAACTCTGGTAACGGATCAGACGACGAGTCGCTATTAGAACTACGTAATATTCGCGAAGGTATAGATTTTATAGAAAAATCTGTGACGGCTGAAGCAAAAATCGACTTAAACATGATTCGTGAACTACATAAAATAACTGTTCAAAACCTAACCGAAGATGGCAGTAAAACACCCGGTAAATTTCGGACAGAGGATGTAAAGATTCAAAAAAGTACTCATAAACCACCTAGTCATTCGGTCGTAAAAAGCCTGATGTCTGACCTGTCGGACTACATAAATGATGATCTCGGCAACCAATATGACATCATTAAAATTGCAATCGCGCACCATCGTTTTACTGCAATCCACCCCTTCGATAATGGAAACGGCAGAACTGCACGCTTAATAACATACGCGATGCTGGTTAGGTCTGGGTTTATAGACAACAGCATACGGCTACTGAACCCTTCTTCTATTTTCTGCATGGACCGTAACGAATATTACAAAAAACTCGAAAAAGCAGACATCGGCACGAAGAAAGAGCTCGAGTCCTGGAGTCTATACGTTGCAGATGGAATATTAGATGAAGTTACACGTGTCAGTAAATTATTGAACAAAAAATATACAGTAGAAAATATCCTACTGCCTGTCATAAAAGATGCCCGAAACAATAAGCATATTTCAGACGTTGAATTTGAAATTCTAACTATAGCTATGGATAAAAATCTAATACAGGCTGCTGACGTGCGTCACTTGTTTGGAACTACAGCCTCAGCCAGAGTTCAAACATCAAGAATACTCGCCACCATGAAAGAGAAAGGGCTTATCATGTCTCACCCAAAAAGCCCAAATAAATACGTAATTCGTTTCGCGAATAACCACTTGCTGGGAGGGGTTTTGAAAGAAATGGCAGCAAACGGTCTACTGCCAGCCACCCCCGACGCAATTTAGCGCTTCCGCTTAATTCCCTTCGGCGTCCTAGTTATCACCAAATCCCATATAGCGTAGATCAGGCCGGCGGTCACAATCCAGACACGGTTATCAAATACGAAATCATAGATCTGCTGGCTGACGCCATCGAGAGCCAGCGTGCCATCGAGTGGACCAACTACTAGCGCCAGCGCCAAAATAGCAAAGGCGGCGGAGCCGACAAAACGTAATAACTTAGACTTATAAGTTGGCCCGCCCAAAAATAGCAACAATATAGCTGGCAGTATCACGATCAGCACGGCGACAAGCACCGCTAGCGGTGGTGTCTGCAAGTTAACAACACCGGATTCAGCCACATATGGCGTTAGCTTTTCGGCCCATAGGTCGCTCAGCATAGCGCCGGCCGCCAGGGCGAGACCCAGCACACCAAAGCGTCGTTTGGTTAGGTAGCTCAGTATAAACATCGCTACCAGTAAAATTACAAATATTATCGATAGGCTCATTGGTCTAAACTCCCTTGGTTATTCTTAAATTCAAACATCGCCGCCTGGCCGGGTGAAATCGCTTTTTTATCGACAGTACCGGCCACTAACTCCACGACGTAGCGGGCTTTTTGGGTCGGTTCGTGGGCTTTATACGGTACAGCGTCGAGCTGGGCATTTTTGACGATCGAGACAACTTCTTTTTTGGAATCAAGCCAGACAATATCAATTGGCTCCTTAACATCCTTCATATATACCGGCCAGCGATTGTTGTGGTCGTACTTAATAAGTAGAGCATTGACTGGGTCGAGTTTAGGCACCAGCGCCAGGCGATTAGTTTTGTCGTCTTTACTGGTTGGCCCGGTTACCAGCCAGGTCTTAAACACCCCATCACCGAGTCGCATAGTCATCTCCGGTTGGTTGTGCGGCATGAAAAAGTAAATCACGCCAAACAGAACTATCAGGAGAACCCCTATCACAATCCCACCAGCGTATGCGTCTTTTCTCAAACTCATGTTACTTAGTCTTAATTATATCATCTAGCTTGGCGCGGCGATCGTCGTAGCTGTCGTAGCCCAGAACCTGGAGTGATTCGATCAGGTGGTCAAGGGCGGCGACATCGGGTGTCTCTTGTTTAAGCCGCTTATCTATTTTGGCAGTTAGTTCCTGCTCCAGGCTAGTTTTTGGGCTCGCCCCGGTCGGTGTGTCGTCAGTAAACTTAGTTGTCAGCACGTGGAGCGAGCGAGCCGAATTATCTCTTTTTTCCAGATAGCCTTTCGCTATTAACCCGTTGATATGGGTGGCGACAGTTGAGACCGATTTATAGCCCAGGCTGCGCATGACTTCACGGTAGCTCGGACCGTAGCCATGGCCTTGAATAAAATTATCTACAAATTGTAGTAATTCTTGCTGTCTTTTGCTGGCGCGAGTATCTGTCATAATTATCCTTAATCATAGTGTATCACTACGAACAGTTCAAAAACCATAAGCTAAACTACTGGTGGTATATGTCTAATGTTATACTATAGGAGTATTATGCCGACCAAAAACACAAAACTATACAGTTTTATACTAGTCTTGGCAGACATCTTTGTACTGCTAGCGGCTTTTACGCTGGCCTATATCATCCGTGTTCAAGTTGACTCACGGCCGCTTGTAACCCAGGTTTATGCCCTGGAATATATCAAAATTTTTGCCATGATATTGCCGTTTTGGATTATTATGTTCGCCATGCTGGGACTGTACAATTCCAACACTTACAACAACCGTCTAGTCGAGTGGGCTCGGCTGGCGGCCGGTGCCTTTGTCGGCATATTGCTACTGATCGGCTGGGAATATGTCACCAAAGAAGCCTTTTTCCCGGCTCGACTAGTGGCTGTCTACGCCCTGGTGGGTTCATTTATCTTGCTAGTGCTGGGGCGTGAATCACTCCGACTAATCCGTGGCTTGCTATTTAGATTTGGTATTGGTGTCCGCCGGGTGCTGCTAATTGGCTCATCGTCGGCCACGATCGACATTGCCCGGGCATTGTCACGAACCCGCCGCAGTGGCTACAAAATCGTCGCTATTTCGGGGCCAAGCAGCGTTAAGCCGTCACCCGACAGCGATGTCGTCTATTTTAGTGACCTCAGCGAAGCCCTGTCTCGGACCAAAAAATACAATATCGACGCCATCATCCAGACCAGCCTCGACACCGAATCGGACCGTAATCAATCGATTCTAGCTATCGCTCAGTCGCGTCACATCGAATACAGCTTCATACCAGGCGAAGCTGAGTTTTACTCCGGTAAAAACACGACCGACGTCTTTTTGGGCTACCCGATGATCTCCGTCTCCCAAACGCCACTGGTTGGCTGGGGTGCAATCACGAAGCGAATCTTCGACACCGCCGTCTCGCTGCTACTTATTATCGTGCTCTCACCAATTTTTGTACTAATCATGATTTTGCAGAAGATATTTAATCCTGGTCCAGTTTTCTACTTGTCAAAACGCCTGAGTCGGTTTGATCAGCCGGTTAATATTATCAAATTTCGCTCGATGGGTCGCAAGTACGGCAAAAAAGACGCCGCCGAAGAGTTCCGCGACATGGGCCGACACGATCTAGCCCGTGAGTACGACAAACACCGCAAAGTCGAAAAAGATCCCCGGATTACAAAGTTTGGTAATTTCCTGCGCATCAGCTCGCTCGACGAATTGCCACAACTCTTCAACGTCCTAAAGGGCCAGCTCAGCCTAGTCGGTCCCCGACCGATTCTGCCCCAAGAAACCAAGCTAGTTAAAAAAGGCCGGACCGCCCTGCTGCATAGCGTCAAATCTGGCATCACCGGTATCTGGCAAGTCTCCGGCCGCAACAAACTAAGCTTCGACGAGCGAATCGAACTGGAGCTTTTCTACGCCCAGAACTGGAGCTTTTGGCTCGATATCAAAATCTTGCTCAAAACTATCATCGTGGTTATCAAAAAAAGCGGAGCTAAATAATCGTGCCCAAAATCGATATCGCCATCGTGACCGACACACTCGACCCGCTCAGTACGGCGACTAACTTTATCCTCGGTGTCAGCCGGGCCATACCGAACATCACTATCTATACCGCCGACGGCTCCAGTCTCGGTGAGTTGAAGTCAACTTCCACCGGCTGGGGTAAACTGCCAAAAATACTGCGGACTAACTGGTTTAAAAAACGCCGCTTCGCCGGACTCGATTTATCACGGCACAATATAGTTATCACCACTACCCCACTAGCGGGGTTCGTGACGCTCAGCGACAAGGCCCACCATATCCACTACGTTACTTATAGCGACCTCGACATCCCATCAGACAGAATCCGGGCCAAAACTGCCGCCGGGATTAATCATTACCTAGCCGACTGCGAAGTTACTCAGTCCGCTCTTACTCTAAGCGACAGCAGCGCGACTATCATGACACCGCCGGTCATAACGAGAGATTACCGACCAGCTCGGGAGCGTCAGAAGTATTTTGTGGCCCATAGCAGCCTGAAGCCCCACCTAGGGGGCATCGGACTCGATATCCGCTACATCGACTCCAGCGACAGCCAGACGACCAGCCTGCTAGCCTCCGCCTGGGGCTACGTCGCCCGGCCGGACCGGCTTGACCCGCTAATACTGCCTGCTCTAGCTAGTGGCGCCCTAGTCGTCGCCCCGAAGCTACTAAGTGACATCATCCAGTCCGGTGAGAGCGGCACACTATATCAGGACACCACCGACATCAAATCAGCTGTGCTAGAAAGTGCCGGCATCGCCCAATTCCCATCGAGCCTGCAGCGCAAAGCCCGCCGCTACGACCAGACTCTATTTACTACCAAGCTCAAAAAAGTCCTGATCGATATCTATAAGTCATAGCCGGCCTAGGTAATAAAACTATACAAGCCTAAGCATAACGGGTATAGTAAATGACATGAAAGATGATATTGATAACGACAAACTAGACCAGTTCGAAACCAGCTCAGATATCGATACACCCATTATCCCGGGTGAAACCGAACCAGATACCACTAATAGCAATGATAACGAGTCTATGCCCTACAGCACTGACGACACTTCTAATGAGACGACTGACGAGACTAGCGACTCAACCAGCAGTGACATGCCGGATCCGATCAGCGACTATTCACCGTCAAACGACACCAGCTCGAGCGACCTTGATGAGGATAACTCCTATGACTCATCAAGCAGCGTCATGCCGGACTTCGTCGCGCCAGCCCCAGTCGCCAACACCAAAAAAACCAAGCATGGCAAAGTAATTTTTGGCTTCATAATCTTGGTACTACTACTGGCCCTCGCTGGCTTTGTCTACTGGTACTACTACATGCAGCCGACCACTGATAACAGCACTAAACCGGTGGCAACTGAGCCAAAAGCCAATGTTGATACCGGTCTGAGCTACACTGATGTCATCAAAGATTTAAAATCTGATATGCCTGGCCTGGTGGCTGAGAGTTTCCCGAAAGCCAAGACTTTCACAGTCGATAACCTCGACGCGCCGGCTCTGAAGATTAAAGACAGCGACTTTTATACCAGGGCCTCCGGTGAAAACCAAACTGTCTTTGTCCAGACTGATGGCGACAAAAAATACAGCTTTGAGTCCGATGGTATCGACACCAACAAAAAGTATGCCGCGGCCAACAAGCCCATCAATGATGCCTTTGTCACCTATTTGACCGAAAAAGGCTTCAAAGAAGTCCAGACAGCTGACCAAGATTTGCCAAATATCAAAACCGTCTACACCAACGACGCCACCGCTTGCTCGGTGTCAGCTGACGAAGATCCAGCCTCGGTGACATGTACTGAGCTTGGTAACTATAGCCGAGATCAGGCGACCCTAGCGCCGATGTATAGCACCCTCAAAAAAGCTGAAAAAGAAGTTGGTGAGACAACTGTCCTAGGCCTAATGTCGACCAAGTCAAACCAAGCTCTCGGCTACCAAAACGCCGTAGTTAGTGTGTCTGACGCCAAATCGGTTGTCGGTGGTTACGCTGGCCTACTCTACAAAAAGATTAGCGATGAAACCTGGAGCTATCTGGGCGGCGCTCAAGATGTTCTAGCCTGCGGAAAATACAGCACCTACGCTCAGCAAGCCGCCTTCCAGGGCGACCCATGTGGTGATGGTAAAACTGTCACCGTGACAGCTGACGTGCCCAAAAAAGGCATCGCCCTCTAGACCACGCTACTTTATAACAAAAATATAGTCACCCGAGCGGTGACTATATTTTTGACTAAGCTTTGACTGGCTTACTGCTGAGTGGCGATTTTGCGGGCCGCAATCTCAAAGGCTCGGCGAGTCGCTTCGTTAAGCTGGATAGGATTACCCTTGGCATCGTAGTGATTTGGGTTTTCTAGCTGGCTCTTAAACTTGACTAGCTGGCTAGCCTGACGTCGCTGCATATTGAGCTTCTTCATCAACGCGCTCTTTGGTAGATCGTCGGACTGGTATGGACCGTGCTTGAAAGGATCAAAGTTTGGATCATCTTTGAAGCCCTCTTCGGCTAGTTGCTTCGGAGCGTAACCACCGTACTTAACACCTTCACCTATAAGTGACTTCGGTGACAAGAACTCGACTGTCATTGGCTCGCCGCCGCCAAGATAAGTTACGGTTGGCGCTGGAACTGATTTCAAGCCCATGAAGTCCTCAAAATTAGTCTGACCGGCTAGTGGACCACCGATGACAGAGATAATTCCGCCGTAGTTAGCGACCTGTGGGTTGTGCCAGTGGGCGCCGATTAGAAGATCGGGTGACTTCTCGCCCAGACCCTTGACGCGGTCGTAGGCATCTTTGACTGGTAGACCACCGTTGCCAAACTTACCACGGCTTAAGTGGTAGTGGGCGACATTGACTGAGTATGCCCCGAGGTGCATTCGAGCAATCCAGGTGCCAACCGGTGTGCCGTCGTTATCAAAGATCGCTTCGTTACGAACCCGGTCCTTGCCGACAACATTTTCAAACTCGGTTACTAGGTAGTCGATATTATCATCGTTGTTGTTGGGGAATTTTGGTCGCATGATTTTGTCATGGTTACCGGGCTGGACGACAACATCAATTATGTTTTCGGCTAGTGTCCGGATAACCGGGTCGTTCATGTCGAAGACACCGCTGATGATATCTTTGACGTGGGCTTTTTGTGACTTCAGCTTAACCAGTCCGATATCCTGGCTCTCCTCTGGGAAATCTGGGTACAGGTGACCGTGGATGATATCACCGGCGACGGCGATAGCGATCGGCATTTCCTGAGCTTTTTCCAGCATCTGGGACAGATACATGATCTGGTAGTCAGGCCGCGCCGATGGTGAGCCAATCTGCATGTCACAGAGCTCAAACAGAGCTGTTCGTGGCAGGCTATCGGCCTTATCGAGGATCTCTTTGCTGATGATAGACTGACGAGTTCGGCCGTCGTCGGTTAGCTCGTACATATCGATCATTGGCTTGCTGGGAATCCGTCGACCGATGTTGCTACGGCGAGATGGATCACCGGGAGCTGTTGCGTAGTACTGCTTGCTATCAAGTGACTGAGCGGTGTCCCATAGTCCCGGTAGGGCTAGTGCCCCGCGCAGGTAAGTTAGCTGCTGCTGGCGACCGTTGACCCACAAATCCGGCTTATCCATAGCAGCGTTGGCGGCGAGGCCACCCATCAGCTCGAGAACTGGTTTCATGTGGTTGACTGGTAGAGTTTCAGATGAGAAAGCCATCGAGTGTCGATAATTAACTTTTTTGCTACCACCCTCAGTTGTGGCCTCTAGGTTGTAGTCGTCGACAAAACATAGTCCGTCGCGCCACTCACCGTTTTCAGCGATAACCTCTGGCAAGATACCAAGTGAGTCAGATAGCTGTTCGCCGTGTTCGATGTGGTTATATAGAGCGAAATATTCGCTGTAGTTCAACTCGCCATCGGTCGCATCGGCTACTTCGTCTTTGGTGCGGAGGCGTCGGCCCATGCGGTAACAAAGTGGTATGACGTTTTCGAGGTAGAATTTCAGGTGAGTCTGGAATGATTCGTCTTGAATCAGATTATTTGACTCGTAGTACGATATGAAGTTTTCTTTTCCACCAGTTCTGATATAGCCATTCATTTCACGGATGATGTCTTTGACGGCATCGTAGGCGATGGCGTGGTCGTCAGAGCCAAGCGATACTATAACCGGCTTTTCTAGCTCACGGAGGCGATCAAGCACGGCGTTGGCTGAGCTGTACTGGCTATTTTCAGTCTCGAGACCCATAGCTAGTGTTTGGCGCTTTTTAGCCTGGTGGTGAACAAAACCGCTTTGCATAATATTAGAGACGGTCACGAGCTGTGGCTGTTCATCCTCGGGCATTCTCTTGATAAGATCGACTGTCTGATCGACTAGGCGCAGACCCTCACCGTTGTCCTGGTGACCAAGTCGGAGCTCGTTGATCGGTAGGACGCGGAGGTTATCGGCGTTGGTGTCAATTTTGACAGTGTTGATTTTGCGCTCTTCATTGTGCTTGTCGTAGTGGCCCAAGACGTCTTTGATGTTATGAATATCTTTTGGTACGCTACGGTTAAATTTAGACATCATCCGAGCGGTCTCGATTGAGCCGTCAGCTAGATACTTGGAGGCGTTTTTCTTTTTACCGTAAGTGATGACAGTGGCCTGGTCTAGTTCGCTCTCGGTTTCATAATCAGCTTCTTCGTCAGTTAGGTCATAGCCGGTTAGTTCGAATTCATTTAGTCGCTTCAGGACCTGGCTGCGGACAGCTGGAGTGACCGAGCTGAGGGTTGGGAATTTATCGTGATCAACCTCGGGACCGACGATATCGTATTTCGATAGGGTCTCATCAGACTCGAGGGCCCTAGCTAGCTCCCGGCCCGATCGGACGTAAAAGCTGGAGCCGAGGATAAATGGCAAAGCTTCGTGGCGGATACCGTAGTAGGCATTATCAGCCGCTTCGGTTCGGTTTTCACGCTCCACAATATCCTTGGTGGCGCTGACGATCATAGCAGCTTTGTCTTCCTGAGATAGTCGCTCAGTGACCTGCAGGGCTTCTTGGATAGTGCTCAAGGCGACTTCAAAATCTTCGGCAAAAGTATCGCTTGACTGAGATATAGACGAGACAACGCTTTCAACATCTTTTAGTAAACGGGACGGGTACTTAGTCGGGTCAAATCCATCTGATTCTTGCCATCGTTTTAGCAATTCGGAATTTTTAATAAACTTTCCATCGCTACCTTTAAGCCGCTCCATGTTGCACCTCCTATTTGTTGACTACGCGTCTTGGCATATAGCTGGTCGCTCCCCCGACCGTACGCTATATCCGCACCCCTCCTTAGTTTGTCTTAACTATATAGCCGGCCAACCCAAAAAGCAATTAAATAGCCTATGTTGAAATTACAATCTTTGACAGATAGCGATATAAATACTATAATTAGTATATCTTTTGTGCAAACAAAGATTAGTTGGAATGGGTGATAACCATGCTTATCGATTTTGGAGTTGATCCAGTGCTTGTGAATTACTCGCTACTAGTCATCTGTACTTTCGTGACAATCGTCATGTCGATCTGGGCACTGTGCGTCGGCCGCAAAAAGGCCGGCCTCAAGTGGTCAATCGGCGGTATCGGACTGATCGTACTGTCGTTCATTGCGGCCTACCTGAAGTCCGATTCCGTGCCGCAGCTCTGGCTGTTAGTCATGACCATCGTAGGCGTTGTCTACGTACTGGTGGTGGTCGGAACCTACCGAAACGGCAAGAAATTTTTCTACCACACCGGCCAGACTGGTCGGCGAAAATAACCAACCAAAAACGGGCTGAGAGCTCTGCCAACCAGCAGACTCTCAGCCCTAATTTATT
>JAKDMF010000048.1 GCA_030452455.1 bacterium | reverse complement strand
CATATAGTTAATATATGTGGGTTTTTAATGTTAACTAAACTATCTAGATAGTGCCGTTTTTGATGCTATCGTCTTCTTCGGGTTCGGCCTCAACTATAGCCTTTGAGACAGGGTGGTGTCGCAGGGCAGTGCGAGATAGGCGCAGGCGACGGTCGAACTTGAGCTGGCGGCGCATGAAGTTTGCAAACGGCACGATGTTTCGACTGTGGGTGATCTTCTGGCGCAGAGGCTGGCCAATCATGACACCAAACGACGCACCGGCGGCGATTGCTAGGGCGGTTGCCACGGCACTAAATAGTGTGCCGATACCAATAGTGAACATGGCGTCACCAGTTGGGTAGGCGATAAGCTGCATCAAGCCTGTATAGATAGCGAGTCCTGGTACGAGCGGCACGATACCGGCCGCTACAATACCAGATGATGGAGTCTGCCAGAGCCTAGATAGGAACGAGGCAATCAGACCAGCAAAAGCCGCCGCAATACCGCTGGCTGGTATGACAGATATGCCACTGTGCCGGGCGATATACATCAGCCCTAGAGCGCTACCGCCGACTACCGCTGCCCAGATAAGCGCCCGGAATTTAGTCTGCGTCGCTAGGGCATAGGCACCGGCGGCGATACCAGCACCGATTACCTGGAAATGAAGCTCGTTTAGCTGAAGTGGGGTGGCCGAGACGGCGATACCCATGCCAAACATCCTAGCTAGGTATAGACCGATCAAAATACCAACCACGATGCCGGTTGTCAGCATACCAACTTTCAAGATATGGGCAGTAGCTGTCACGTAATAGTCGTATATAGCATCCTGCAGAGCGCTGACAATAGTTAAGCCAGCCACTAACATGATAATACCGCCGACGACAATAAGCGTTGGGTTCATACCATCGAAAAAGGTGAAACCGCTTTTGGACAGAAATGCCAAAAATGCCGCCGATAGTGTGACAAAGAGCGATGCACCAGCCTGCCGGAAAAACGACGGTATAGCGTGCTTAGTCATGAGGGCTATTAGCCGGTCGACGGCGAGGCCGATGACGAATGTCGTTAATATGACGTGCCATGAGCTGGTGAACATTAACGAGACACCGGCGACAATACCACCGTTGCCGAGCATCGTTAGCCACCACGGATAGTGCGGAGTGTTTTTGATAATTCTTTCAAGTTTCGCCTCGGCTTGTTCAAGTGAATATTGCCCGTTATGAATCTCGTAAACTAGTCGCTGGATCTCCTGCACGACCATGTTATTTATTTTGCGCAGGGCCACCGGACGAATAAATGTTAGCGGCTCTTTGTCGATACCTCGAAGCTGCGACAGCATCAATATGTTGGCATTGATGTCAATATGGACCGGCTGTTTGCAGTATGTTTCGGTGATATCGAGGGCTTTGGAGACGACGCTATTGGCCGAGACGTTCATCGACAGCAACATGTCACTCATTGTCATAGCTAGGCGTAGGGCACGCATGTTTGGTGTTAGGTTTTCACCGATTTTTTCAAAATCAAAGCCCGACGTCGACATGTTTGCCGTCGGGTCAGTATCTTTTATCCTTTTTGGCCAGAATCGAAACTTCATAGGAGTACCTGCATATGCTTATATTATGTATTAAGTATAGCAAACTACTAGTGTTTTTTTGGAAAAGCGTAAACAAGATGATAATCTGATAGTAATGACTGCCAAAAAGATGAATTTAGCGCAAAAATTACTCGGCGGAGTCGGTGGAGTTGCGATAGTGTCTGGTGGCGTAATCTCGGCTTTTTTGCCTGATCAGGCTAGTTCGTATGACACCTGGTTAGTCGCCTACCTAGTACTTGTCGTTGGTGTGGCCCAAGTTGTGCTCGGCTGGGGTTTATCTAAGTTACCGACCAAAAAGGTAGCCAGCTACGTTTACACTGTTTTCTTAGCTTTTAACTTTGGCAACTGGCTCGTCGTATCCGGTACGCTAATCAGCGACCAACTACTGGTCTACGTCGGTGGGGCGATGATATGTTTTGCCATGGTGGTAGGCTTAGCCGCCATTCGCGGTGCCAAGCGGACACCATATTTGTACGCTTATATTTTCATGGTGGCGATTATTTTAGTCAGCACTCCTGTCGGACTTATATTGTCGACCATGCGCGGCTAGGCTTAAAAATCTTCGGCTCAATTGTAATTTATTAGTTATTATTGTATAATTATGGTATCTGTCTCGTCTATTACTATAGATTAGGAAGCGTACACAATGTTTACAGGAATGTTTTTGGGATTTTGTATGCTTATGGCCATAGCTATGAGCATGATGTACAACCATAGATCAATGGAGCTATCCAAGTTGGCGCTCGAATACTGTGAGTTGGTGCCGAAAAGATCTCCCATGTGGAATTACATAAAAGGCGACTGGGATAGCCTGAATATCTGCAAGGCTTTTTATATACCAGTTTTGGTAATGATAATCATTATGGCGGTGTTCCTTTCGTATATCAGTGCTCAGATTGGATCTCCGGCTCCGATCGGATCATTGGCTATTTTTGTAGTTCCGATCCAGATGATTGTAACTAGGCATATGCGAATATCCTCTGGCAAGATTTTACGTGTAGTGTCCGCCTAGCGAGACGTACCCACCCCTAACCGGGGTGGGTATTTAATATTTACGGTTTTGTAGTTATACTGTAACCATGAGTACTATAACAAAAGCTATTATCGCCACTGCCGGCTGGGGAATTCGCCGCCTACCGATCACAAAATCAATCGAAAAGGCCATGCTGCCGGTCGGCAATCGACCACTAGTTGACTACGTCGTCCAGGATTGTATCAAGGCCGGGATTAGAGATATTTATTTAGTCGTAAACCAGGGCAATAGTCAGGTTAGGTCCTATTATAGCGACAATTCAGAGCTCAGTGCTTACTTGAGCGGTGGTCGGCAGGACGAAATCTTGCGCAGTCTGGCGCTGCCAAATGTTAATTTTCACTTCATTGAGCAGCCGCGCAATTCGCGCTACGGCACGGCCATACCGGTCAGTCTAGTTGCCCCCGAGCTCAAGCCAGGTGAGTCGGTCGTCATGATGACCGGTGACGACTTTATATATAACCGTGACGGATCAAGTGAAGTTGCGCGACTGATTGAGGCCACTCCAGAGGGCGGAAACTCGATGCTAGCGGCTGATGTCGGTCCGAAACTGATTGGCCGCTACGGCGCGATTCAGTTTGACCAGAACAATAACTTTGTTCAGATCGTCGAAAAGCCGGCCGAGGGCCAGGCCCCCAGCACGTGGGCTAACATCAGTAAATATGTTCTTAACTACGACATGGTTCAGTCGATAACAAACTACTCTCAGCTTGATATGTCGGGTGAGTACTATATAACCGAGCCTATAAACCAGTACGTCTACGGGGGCGGTTCGATAAAAGTCGTCGGCGCTGCGGGCCAGTACCTCGATGGCGGCAATGTCTATTCGTGGCTCGCCGCTAACAACGCCGTGCTAAACATGCCCAGCTACACCAGCAGTGAGCCGCAATCACCACCGACAGACTCTAACCAGCAATAACTATCGCATCAGGTCTTGAGATATGTCTCGGTATCTGTTACAATACCTAAGTTAGATTATAAATAAGTATAAGGAAAGCTATGAAAAAAGCAGTCGTAAAGGTTGGCGGTCAACAATTCGTTGTCGCTGAAAAAGAGACCCTCCTGGTGGACCTCCTCCCGGAAGGAACAAAAGAGCTCGAACTAGACGCACTGCTCACGATTGACGGTGATAAAACAACTGTCGGTACGCCACTAATTAAGGGCGTAAAAGTGAGTGCAAAAGTTGTTGAGCCAATCGTAAAAGGTGATAAGATTCGCGTAATCCGCTACAAAAGCAAAAAACGCGTCCACAAAGAAAATGGTCACCGCCAGAAGTACTCAAAACTTGAGATTACATCTATCAAGTAAATAGTATTCTGTAATAATAAAAAGCCGCTATAGATAGCGGCTTTTTATTATTTGTAAAACCTGTAAGCACTAGCTTTTTGATGTAGTGTGTAGTATTTTAGGCTTATAGGTAACAAGGTAGAGTTATTTAAAACAAAAAGGCGGACAGTGTATGAAAATACAAAAACGTATATTTAAAGACCAATTGTCTAATTGGTGGTACCTCGGTGCGGTATTAGTACTAGTGCTAGCCATTGGCCTGGTGGCAGCTCGACTAATTCAGCCAGTTGCCGCCTATGGCACGGATGCCTTTGCTTTTACTGTCAAAACTGACAATACCGGTGTTAGTAATGATAATCAATTCACCATACCGACAGATGATGGCT
>JAKDMF010000008.1 GCA_030452455.1 bacterium | reverse complement strand
AAGTCCGGACCGAGGGCAAAGACTACGTCATGCAACCGGGTGACGTTGTCGAATTTAGATTTAATATCTAGGAGGGGCACAGCCCCTCCGCTCGTTTTTGAAGTAAATTAAAAAACTTCGCTCCACCCTCGGATCTAAGATCCGCTCGGGTGAACCCTCGTGTTCGTCTTGGGACGAACGATGCAATTATTCTAGTGATATAGTCCAGGAGTGATGAGTCTTTCTTGGACGCTAAAATAGCGACAGCACCGACGCTCGCGTCGGCTTTAGAGGGAGGTGCGAGCCTTCGAATTCATTTCGATGGCGAAGCGGAGGGGCTGTGCCCCTCCTAAAACAATCGCGAAGCACGAGGCCCCGGCCGAGCGGATCTCAGATCCGAGGGAGGGGCGAGCAATCCGAATTTACTTCGGTTGCGAAGTGGAGGGACGGGTCCCTCCTGAAAGTCTCAATAAGTAAAATCGTTCTCGGTTGCCATGGGCACCAGCGATTTTGCTGTCAGCTTTGTCGACAATCAAAAACCTTTGTTTCGACCATAGCTCAAAGTCCTTTAGGATATCGCGTCGGACGCGGTCGTTTTTAACAATACCGCTGCTAGTTAGCTGCTGTCGGCTAGCCTCAAATTGGGGCTTAACCATCGCTACGACCTGAGTAGACTTAGATACGATCGAGGCAATATGTGGCAGTATCAGCCGCAGTGAGATAAACGAGACGTCCATAACAACGATAGTTGGCTTTTCGCTCGGCGTGAAATCCCGGATGTCGGTTTTTTCGTGCAGCTCGATTTTATCATTGCCGTGCAGACTGGGATGCAACTGATCAGTTCCAACATCGACAGCATAAACTTTCTGAGCGCCGTTTTGCAGAGCATAATCAGTGAATCCGCCAGTTGATGAGCCGACGTCAAGGACAATAGCCCCGGCGAAATCAACACTCAGAGTCTTGGCAACGCTAGCGAGCTTTAGTCCGGCCCGGCTAACGTATCGCTCTGGGGCGTCGAGCTTAACTTCGCTCCCCTCCGCTATAAATGTACCCGGTTTTTTAACCAGTTTGCCATCAACCTTTACTCGGCCGAGCTTAATCCAGCTTTCGGCTTGCGAACGGGTATCAACCAGCTTCTTTTTGACTAAAAGCTGATCGAGGCGTTGTTTCATACAGTCACTAACCTATTTTTTGCGTTCGCGGTATTCGCCGCTCGCGGTATCGACAGATACAACATCACCGGTCTTGATGAAGGCAGGTACTTTGATGATTAGGCCCGTTTCTAGAGTGGCGTCTTTCATGATATTAGTCGTCGTGTCACCCTTCACGACGTCTTCGGTGTAGGTAACCTCGAGATATAAATTCTTTGGCAATTCAACGTTAATGATTTTTTCACCAAAAGATTGGATATCAAGTGAATCACCTTCTTTTAGATAGTCTCCGGCATCACCGACAATATCGTGGGCTAGCTCAAACTGCTCAAAAGTCGATGGATCCATGAAGTGAAAGCTGTTATCGTCACTGTAAAGATACTGGACGGTCCGGTTGCTAACTTCGGCTGGTTCAATTTTGTCCTGACCTTTGAAGGTTTTTGGTATGACATTGCCATCAATCAAGTTTTTAAGCTTAACATTGACGATACTGCCACCGCGACCCATTACTTTTTGGTTATACTCAGTTACGCGGTAGGGTTTAGCGTCAATCTGAACTACGACACCTTTTTTTAAATCGGTTGGCTGATACATTTACTTTTCCTTTCTCGTGAGAGATGTGACGCAGTGCACAAAATATTTTGCACTGCAGCATTCCCTCACCTGTTTGTTATGCTGTTACAAAAGGTAGTAGCGCTAGGTGACGAGCTCGCTTGACAGCCACGGCTAGTTGGCGCTGTTGCTTGGCGCTCAGACCGGTCTTGGAAACTGGTTCGATTTGCCCGTATACATTGATAAATCGCTGCAAGACTTTAACGTCTCGGTAGTCGAAATAATCAGGTATTTCTTTTTTGAAATTCTTTCCACTATATGCCATATTCGTTTATCTCCTCGTTCTTAAAATGGGATCTCTGATAGATCAATTGGTTTGTCGTCGATATCTTCTACAACAACGTCTTTGTCGCTGCTAGAGTTTGAGCTTGAGCTCGGTTTTGATGATGAGCTTGATGAGCCACCTTCGCTCGGTGCGTCTAGGAAAGTAACATCAGATGCGGTTACTTCGATTCGTGAACGCTTTTTGCCAGTTTCTTTGTCGTCCCAGCTGTCTTGTCGCAGGCGACCTTGCACTAGGCAGCGGCGACCCTTTGATAGATACTGAGCAACTAGTTCACCTAGTTTTTCCCAGGCTGTGATGTTGATAAAATCAGTCTCATCAGACTGGCCACCGCGGTCAACCGCTAGGCTGAAGCTGGTGATAGTTTTACCGGTTGTAGTTGTCCGGACTTCTGGGTCACGAGTTAGTCGGCCCATAAGTATTACTTGATTGACGCTTTTTGCCATATCTTCTACTCCTCGTCGCTTGAGGCATCTGCTTTTTGAGCAGCGGCTTCGATAGCTTGTTTCAGTTTCTCATCAACAGTTACTAGTAGGTATCGGAGGACCTCGTCAGTAATGTTTAGAGTGTTGCTAATTTTCAGTGGTGCTTCACTTGGCAGACTTACTTCCATGTGGACGTAAACTGCAAAAGACTCTTTTTTGATAGTGTAGGCTAGTTTCTTTTTGCCCCAGTTGTCCTCGGCAATAACTTTACCGCCGTTTTTCTCAATCAATGAGCGTACTTTTGATAGTGGCGCCTCAATATCTGACTCGAGGTCAGGATGAATGAGAACTGTTAATTCGTAATTCTTCATAGAATCTCCTTTGGTATCCTTTCTTACGGATGCTTACTCGTTTCAGTAAGCTGAGTTTGTATCATCTGTTATTATAGCAAAAACTGTGGATAAATGCTAGTTGACGACAAATAGCTTGGCGTAATTCATACCGTAAGCATCAGATGGATAAGAGCAGCCCATATTCTGCCATCGCTCAAAATCATTCGAGACCTTGTCCGGCGACTCTAGCCTCGCAAAAAACGAGTAAGACGTTCGATGGCTAGCTGCAGAACACCTATAGAACATGTAGCTGCCGGTGCCGGTCGGATTTTTTGGATCACGAACTCCGTCAGATAAGTAGCCGGCGTTAATAAGCACAGTCTCAATATTATCTGAATAATTCGATCCAATCGACGCATAGACCCAACCTTGTCCATTCGATATGTGGCCGCCACCAGTCTCTGTCGGTAGTTTACCTGTATCGACTGTCCAAATCAGCATACCTTTTGTCAGCGAATTGATGTCACTGATTCGTTTCGCATCGTTAGCTCGTTTTTGTATGCCGTTATACGACACAAGTGTTATCGCGGCCAAAATAGCAATGACAACAATGACTATTAGCAGTTCAACAATTGTAAAACCGGATCGTGGTGATTTGTTAGTTAGGCCCATCATACTTATGTCTAAGTATATAGGCTGGCCGGGCTAGATGCAAAATCGAGCACTGGCTAGAGACGAGGCGGACTACAGGTCGTCGTCGCTGTCGCCGGACATATCATCCATGCTCGAGACTAGGACGTCACGCGGCCGTGAGCTACCACTGGCTGGACCAACAATACCCTGGTCTTCCATAGTATCGATGTAGCGGGCGGCTTTAGCGTAGCCGATACCGAGTCGGCGCTGCAGCAGGCTAGAACTGGCCTTGCCGCTGTCGATAACTAGTTGCAGAGCTTTTTGGTAGGTTGGGTCTGATTTATCGGTGTCAAAGTCCATCACCACACCGCCCTTGCCGTTGAGCTGGACTGGCTGAGCAATAATTTCATTGTTGTACTGCGGCGCCGACTGCAGCCGGAGATGGTCAGTAATCTTGACGACTTCTTCGTCCATCACCCAGGCACCCTGAATACGTTTTGGCTTAGTCATGCTTGGGGTCACCATCAACATATCACCTTGGCCGAGGAGCTTCTCGGCACCGGCTTGATCGAGAATAGTTCGGCTATCAACCTGCGAGGCCACCGTGAAAGCGATCCTGGCCGGTACGTTGGCCTTGATTAGACCGGTAATAACATCGACTGATGGTCGCTGCGTGGCGAGCACCAGGTGGATACCAACCGCTCGAGCCTTTTGAGCTAGTCGGACGATCAGCGCCTCGACGTCGCGAGCGGCGACCATCATTAAGTCAGCTAGCTCGTCGATGACGATCACGATATATGGCATGGCGCCACTCTCGTGCTGCTGGGTGTTACCGTCTTCGTCCGTCACGACAACTTTTTTAGAGCCGGATTGGATTTTCTGGTTATAGCTTTTAATGTCACGAATCTTCTCGGCCGCTAGTAGCTTGTAGCGTCGCTCCATCTCGTTAACCGCCCACTTCAGGGCGCTGATGGTCTTCTCGGGCTCCGTAATGACCGGTGTCAAAAGATGGGGAATATCTTCATACGGTGCCATTTCAACTGTTTTTGGATCAACCAAGATCAGCTTCATCTCACTCGGACTATTTCGGTAGAGCAAGCTGGTTAGCAGGGTGTTGATCATGACTGACTTACCGGAGCCGGTTTGACCAGCTATCAATAAGTGCGGCATTTTATTGAGCTCACCGACGACGGCTTCACCGGAAATATCTTTACCGATCGCGAAATTAAGTGGCTGGTGACTGCTCTTCCATAATTTTGATGAGAGGATACCATACAGGCGAACATCAGCTGCCTTAAGGTTCGGCACCTCGATACCAACCGCTCGCTTGCCCGGGATCGGCGCTTCGATACGGAGGCTCTGAGCTGCTAGATTGAGGGCGATATTAGTTTCCAGCGCTGTGATACGGGTTAGCTTGACGCCACTTGGCGGTTTCAGGGTATACTGAGTCACCTTCGGGCCAATATTAACACCTTCCATTTCGACATTGATATTGAACTCCCCTAGTGTGTCGTGAATAGTCTGGGCATTTTGCTCATAATCACCCGCATCAGCCGCTGATTGGCTTTTTTCTAGTAGGTCAACACTTGGTGGCTGCCAGTTCGGATCATTAACTGACACCAGGGCGGTTTGCTCTTCAGCTTGTTTGTCTTGAGGGACACTACCCTTGAGCGATGAACTACGGGCTGGTTTCTGACTTTGCTTGGATTCGTCGGCGCCGAGTGTCGGTACACCGGCATTTAGTTTCAAGCCAGCCACGTGCTTGGGGTTGCCGGCCTCTTCGCTCTTAGCCGCCTTGCGCATGACTTTGACGTTCTGCTTTTCCTCTTTGTCACCAGTCTGCAAGAGCTGACCGATACCTTCAATAACCGTCCGAGGCGTAATACTTAGTACAAATAACGCCGTGATGGCTATCAGTAGGACATATATAAAGCTGGCCACGCCCGAATTAACCAATGATAGCATCATGGTATTAACAGTGTCGCCGATAAAGCCACCGTGGGTTCCGCCGCCGGTATTGACTAGGCCAAACAAGCCAGCAAACCAGATAATCCAGATGACAGAGGCAAACTTAACTACAAACGGTAGTTTATTTTTGGCGGCGCGGAAAGTTTCCACAGCCAGATAGACAAATAGTAGTGGCAAAATATAGACGGCATAGCCGATCGTGTTCAGAGCGGCTGTATTTATCCAGTCCAGCACTGGACCACCAGCGCCAAACCAAGAAACAACTAGCAGTATCGCTACAACAACCAGGGCAACTGCCCCGACCTGGGACCAGAAGCCATTGGGCAAAGTATGCTGCGGAGCAGCTGATGACTTGCGGCTAGTTTTTCTTTTTTTGGTAGTTTTTCGTTTTTTTGCCATATTATATCCCGATTATAGTCGGTTATCGACGGTCTGTCGATATCTGTTCTATCCTGTTATTTTAGCATAAATAACTACATATTGCAATCAACTTATGCTTCAGTCAGTGACTGGTCTGGTGAGACTACCGCCTGGACTAAATCAATCTGGCTAGGTTGTGGTCTTTTCATCTGGTAGTGCAAGATTAAAATTGTCATCATGCCGTAGAAGCTGACCCAGACAAGATTGACGATAATCATCAGGCCAGCCTGAATCGAAATAACATAGGCCAGCGTGGCAACCTGGGTGCCAGCCCACATTATCCAGGTCGGCGCACTAAAACCATCCGAATTTTTAGTCAGGATAAGTCGCCTTATCTGGGGTACGCAGGCCACAATCGATAGGACTGCGGCTGCCATATATATAGATTCTATTACTACCATTTTTTGGGTTCCTAATCATATAGTAGTCCAAAAAACTGGGGTGTCAATAGATTTTGTTGAAACTAGTAGTCACCAGGTTGGGGCGCTTACATTTCGTAACTAGTACGGGCGCTGGTCTTGTTGCTGACGAGCCTTAGTATCGACAGCTTCAGTGTCTGGCTGTTGCTTCGGTGGGAAGTTTTTTGGTGCTGGTTTTGAAAAGTGAGCGGCTTTTTTAGGACCCTGCTGCGATCGACTGCCGCTTCCGCCGTTACCGCCATTGCCACCGCCGCCGTGTCCGCCAACTTCGTTGATAACTGGTATCACGATTGGTGTTCGACGAGTCTGATCATATAGAATATGGGTGATTTCGTCTTTTAGCTCTTTTTTCATAACATCCATGTCAATTTTCTTACCAGAGAAACTGCGCATGACTTTTTGCTTCAAGTACTGGCGAATCATGCCCATCAACTCTTCGCTATCACGCAGATAGATAAAGCCACGCGATATGATGTCTGGGCTGGTCATCAAACGACCGCTGCCCCGCTGGACAGTCAGGACGACTACGAACATACCCTCGGCCGCCATGTGGATGCGGTCTTTTAGGACCACTTCAGAGACGGTATCGCCGCTGTCGTCATACATAATACCGCCAACCTGGATCCGGCCGTTCTTTTTGGCAGACTCTTTAGTGATTTCAATTACGTCACCGCTATCACAGACAAAGATGTTTCGCCTAGGGATAGCCGCTTCTTTTTCAGCTAGCTCGGCGTTATGGACCAACATGTGGAACTCACCATGAATCGGCATGTAATATGTCGGGTTCAAGGCGTTGATTAGCTTGATGTGATCGTCGTAGTAGCCGTGTCCGGAAACGTGCAGTGGACCGACACCTGTCAGGTGGGTTTTGCTGTTTTGGATAACACCACTACCTTCGCGCATCAGTCCATCAACTGTTCGAGTAACGTACTTTTCGTTACCTGGGATTGGGTTTGATGAGAAGACGACGACATCAGAGTTTTTGATCTTAATGTGGCGGTGTGAGCCGTTGGCCATCCGGTTTAGGACGGCGTTGAACTCACCCTGGCTACCAGTACAAACGATAGTTACTTTACCGTCAGGCAGTTTGATAATGTCATCCATTTTAACGACAACGTCTTTTGGAATCTTGATGGCGCCGGCGCGCAGGGCTACTTCTAAGTTTTGGATCATCGAATAGCCGGCAAAAGCGACTTTTCGGTCGAACTTTTTGGCTTCGTCGAGAATACCCTGCATACGGTGAATCTGTGATGAGAAACAGCTCAGGACTAGTCGTGAGTTTGGATATTTATCCATCACCTGACCGAGTGAGTGCTGAATTTCTGGCTCACCATGAGTGTGCGTACCTTCGCTCTCACAGTTAGTTGATTCGTTCATTAGCATCAAGATGCCTTCTTTAGTAGCGATTTCAGTTAATCGCTCCAGGTCGAATGGCTTGCCATCAACCGGGGCTTCCTCGAAACGCCAGTCACCAGTGTCGATCAAAACACCAAGTGGCGTACGGATGACGACAGCTGTCGCATCAGGAATCGAGTGATTGACTCGAACGAGCTCAATATTAAAGCTTTCACTCACCTGGACCTGCTCGTGAGTATCAGGGTCAAGTTCGTGATAGTCAGGCTCAAAGCCGCTGGTGGCTTCTTCCATAGTTCGGTTAACCATGCCAAGAGTGAACTTTGAGGCATAAACTGGCGCCGGTATTTTGTGAGCGACATGTCGATAAGCACCGATGTGATCAAGGTGTCCGTGCGTGAAGACCTGAGCCTTGATTTTGTGCTTGTTGTCTTCCAGATAAGTAGTATCAGGAATAATATAGTTAATGCCCGGATAATCAGCGCCTGGGAACAAGAAGCCGCAGTCGATAACGATAATTTCGTTGCCGTACTCAATCGCCATCATGTTTTTACCGATGCCCATTTCGCCCAGACCACCGATTGGGATAATCTTTAGGACCGGTCCTTGAGTCTTAGGTCGCTTTTTCTGATCAGCTACGCTGAACTGCTTGCCGTCGTAGCCGTTAAAAACAGATTTATTAACCGGTATGTTGATGATGTGCTGTGAAGCGCGAACGTTAACATTTTCGCTAACTCGTCGCTGGGCCCGAAACACTTCACCCTTACGAGTAGTCGTCTTATTCAAGACAGTGTTGTTGGACTTTGGTTTTTTCTGACCTTCTGGTCGTTTGGATTGTTCGTCCTGTTGGACTTTACCGAGTCGTCGTTGACCCATAATTACTAGTTCTCCTTTTATATAAATAATCAAAACAATGAGAGTGAAAGAGATTTATAAAGCCGAATATTCAGTATATCCCTCTCTATCAAGTGTTACTATTTTATCAAAAGCTATATTTAAAATCAACTATCCGCCTAAATTAGTCTCGATTTGCTGGAAATCGTCGACTAGCGTCCGGCGCAGAGAGCCGTTATATAAAGCGGCTGCTGGGTGGTACAAAGCCAGAATCGACCAGCTATAGCGACCATCACTTATAACCTGTCCGTGGACCTGACTAATCTGCAGTCCCGGCAGGAAGCCTTGCAGGCTGTGCCGACCGAGAGTCACGACCAGCTGCGGCTTAATAATCTCTAGCTGGGCCATTAAATAGGGCCAAAAAGCCTCTTTCTCACTAGTTTTGGGGTCACGATTATCGGGCGGACGATATTTGACGATGTTGGTAATATAAACGTCCTGACGGGCTAGATTGATACCAGCTAGCATCTCATTTAGGAACTTGCCAGAGGCGCCGATAAACGGCCGGCCTGATTGATCCTCGCGCTTACCCGGCGCTTCGCCAATAAAGACCACCTGGGCGTCCGGATTGCCCTCGCCCATAATTAAATTCTGAGCCGACTCGGCTAACTCCGGGCAGACCGCCTGAGTGATGATTTCCGAGCGCAGATTGTCGAGTAGTGCTTGTTTATCCATCGGTTTCTACTATAGCGCAGTCGCAAAAAAACCGCACCTGGTGGTGCGGTTTTTTGCTAGTTAGACTGAATAATATTTATTCAACATCTTTTAGAGTCAGGCTGATTCGGCCGCGCTCGTCGATGCCAGTAATTTTGGCTTTCACGATCTGGCCTTCGCTAAGAACATCAGTCACTTTTTCAACTCGTTCATTGGCTAGCTGAGAGATGTGGACCATGCCGTCAGTTCCAGGCATGATGTTGATGAATGCGCCGAAGTCTTTAATCGAGACAACTTTGCCTTCATAAACCTTGTCGACTTCTGGCTCTTCAGTTAGGTCCCGGATCCACTGCAGAGCTTGCTCGATACTGTCACCATCGACCGCAGCGACAGTTATTAGGCCGTCCTCAGCGATATCAATTTGAGCACCGGTTTCAGCTGTGATCTTATTGATCATCTCGCCGCCCTTACCAATAACTGCCCCGATTTTGTCGGGATTGATTTTGATCTTATCGATCCGTGGAGCATATGGGCTCATCTTGTCACGTGGCTCAGCAATTGTTGTCACCATGTGCTGGCGGATAAACTCGCGGCCAACTTTTGACTGCTCCAGTGCCATGCGCAGGATATCAGCTGGTAAACCGTGAACTTTCATATCCATCTGAATCGCCGTCACACCACGCTCGGTACCAGTAATCTTGAAGTCCATATCACCGGCGAAATCTTCGGCATCAGCAATATCACTTAGGACGTATGGCGTGTCGCCGTCCATCATCAGACCCATGGCGATACCAGCAACTGGTCGCTTGATTGGCACACCAGCGTCCATTAGTGCCAGGCACGAACTACAAGTCGCCGCCATCGAAGTTGAACCATTTTGGCTCATGATTTCGGTGACGCTTCGGATAGTGTACGGGAAATCTTCAACTGATGGCAAGACTGGCTCCAGGGCTCGCTCGGCTAGGTAACCGTGGCCGATTTCTCGGCGTCCGGCACCGCCCATCCGTTTCACTTCACCGACTGTATAGCCTGGTGCGTTGTAGTGGTGCATGTAGCGTCGCTGGCCATCGTTAACTTCCATCGTATCAACCATCTGAGCGTAGCTTAGTGGCGCTAGAGTCACGACATTCAAGCCCTGAGTCACACCGCGTGTGAAGAGGCTTGAGCCGTGGACACGTGGCAAGATACCAATTTCACTTGATAGTGGTCGGATTTCGTCTAGCTGACGGCCATCCGGGCGCAAATTGTCCTCGACAATACCACGGCGAACATCTTTATGAAGCGCCATAGTGAAGGCTTCGTCGTATTCATCACGTAGTTCGCTGTAGCGATCTTCACCGAATTTTTCACGGAAGTGATTATGAAAATCCCAGCGGATTTCGTTGACGACACTATTACGCTCTGGGTAAGCTTTGCGCAGATCGGAGCCGAATTTACCATCAACCCAAGTATCTACCTCGGCCTGAATATCTTCGTTAGGCAGAACTAGTTCGTATTCCTGCATAGCTGGCTGAACTTTTTCAAATAGCTGTTTTTGCAGTTCAATCGCCGGCTGCATAGCCTGGTGAGCCCACTCCAGGGCATCACCGATAACTTCCTCGGAAACTTCGTTCGCACCAGCTTCGACCATGGTTATGCCACCGTCTTTACCAGCTACCACTAGGTCAAGGGCTGACTGTTCTCGCTCCTCAGGGCTCAGGAAAGCCTTGAACTGACCATCAACTTGGCCAACCCGAAGACCGGCAATCGGACCGTCAAACGGTGCACCCGATAGCATCAAAGCGGTTGAGGCCGCGATCATCGCTACCATATCAGGTCGGAAGTTTGGATCCATTGATAGGACGGTCGTCACAACCTGGACTTCCTGGCGATAGCCTTTTGGAAATAGCGGTCGAATTGGTCGATCGATGATACGACCAATTAGGACTGCCTCTTCGCTCGGGCGACCTTCGCGCTTGATGAAGCGTGAACCAGATATTTTGCCAGCGGCGTACATTTTTTCTTCGTAGTCGATACTAAGCGGGAAATAATCGAGCTTAACCGGCCGGGTGCCGATCTGGACTGATCCCAGTATGACGGTATCACCGTAGCGAGCTAGGACGCTAGCGGTTGTCCGGAAGCCAACTCGGTTGACCTCAAGACTTAGTTTTTGTCCGGCAAGTTCGGTCTCAACCGAAAAAATTTCCTTGCCATTTGGGTTAATTGTAGACATTTCGTCTCCTTTTCTTTGATACGGAGAGTAACAGGGGTAAAAATTTGCACGGTCACAAATTTTAGTCTCTATCACTATCCGTATATGTTTTACACCCTATAGTATAGCAGACATAGGGGTTGAAGCCGGCCCTAAGCCGAGTCGAGCCAGTTTACTTGAATATTTTGCCGTAGTTATAGGTCGGTTCACTCCCCTCTATCGGCACGTAGCTGTCCGACAGTCCGCACTGAGCTTTGACGGCCGCCAGATGCGCTATATCATCATCGGTTGGCTTGTTTAATGAAGCATATAGCGCAAACGTATCGCCGCAACGATAGTACCGGAAGGTATGGTTATCATAATTGCCGGCATTCGGGCTAGTCTGGCCGTCTCGGTAGCCTGGGGGCAATCTATCCGGCACCAGAAGGTCATCGACACCGTTGGTATTGCTCCAATAGCCGGAAGTCGGAATTTCGCCGTCCAGATATTTAATTAATAATGCCTTGCCGACATCATCAACCGTCGTGCGAATTTTTGTATCAAGGGCTCTTTTTTGGACATTGTTATAGGCGACCAAAGTGATACTCGCCAATATCGCGATCACGACGATCACGACAATCAGTTCAACGATCGTAAAGCCCGACTTAGATTTTTTCATCATTTCACCCATCCCGATTTATCTAAATGCTTTCGCATAGTTATATTTTCGCGTGCCCGTCGTAGGAACCTGCGAGTCTGTGGTATCGCATTTTATCTTTACGGCGTCGAGATTGGCCTTCTCCTCGTCGGATGGTTTGTTTAATGAAGCGTATAGTGCGAAACCGCTGCCGCAATCATACAAACGGAAAATATGTGACGTAGATGGAACGTTCGTACTAGACAAGTCATCTCGATAACCAGCTGGCATAAAATCAGGTATAACCAACTGGTCAACGCCAAATGTAGTCGTACCGTTTCCGTTTGACCAATAGCCTTCGGCTGATGTCTGACCATCAAAGTATTTGACCTGGAGCGCCTTGCCGACATCATCGACAGTTGTCCGGATTTTGGTATCTTCGGCATTTTTTTGGACGTTGCTGTAGGCGACTAGTGTAATCGCGGCCAGGATTGCGATCACAACAATCACGACAATCAGTTCAACGATCGTAAAACCGGCTCGCTTGTGATTATTTACCATGAGCTTATTTTAACATGGATAACCGTAAACATTATCAGACAATGATGCTATTATAGGTTCAGACATTTAAAAAACAAAAATAGAAAAATCAATGGATAAGTCGGCTATAAAAACTAAAAAAATGTATTCACGTTTAATAAAAATTTGTCTGCCATTTTTTGTGGGTCTAGTTATACTATTGGTCACAATATTTGCGACTGCTCGCAACTACACCCAGCTGGAGGCCAATGTTGCTCTAGCGTCGGGACATCAGCCAGTCGACAAGCCTGTAGTCATCGAACTAAATCAAAAGATCCGGACTATCGACACCAGCTCTATCAAAATCGAGCCCGCCATAGCCGGTTCATGGCAGTTTAGTAGCAATTCATTTTTGGGTCAAAGCAATCTAGTCTTTACGCCGTCGGATGATTTTATAGCTGGTACGACCTATAAAGTATCGATGCCGGCGGCTCGACGGGCCATTATCGGTCACACTGACCCTCTGGCGATGTCATTTACGACTGAAGCCGCCCCTGGCATCTTACCGGCCGGACTGACCGAGCTCACCGAAGATCAAGTCATAGCCTCGAACCACATATTTAAAGTTGAATTAGCTACAAAAAACCAGGCCTTACGCCAGCTGAAACTGGAAACAACTCCCAAGCTGGAGTTCGATTTTGCTAGCGCAAAAGATACATCGTATTCATGGACACCAAAAACAATCTTACCTCAAGGCAAGAGCCTAAAGGTAACCTTGAGAGACACCAAAAACAAACAAATCTTGTTCTCTCAACAAGTTAAAGTAGCTGCCGCTCCAAAACTTACTTCACCGCTCAACCAATCACGCATTACCCAGAATCAAGCGGTTGAACTAAAGTTTTCCGAGCCAATCGACCAAAAGCAGGCCCAGATTAAATTTGCCCTAACTGGCACCGGCCGCTGGACCTCCGCTAAAACCTATCGATTCTCACCCGTCAAAGTCGCCCCAGGCAAAACCTATGCCTACACCGTCGCCAAAGGCCTAAAAAGTACCGATGGTGGTGTTCTGAACAAAAAAATTGAAGGTAGCTTCTCAACTATCGGCGCGGCTTATGTTGTCTCCTCTAGCCCGTCTGGCAACCAGCTGTCGCGTAAAAAACAAACCATTACCTTTCGCTTCGATCAGCCAATCGATCCAGCCTCAGCTAAAAGCAGGTTTTCTGTAAATCGGGGCGACCTAAAATCCGTCGATGTTTCAGGTAGCACCCTGCAGGCTGTAGTGACCGATCTTGGCTATCAAAAGTCCGTTCGGGCGACTATCAAGTCTGGCGTTAAAAATACTGGCTTTGGCCTGCCGAGTAATCGGTCTTATACGGTTTCGTTTACAACCGAGGTTCGTAGTCGCAAACTAGCTGTCCCCTACTATCACCAGCAGCACTCCGCAACCTGCGCTGTGGCCTCCCTGCGGATGGCGCTAGCCTATAAGGGCGTCAAGACTAGCGAAAAAAGTATCGTCAATAAAATGGGCTACCACCCAACCAAGCTCGATAAAAAGAAAAATATTTGGGATGACCCACGCGAAATGTTTGTCGGTTCAATTGATGGATCGCTCGCCAAAGGTACTGGTGCCGGACCAGACGCCGACCCAGTCGCAGGGGCCGCTCGGTCTTATGGCCGAAGCGCGACGTTAATCCACGGCGCCAGTCCAGTCTGGATAGCTCAGCAGATTTATAAAAAACGACCAGTCGTAATGTTTGGGGCCATGGCTCAAGGTGTTGGGTTCTATAAATGGAAAACACCAGATGGCAAAAAAGTAAAAATGAACCGAGCCAGCCACGCCACACTCGTCGTCGGTGTACAAGGCGAGCCAACTTCACCAATCGGGTTTTGGGTCAACGACCCACTAAGTGGCTCAACCCAGTTCTGGTCAACCGCTCAAGTGCGCGCCAATATCGCCCAAGACGCCTACGGTCAAGCTGTAGCTATTCATTAGCATAAATAATCTGATATACTGGTAAAACTATGAACCGTCAGGTTCCGCTATGCGTGGACGTCCGGACGAGCCGGACCGCTAGCGCTCTCGATAATAAATTTCAAAAACAAGGAGCACTTATGACAAAACGACGTGTTAACGTCCGCGGTATTATTTGGCGTAACGGCAAATTGCTGGCAGTCAAACATAAAACAAATAGCGGTGAGGCTAATTATTGGGCTATTCCTGGCGGCGGACTTGACCCGATGGAATCACTAGCGGCTGGTATTGTTCGCGAGCTGGTCGAGGAAACTGGTGTCACTCCTAGGGTTGGCAAGCTACTGTTTGTCCAGCAATTCGGGATTGAAAGCAAAGGCAGCAACGAGCAATTGGAATTTTTCTTCCATATCGAAAATCCGGAAGATTTTACTGATATAGACCTAACCAAAACAACTCACGGCGAAGCTGAAATCGCTCGAATCGATTTCGTTGATCCTACCTCGGAGAGAGTTCTACCTGAGTTTTTGACAAAAATCGATATCAAAAGCTACATAGTTAGTGATAAACCAGTTTATTTTTATAGCGAAATTTAACCAAAATAAAATAGCCCTCTCATGGTGAGAGGGCTATTTACAAACTGCGGGTTACTTACGTAGGCCGAGCTTGGCGACAATATCTTTGTAGGCGTCAAAGTTTTTACGCTCGAGATATTTCAAAAGGCGACGTCGTTTTCCAACCATCTGGATCAAACCGCGACGAGCCATGTGGTCGTGCTTATTGGTCTTTAGGTGCTCTGTCACCTCTTTGATACGAGCTGTCAAAACCGATACCTGAGCCTGTGGGCTACCGACATCATTTTTTGAAACCTGAGTCAAAGCAATTGCCTGTGATTTGTTCTCTTTAGTAATCATCTAACGTAGTGTAACAGATTAAAAACAACTTATCAATAACTAGTTATTCATGCCGCTGGTGTATATCGCCCGGGCGCCGTCCAGCTTGTCGCCGGCTGATTTAAACTTGTTAGCGTAATCTTCCATGACTAAGCGCGAAATTTCTTCGCCGTCGAGCGTTTCGTCATATAGTCGTCGGTATTCAACTGGTCGGCTCAACTTATTAGCGTTTTCAATCCCATAGTGCATGCCTCGGCTGATACCTAGGTCCTCATAAACGACTGTTCTGACGGCCCATTTACCGATTTCTAATCCGGCTTCGATACCAATTTCACGCTCTAGCTTGTCCTGATCATCTAACATCTGCGTATACAGCAAATGACTAGCAAATGGCGCTTCGCCCCTCAGTAGACTATCGCGCATGCCGATATAGGCGTAGGCAACGTTGCGCAGTACATCCTCGGCTGTCTCAGCCCCAAACGGGCTCTCAAACTGAACTTGCTCCCTCTCCATGTCATTCCCCTCTTTTGATTATTAGGCTGATTATACTGAGTTCCTAATCAAAGTCCAATCATAAACACTATTGGAGCGAATCGACAAAGTCAGCCACGGTCATGGCCTGATCGATACTAAACTGGCCGATTGTCTCGCGGCGCAATTCGCTACAATAGGCGCCAGTTTTTAAATAAGCACCAATATCTTCCGCCAAAGTCCGAATATAAGTTCCACTCGAGACACTGGCCCGAACGCTTAAGTCTGGATAATCGTATGATATTAAGTCGATGCGACTGATAGTGACCTGGCGCGATGGCATCTCGACGGTTTCACCGCGGCGGGCTAGCTTATAGGCTCGCTGGCCGTTAATCTTAATAGCTGAGTAAGCCGGCGGGGTTTGCTCAATCTGGCCGGTATGAGCCTCCAGAGCAGCTTGAACCGCCTCTAGACTGGGCTTGTCAGCACTAATATCAGTCGTCTCACCCTCTGGGTCGCCGGTCGTGCTAGTTTTACCGAGCCGAAACGTTGCTCGGTAGGTTTTATCAAGTTTTAAAAACTGATCGGCTCGTTTAGTGCCCTCACCGCGCAAAATCACCAGTAGACCAGTCGCAAATGGGTCTAGCGTTCCGGCGTGACCGACTTTTAGCTGACGCTTGGTCGGCTTTTCACCTCGGCCAAGGTATTGATGCTTAATCGTGCCGCGAATTTTGGCTACAACATCAAAACTGGTCCAGCCAGTTGGTTTATCGATCAGTATTATTTCATTGTCCACAATTAGAGTATAACACCTGTCTAAAACTAAAATCACCCTCGATATTTTATTATCGAGGGTGATTTTTAAGTTATTTACTGACCGGGTATTTGGAATTGTCCCGGATCGTTGCTTTGCGGAGCTGGCTGAGCCGGTAGAGGCTGGGCATTTGGATCCGGTGAGCCAAATATCGTACCTAGCTGATCTGGTGGCAGCGCGCCACTTGGCTGAGCACCGGGATCAAACTCCGGCACCGGTGGCGGTGGTGGCAGAGTTGAAAAATCAGGCATTGGTGGCATTGGCGGTGGGACTGGCTGACTATTGTCGGCCTGGACACTATCACCGAGCGGCTGGGCACCGAGGCTAGCCTGTGGGTTGCCGGCTGGGTTAAATGGTGCGCTATCATAAGCGGCGCTAACAGCGTCACGCTCGTTATCTGGCGACATCGCAGCTGGTGCCCGGTGGGCACTGTCGAGATCAGCTAGCGTTTGCTGCGGTGGGGCTGGGGCTGGAGCTGGAGCCTGAGGCTGCGGCTGCGGCTCAATCGTTTGGCCACGTCCGGTGGCACCATTGTCGCCACTAGTTGGGCTAAACATCTCAGCCGCTGGCTCCTGGCTGGCTTTGTCGTTAGTAGCGTTGAGCGGCGCATCAAAAGTTGGCTGTCCGTCACCGACGTATGAGCCGGAGTCGTGCTTTAGTATCGTTCGGTTGACGTCTTGCGTAGCTTCGCGGCGGCTGTCTTCAGCGGCCTGCTCAGTCGTGGCGTTCAGAGTCCCGCCGATGCTTGGCTTCTCGTTGTCTTGCCATGATGGCTGGACAGATTCGGATGTAACTTGATCCTCCGGCTGGGGCTGATTAATCATTTCTGGTGCTACCTGGGGCAGCTCGGCACCGGCTGTATCCGGCTTTTCCTCAGCTGCTTGATCGACTTCGGCGCTGGCGTCGGCTAGGTCTTTTTGCAGGTCAGAGACGGATATATCACTTGAGGGTGCCGGGGCTGGTGCGGCTGGTTCCGGCGTGACCGACTTAAGCTGCTCCTCTAGTTCATCCTCCGCCTGTTTGGCGGCATCATTGCTATCCTGGGTCGTAGCCTCTTCGCGGGCTTTTTCTAGACTCTCATTAGCGACGTCGGTAGCTGACTGCTGATTTTCAGCTTCGGTCTGCTGACGGACTTCATCAACATCACCTTCCTTTTCATGCGAAATAACCAGCGCTCCGTCATCTTTTTTCTTAGGTTTTTGTGATTTCTTTTTCTTATTTTTGGCTGATCGATCGATTTTAGAGGCCTGGCCTTCCGATAATTCGGTTGTACCGTCTTTGTTATCATCAGACTCATCAGATGAATCATTATCATCGCTATTTTTATTAGGACCAATCTCACGGGCCTCAGATAGCTTCGAGGCAATTAGTTGCTGATTGGCACCAGCGCCCATTAACTGAGCTGACATAGTCATCACCTTGGAGCTTGTCCGCTCATTGCTAAATCGGTCGGTCGCCGAGACGATACCAGTTAGCAGAGCTGTCGCGATTTGTTCATCTAGAATTGATTTATCAGACTTCAGAGCTTCACTCAGACTAACTAGCATTTCACTGTAGCTACTAGCGCTACTATCGAGCCAGTCTATGCTACCCAGGTCGCTTGGTTCGTCGCCGAGAGTCAGACTACTGACGGTTGCGTCATGCAAAATTCGTCCGTGTGAGGAGAGTGCTTTATCGAGGTCATCGCGGCTATTAACACCGATCGCCACCACAAACTCGACATTATAGTCACCTTGGCTAAAATCAAGGTCCTTGTCACTAATTGTGGTTCGGTATGGTGTGATGAAAATCTTAACGACGTCACCGTCGACTTTGTAGCGCAGGTGGTCGGCTTTTTCTTTATCGAGAGCGATTATAAAGTCCCGCAAGCTATCAACGGTGTTTTCAAATGTTTTACCAGGCTCCAGGAAGTCGATAGCCCGGGGCAGTTCACCACTTACCACGGCGGTGGTGTGCTTACCGATCTTATTTAGCATCATGGTTAGACCAAGTGCAGCCGTCAGCTCATCGACCGTTGGGTTGGTATTAACCGTCACGAGGATGTTGCTATTGTCTTTTATTTTCTCGACAATTTGCTGTTTTGCGTTGTTGCCTGAGTCGTTCATGATGACTTTTTATCCTGTTTTTGTTTTTAGCTAGATTTTGATTCTACTCTACCATAAGTACTTTCAGTTAGTCAAGCCTGTCTAGCCCTTTACAAATAGACTGTTTTTCTCTATAATTTCATATTGATTGTTATATAAATCTATAAAGCAAAGAGGAACATAAATGCCAATCATCAAATCAGCGATAAAACGCGTAAAACAAACAGCTAAACGACGTGAGCGTAACGTTGAGCTTAAGCAGCAAATCAAACTTGCGACTAAAGAGTTCTTGGCTAAGCCAACTGCCGCTAGCCTGTCAAAGGCCTCTAGTGCTCTTGATACAGCCGTCAAAAAGAACCTACTTAAAAAGAACACTGTCGCTCGCCGTAAAAGCGCTCTAGCTAAGATTGCTAAAGACGCTGGCGTCAAACTAACTGGTGCTAAAAAAGCGGCTGCTCCTAAAAAGACAACTGCTACGACAGCTGCTAAGAAACCAGCTGCTAAAAAAGCAACTGCTACAACCGCTGCCAAGAAACCAGCTGCCAAGAAACCAGCTGCCAAGAAAGCAACTACTGCTGCTAAAAAGCCGGCCGCTAAGAAAACTACTACTAAATAGTATTAACTCCGGCAACTAAATAAACCCCTTATCTCAAGGGGTTTATTTTATAGCTGACAAACGGCAACGAGTAGCTTGGTGACCTCGGCCCAGACTTGGTCGGGTCGGGCGAATCGGATCGACTGGTCACTTTCAGCAAACAATTTGACTGCCTGGTCGAGCTTAGCCTGGCTAACTCGGCTAGCCAGCTGCGACTGCTTCTTGGCTGCGTACGGGTGGAGTTTTAAATCTTTGGCAGCGACATCAACCGAGGGAGCGCTGGCTAGCGCCACCAGCTGAAATAGCTGGCTAAATAGTAGTCCAAATATCTTATAAGGCTCTTCGGTTCGCTCCAGTTGGTTGGTCATATCGACGACGTTTGAGACACTACCGAGCAAGACCGTCTCTAACAGCTGAAAGACATTGGCGTGAACGTCCTCTTCGACGATGGTGTCAATCATGCCACGAGACATACTGCCAATTAGGGCTAGCTTCTGGAGAGCACTGTCTAGTTGCCACTGGTCATAGCCGACTCGGTCGACTAAGTGCTTAGCCTCAGCTCTATTTGACTTTAGGCCTAGATCCTCGGCCGTTTTTATGACCCAATTAATCGCCCTCGACTCATCTCGGTAGGTCCAGGCCTCATAAGTTTCGATCGTCGCCTGAGCTTTTAGTTCTTTGTAGGTTTTTGTTCGCTTATCGAGGCTCGGCTCAACAATCACTAGGCTGGTCTTGTCGTCGATTTTAGATATATATTCAGCTAGCTTAGCCCAGACCCCCGAATTGGCTGCGACGTGCTTCAAAATAATTGTCCGGTCTGGATTAAATAGCGTCATCCCGAGCAAAAGACTCGGTAAATCGTTCACCGCTAGGCTATCGCCATCGATTGACTCCACCTCGCCTCTAGCGGCGCTTTTAATCGCCAAAACCCGACGCCGGATTTCAAAACTATTATCTCCTGTCAGAACTGTAATCATCTAGTCTATTATAGCATTGGCTACAGAACTTGGCAGATCGGACAAATATGGGTACCGCGACCAGCCACACGAGTTTTTATTATTTCGTTGCCGCAGCGACTACAAGCTTGGCCTTCGCGCCGGAAGACATTGGCAAAATCCATGTAGCTGCCCCGTTTGCCCTCAGCATCGACATAGTTCCGATCGGTTGAACCGCCCTTTTCAATCGACAAGCTCATGACGTCGCGGACACTGTGATACAGCGAGTCGAACTCCTTATCAGTAATGCTGCCAACTAGCCTTGAGGGATGCACCTGCGACATCCAGAGGCTCTCATCGGCATATATATTACCGATTCCGGCTATCACGGTCTGATCGAGCAAAGCGGCTTTTATAGTGGTTCGGGCCCGGCGCAAAAAACGCTGTTGAAACTGCTCCGGCGAAAAATTTGATTCAAGCGGCTCGGGGCCAACTTTGCGCATAAAATCTATGTTCGAGACCTCAGCGGTCGGCATAAGTTTCATCCAGCCAAACTTCCGTTGATCGTTAAAAAATAAATTAGCTTCGTCGCTGAAATTAATCTTGACGCGGGTCGACTTATCGGGTAACTTACCAATCAGGCTATCATTCGGATGGCCGGCCCCGAAGCGAGTTTCGTTGGCGCTAACTGTTGCGTTTTTTTGTTCGTCTCTCTGCACGTCGGTCTCGGTGCTGGCGGGTCCTGCTGGTCGGTTTGCCCCTACTTTTCGTTCATCGTCCTTCGGGATGTCCGTAAAAGTGGGCGCTACCCCACCGACCATCACCCCCTGCGACATATTTTTAGCGGCAGTTGATTCGACGAGACCATCGTTTGAGCGACCCGACTCCACGGTGGCGCCAGTGTGGGGTGCGTCTGCATGACTCGCTGACGACGCGGAGCGGTCGCTATGATGACTTACAAAAACTAACTGTCCGGTCATTTTAAGGTGGATAACTAGAGTGTAATTTGTGCTGAGATCGATCATTAAGACTTTGGCTCGGCGTCGAACCGCTTTAATGCTGGCACCGACTAGAAACAGCCTGACATCGTTTTCGCTATTAGGAAAACTGCGCGGGTTATCCGACGAGACCTGCTTAATTTTTAAGCCGACTATTAATTTGTTCAGTCCGCGACGGACCGTTTCGACTTCCGGTAGTTCAGGCATTAAGATGGGCCTTGATATCTTCTATGGCCTGCATCGGGTTTTCATAGTCAATTGCTTTCATACCGACCTGGCGAGCGCCATCACAAAACCGCGGTTGATCATCAATAAAAACACATTCCTCAACTGTCAGCCCGAGTTTACTGGCGACAGTTTCGTACATAATCGGAGCTGGTTTGACCTGACCAACTTGATAGGACAGCACTATTTCATCAAATAGCTTCTGGTGGTCTTGGCTAAATAATCTATCGAGTTGGTTATCACCAACATTACTCAACATACCAATCTTATAATCCGGTTTGAGGTATGATTCAATAAAATCAAACAATTTTTGGTTCAGATGATTAGTCTGAACATGGTCCCTAACAGCCTGAGCGGGCTGGCCGCTAAGTCGTGATAGCTCAGCGAAAAACCAATCATAGTCATCGATACCAGCGTCGACTCGCTTGACAGCGTCATGGGCCTGCTGACTTATCTCAGGGTCACTATCTACATATTTATGGCAAAAATCGATCCAGCCGTCTGTCACCAAGACACCGAAACAATCAAAAATAACAGCTTTAATCATACGATCATTATAACATTCGTTTCATCAGGGCGCATCTTCGGAATAACGAGCTAGCTAGATTCTTCTCTCAGATGCTGCTGCTGTAACACTTAAGCGGTCTTTAATCGCCGCGACAGACTATATCTTGAGATCGGATAGTAG
>JAKDMF010000047.1 GCA_030452455.1 bacterium | reverse complement strand
GAACGCGGCATCGACTGCAAGATTGTCGAGCACGGTTCTTCTGCAACTGGTGATAAGCTTGGCATGCAGGGCGGCCGAATCTTCTTTTACGACGATAGCGAGAACTGGTGGAGCCGATCAGGTGGCATTAACGACACGCCAATCGGTGACCCATGTGGCCCTGACAGCGAAGTTTTTTATGACTTTGGTGATGAAAATCACGATCCAAGCTATGGTCTGGCTCACCCAGCCAGCGATAGTGGCCAATTTATGGAGATTGGTAACCAAGTCTTCATGCAGTATCGACGACTGGAAGATGGCAGCTTTGAGCCACTCCAGAAAAAGAACGTTGACTTTGGTGGTGGGCTAGAGCGAATTGCCGCTGCTGCTATCAACAATCCTGACGTCTTTCAGATTAGCTTACTGCGACCGATCATCGATAAACTCGAGGAATTATCGGGCAAAAAATATGCCAGCCACACCCAGAGTATGCGGGTTATCGCTGACCATCTTCGAGCGGCAACTTTTCTAGCTGTCGACGGCTGTAAGCCAAGCAATAAGCAGCAAGGTTATGTCATGCGCCGATTGCTGCGCCGAGCGATTCGATTTGCTTTTGATCTTGGTGTTGAGCAGAACTTTATGGAAGAAGTCGTACCAGTTATCGCTGATCTATATACCGAAGACTACCCCGAAGTTGAGAGCCAGCGCGAAGCAGTAATTGCAACGCTTGTCAAAGAAGAAAAAGCTTTCCGTCAGACACTACGCAAAGGACTAAAAGAGTTTAATAAATTATTTTCCGACCCGACAATTGACGCCGGAGTCGCCTTGTTTACACTGTACGATACTTACGGCTTCCCAGTTGAGCTATCGAGCGAAGAGGCCTTTAAACAAGGCATCGAGCTGCCTGACGACTGGCACCAGCGATTCGAGGCATGTATGCAGGTTCAGCGCGAACGCTCGCAGACAGCCGCCAAAGGTACTTTTAAAGGTGGCCTGGAAGGCGACAGCTTGCAGCACAAAAAATATCACACAGCTACTCATCTCTTGCAGTCGGCGCTTCGTGAAATATTTGGCGAAGAGCTTCGCCAGCACGGTAGTAATATCACGACCGAGCGACTTCGATTTGATTTCAATTTAGATCACAAAATGTCAGCCGACGATAAAGCCCGCGCCGAAGAGTTAGTTAACGGCTGGATTAAGGCTGAACTGCCGGTTTCCTACCAGCTATACCCAACTAAAGAAGCTCTCGATATGGGCGCCATCGGTCCGTTTGGCGAGCGCTACGACGAGCAGGTTAAAGTCTATCAGATGGGTGAAGGTGATGGTCTAGCTAGTCTGGAGATTTGCGGCGGTCCACACGTCGATAATACCGGCCAACTCGGTGAGGGCGGAGCTGTTTTCAAGATCAAAAAAGAAGAATCAAGCTCAGCTGGAATCCGCCGGATTAAAGCTGTTCTATTGCAAGACTAGAAAAGTTTTTGTCGTCTTTTAGCTGGGCCAGATACTGGCCGGCTTCTGATTGAGTCATGCCATTTTCTCGGTACCTGACATTATTTTTACCAGTGTCGATCCGGTATTCTCTGTCGACTGTCGAAGTCGGCGTATCTGGGTTTGAAAAGTCAGTAGTTCGGTGCTGGATGTGCAGTGAATTGTAGTTTTTGTGCGGGTCAAGTGAGGTCGAGACGATAAGATTGGTGTCGACTTCGCCCATGTTATCAAGCGAAAAACTATCGGTATCGGGGCTAACCGAGGTGTAGTTTTTAACATCGACAAAGCCTTTGCTCCTAGTGGCAAATAGCTCGACCAGGTCGTCAAAGGTCGCTTCATGGGGCTCGGCGTTTTTCATAAACTCGCTATAGGTGTTTTGCATGACGACAGATTTCATGAGTGCTAAGTTCTGAATCAGGCCCGGTGTGTCGGACTCGATAGTGTGTAGTAGCCAGGCGTCTCGGTCCTGGTCATATTCGAGAGTGGCATCAAGCTGGTTTTCGCGACCAGTCAGCTCAATTGTGGCACCTTGAAGCTCGCCATTTTCGTAGCTACAGTCAAAACTTCCCCGGTGGTAGGTTTTGTCAAAGACCTGAAAGGTTTCATTCGATAGGGTTTCAGAGTCGGGAATGGCGAATTCTTTTAGAGTATCGGCCGTGATGTCAATCTCGTTGGAGAGCAGGTCGCGCATTCGTTCGGCTGACATGTCGGTCTCGGTCTGGTTACGCTCAGTGATAATTGGGGTGGGTTGGTTAAACTTTTCCATATTGAAGATATTCTACCATAAGTACTATAAAAAAGCAAGCATATTAGTTATAAAACGTCTTAAAATAGGCTGTTTTGTGGTCAATTTATATCTTAGAATCACCATTTGGAGACTACAATAGCTAGCATTTATATCTATTTTGTCGACATAAGCATTTTTGGTATATACTAAGTAGTGATTATGGTTTTAAAATCAATACGTGAACGAGTAAATAATTCCGTCCAAGAGAACTATATTGTTAGCCTGGATGTCGGTACAGAGTTTATCAAAGCTCTAATTGCCAAGGTCCAAGGCGACAAAATATCGATTGTCGGCGTCGGCCGAGCTCGCCAGGAAGTCAGCGATATGCACTCCGGTGCCATATCTGATATATCTGGTGTGGTTCGTAACTGCGAAGAGGCCCTGTCTGAGGCGGAAGATCAGGCCGGCTTACAGGCCAAAAAAGTCGTCATCGGTATTGCCGGTGAACTCGTTAAGGGCGTAACTAACACTATCCGCTATCGTCGCCCGCAGCCAGATAAGCCACTGGATGCCTCTGAAATGGAATTTATCATCGAAAAAGTCCAGGAACGAGCCCGCGGCAAGGCCCAGCGCAAGATTGCGCTAGAGACTGGCAACGAGGAAGTTGAAGTTAAGCTGGTTAACTCGGCCCTCGTTAGTATCCATATCGATGGCTACAAGGTGTCGAACCCGATTGGTTTCCAGGGCCGCGACGTGGCAGTCCAGATCTACACTGCCTTCGCACCAATGGTCCATATCGGTGCTTTAGAGCGGGTGGCTGATGAGTTAGCCCTCGAGCTTGTCGCCGTAGCAGCTGAGCCGTTTGCGGTCTCTCGTAGCGTGCTTGGTACCGACGCCAATAGTACATTCACGGCTATTATTGCCGATGTTGGTGGTGGCACGACTGATATTGCTGTTGTCAACGACGGCGGCGTCGAGGGAACTAAAATGTTTGGCATTGGTGGACGAAGCTTCACGAATACTATCGCCAAAGACATGGATATCGACTACAAAGCGGCTGAAAAACTGAAGGTCAATATCGAACACCAAAACATCAAACCATCGGTTATGAAAAAGACCGAAGAGGCGATTGATAAAACGCTTGATGTTTGGCTATCTGGCGTCGAGCTGGCTCTGGGTGAATTTGAGTCAGTCGACAACTTACCTAATAAGATACTACTTTGTGGCGGTGGAGCTAGCCTGAAGCGACTGGTCGACGCCTTGAATACGCAGGATTGGTATAAAGAGCTACCTTTCACGAAACGACCGGAAGTTCACCATATCCACCCGGAAGAAGTTGTTGGTATATCCGACGCGACCGGAATCATCAATGACCACACCTTTATTACTGCCATGGGGCTACTTCGAGTTGGCTATGATACAATTATTGGTAGTAAAGACAGCGATACGATCAAAGATAAATTGAACCGGATCCTCCGAATATAAATATGCAAAAAGATACGATATATATAGATGTAGAAGATGATATCACCGCCATCATCGGCAAAGTGAAGGAGGCGAAGCATTCGATCGTCGCCCTCGTGCCGCCGAAGCGAGTCGGTGTCCTGCAGAGCGCTGTCAATATGCGGCTACTACTGCGGACTGCTAAGCAAGCCGATAAAAAACTAGTCTTAATCACTAACAACGACGCCCTGGTAGCTCTCGCCTCAGCGGCCAGCATACCGGTGGCTAAAAGCTTGCAGTCCAAGCCGGAGCTAGTTAAGCAGATTGATGAGCCCGAGGATGACGATGACGATATTATAGATGGCAACAAGCTGCCGGTTGGGGAGCACGCCTCAGCCGCTAGCTCTGTCGGCGAGGCAGCGGCTATCGACAAAGCTATCAACGCCATCGAGGTGAGCGGTGTTGACCCTGAATACGCACCGGCTGCGACAGCTAAAAAGGCTAAAAAGACCAAGGGCACACCAAAATTGCCTAATTTCAACAATTTCCGTAAGCGTCTAGTCTTGATAATTATCGCCGCTATTTTACTAATCGGCTTCTTGATATGGGCGATCTTTTTTGCGCCGCACGCCACGATTACTATTACGGCCAAGACTCGAACTGAGCAGTACAGCTCACAGGTTAAGCTCGGTGATCAGACGAGCCCAGCAAAGGCGACCATCGCTACGGTTAAGCA
>JAKDMF010000046.1 GCA_030452455.1 bacterium | reverse complement strand
TTTTTATAGCTAGCTGGTCGGTCGACGTCTTTGATGGTCCGGACCGTGTATTTAATCTTCTCTTTTTTAGTAACAGTCTGCTTACCGTCACGCCAGACTTTAATAGTCATGCCTGGTTTGACCGGGGTGGATTGATTAGGCGTAACACCGTCTTTATCAGTTAGTTTAATGCCCTTTTCATCGAGCATTTCACCAACAGTCTTGGCCTGAGTGTAGGCAGTCGACTTATCGCCGTATAGATCGAGACTAAACTCGATAGCCCGGTGGACGATCAACTGGGTGGCCGGGCCACTCGAAACCAGGTCCATTGATAATTTCATTTCGGTCGTGTCTTCGTCACGCAGCGTTACGCCAGCGGCTTTGGCGATATCCCGGCCAGATTTATGCGAAGTCATGACCCGGGTTTGAACACTGTCGTCGATGACTATGACCGGCTTGGCCCGGTAAATATTAACCTGATAGCTGCTAGCGACCAGTTTAGAATCGGCCGCTGGCTCGACGGTATCGTGACTGTCGAGGCTAATGCCGGCTTCGACTAGGGCCTGACCCAGAGTATCCTGGCTAGTCAAGATAACCCTCTCCTGGCCACCATCGTGCACGGTTATCAGTTTATCGCTCGACTCGGTCGTTGAGGCGGCCTGGACGTGCGAATAAAGCCCAAACGACAGCAAAGCTACTGCTAGTCCAGCAGCGGCGAGCGTAATCAATCTCGATGGGTAAAACTTGTATAGCATATTGTTTGCACTCCACATGTGCGGCTTATCCAATTGTACCACGTCGGGGCCATCAAATGTTACATCTACCAGGGCCTATATGGCCTAGCGTTTGTTGTAGTTTGTCCAGTCAGTCGCTAGATCAAAGCCGTGCGGATGGCGTTTAGCGAAACCGCCGGTATCGTAGACTTTACCAGGGCCCATGCTAGTTTCGACTACCGAACACCTCGGGTAATTACCTAGGTGGGCCGCCACCAGTATGTAGCCATCTTTATCAACCTTGGCGCCGTCGGCTCGAACGGTGTAATTACCACCGCCACAAGCCCCCATCACGACATTCATCGGCAAGTCGTAGTAGGTTTCACGGTGGGTGATGCCGTTGCTATCGGTATGTCGGACAACACCTTTACCTTTGGTCAGTGGATTCGATGATTTGGCACCGACTACCACCACTTGCTTGACCGGTTTCTTCAGCACAACTGATTGAATTTTTTGACGTGAGACTAGGTTGCCGGATTTATCCATAATTATTTCATAAGTTACGCTCCGCTGACCATTATGACCCTCAGTCTTAACTTTTTTGTAGCCGGCCGGTCGGTTGGCGTCGATGATCTTACGAACATCGTGTTTGATGACTTCTTTTTTAGTGACGGTCTGTTTACCTTCACGCCAAATTTTAATTGTCATGTCTTTGCTGATTTTAGTCGACTTGCCCGGTTTGACTCGGTCTTTGTCGCCAAGTTTAATCCCTTTTTCCTCTAGCACCTGGCCAACAGTTTGACCCTGAGTATAGGCAGTCGTCGTGTCACCGTATAAATTAAGCTGGAACTCGGTCGCTCGCTGGATAGTCATTTCCATAGACGGGCCACTCGATACGAAGTCCATCGACAGTCGCATCTTCGTGTCGTCTTCATCGCGCAGCTTGATGCCAGCGTCACTAGCGATATCTTGGCCAGAGGTGTGGGCGGTCATCACCCGGGTTCGGTCATTGCCGTCGACGACGATGACTGGTTTGGCTCGGTAGATATTGACCTGATAGGTGCTAGCGACTAGTTTGGAATCAATCGCCGGCTCAACTGTATCGTGCTTGTCGATCGTAACATCAGCTTGCTTCAAGGCAGCCGATAGAGTGTCTTTGTCAGTCAAAATAACTTTTTCTTGGCCGCGATCATGAATAGTAATCAGCTTGCCACCGGCGCTTCCGGGCGTGGCTGCATCAGCCGTCGTGCTTAGTAGAATCAATACAAATATAGCCACAAATCCAGCAATGGCTAGAATTGTTCGAGTCGATAGATGAAACTGGTATCGTATATTTTTCATATATGATTGCACTCCACACGTGCATTCATACAATTATAGCATTAACTTGTCAAAAAGTCCATAGCGTCTATGGTTTGCCGCCCCCGAAGACTAGCCGATTTTTTGGAGCCGGGCGTACTCAACATTCAGCTTTTTGGTCGTGCCGCTATCGAACTTAACGCTGACCGCCATACCGTCGACGTCTACCACCTGGCCAGTGCCAAACTGGAGTGATTCTACCCGGTCGTTGATATCAAACTCTGGCACCATATCGTAGCTTGGCTCATCTGGTGAGTAGCTCGACGTTTCTGAGCGCGGTACGATATCGGCTGCCACGTCATCGAGAAAGCGCGATGGCAGGCTGTACGATCGCTGGCCAAACTGGAGTCGACTGGAGGCATGTAGCATATGGAGCTCCTGGCGGGCCCGGGTCATGCCGACGTAGCACAGGCGGCGTTCTTCCTCGAGCTCGTCGGGGCCAGCCTCGTAGACCCGGGCGTGCGGTAAGATACCCTCTTCGACTCCCACCATGAAGACCACCGGAAACTCGAGCCCTTTAGCGGCGTGGAGTGTCATCAACGTGACGACATTATCATCGCTGGCCGTGTCAACGCTCGACATCAAAGCAACTTCCTCTAGATAGTCGGTCAGTGAAACAAAATTCTTGGCATCCGACAGCAAGGAGCCGATATTTTCATCGCGTTCTTCACCCTGCGGTGTGCCATCTTGGATGAAATCGCGGTAGTTGGTTATCTTAAGTAGTTTTTCGATTATTTCGGCTGGCATTTTGTTTTCTTCGACCATGGCCTGCAAGATTCGGATTTTACTGCCCAGTTCAGCCAGGGCTGTCTTGGCACGTTTAGTGATCGTGCTGGTTTGCTCGACGTTAATTAGGGCGCTGACAATATCAAAGCCGCTCGTCATCTGCCAGATTAAAAACTTTTCGAGGCTGGTGGCGCCGACTCCTCGAGTTGGAGTATTTACAATCCGGCTGAAACTCATTCGGTCGCTCGGCTGGTAAACTAGGCGCAAATAAGCGATGATATCTTTGATTTCTTTGCGGTCATAAAACCGAACCCCACCAACAATCTGGTACGGCAAGCGCATCTGCAATAGGGCTCGCTCCAGAGTGTAGCTCTGGGCGTTGGTTCGATACAACACGGCGTAGTCAGAAAAATCTCGGACCTTTGTCTCGGTTTCCATAAAGATATGTCGCGCCACGGTGTGGGCTTCTTCGGCTTCGTCATAAACTTGGTGAACCTGGACCGGCAAGCCGCTGTCGCCATCCGTCCACAGTTTTTTATCAGTTCGTTTGACGTTTTTAGTGATCACATTTTGGGCTGCCTCTAGAATTGCTTTGGTACTGCGATAGTTCTGCTCGAGCTTGATCACTTTGGTGCCTGGAAAATCACGCTCAAAATTGAGAATATTGGTAAAATCGGCCCCGCGCCAGCTATAGATCGACTGCCAGTCATCACCGACGACACAGATATTTCGGTCTTCGTTGACCAGTAGTTTGACGATTTGATACTGGGCGGCGTTGGTGTCCTGATACTCATCGACTAAGATGTGCTTGAATTTGGACTGCCATTTGTGACGAATGGTGGGGTGCTCTTTGAGCAAGCGAACTATTTCGATCAGTAGATCATCAAAATCAAGCGCCCCAGCTTTGACGCGCATCGCTTCGTACTGCTGGTAGATTTTGGCGATCGCCGTCTGGTATGGTCCGTAGGCGGTGGCAGCGTATTCGCCCGGCAAGACCAACGAGTTTTTGGCATTTGAGATGGCCGATGAGACCGACTTTGGCTTTAAGGCTTTGTCGCCAATCTGTAAATGCTTGATGGCCTGCTTGATTAGCCCCTGCTTGTCAGAGTCGTCGTAGATGACAAAGTTGTCCGCTACGCCAATAGCCGCGCCTTCGATCCGCAGCAAGCGGACACAGATCCCGTGAAAAGTACCCATCCAAGGCATAAACATCCGGTCACTAGCGTTGCGGCCGACTAGACTACCGAGGCGCTGGCGCATTTCACGGGCGGCTTTGTTGGTAAAAGTTACCGCTAGAATATCGCTCGGGTCAACGCCCTGATTGACGATCAGATTGGCCACCCGGTGAGTCAGGGTTTTGGTTTTACCACTGCCGGCCCCGGCCAAAATCAGCAAAGGCCCGCTTGTCTCGCGAACAGCCGAAACCTGCTCTGGGTTAAGTTCCCCTAATATATCCATTACTACCATTGTAACATTCGTTGAAACCGGGCGCCTCTTCGAAATAAAATAAGCAAGCTGATTTTCTTCACTCAGATGCTACGGTTCTAACATTCGTTGAAACCGGGCGCCTCTTCGAAATAAAATAAGCAAGCTGATTTTC
>JAKDMF010000007.1 GCA_030452455.1 bacterium | reverse complement strand
CAAGCTGTTACTTGCATAAAGATTCAAGTATTCGCTTACTCGGAATAGGTCGAGCAAGCTCGACTATTCACTCGTAAGCTCTACTTGTAGTCATCGTAGGTGACCATCAGGGCGCGGGAGTTGATCTGGCGCAATGCTTCCATGGCGACCTGAACAACAATCAGTAGACCGGTACCACCGATAGCCAGGTTACTGTTTTGGACACCGACGAAGTTGTAGAGCAGATACTCAGCTCCAAATGGCATGACGGCGATTAGACCAAGTACAACTGAGCCGAATAGGACTAGACGGTTCATGGTCATACCGAGGTACTTTTCGGTTTTGACACCTGGTCGAACACCTTCGATAAAGCCACCTTGTTTTTGTAAGTTTTCGGCGATTTCATTGGAGTTAAATACGATACCAGTGTAGAAATACGTGAACAGGATGACGAGTGCAAAGTAAGCTGACGGATAGATAAAGGCCGACATGTTGGCACCAGTAAATGAGCCCGGTTGTGGTGTCTGGAACCAAGCGATCAAGTTGTTGGCCAGATCCATCATACTCTCGGCGCCAGTTGCTTTGATGACCTGGCCGACGAAAGCCGGTAGTGACAGGAAGGCAACTGCGAAGATGACTGGGATGACACCGGCAGCGATTAGCTTCAGGGGCAAAACGCTCTTAACACCACCGTAGCTACTATTACCCTGAACGCGCTTGGCATAGTTGATAGTGATAATGCGCTGGGCTTCGTTGATTTTGACTAGTATATATAAGACTGTCAGCGCGACCGCTCCAATCCCGACTGACACCAGCAAAGCCGTTGGATTTATCGGTAGCGTGAACCAGTTGAAGACGTGCAGTGAACCCTGTGAAGTGTCTGTTAGCGAGGCACCGAGTGTCGATAGAGTTTTAGGTAACTGGCTGATAATACCGGCGAAGATCAGCAAGCTGATACCGTTACCGATACCCTGCTCGGTAGCTAACTCACCGAGCCACATCAGTAGAATACCGCCGGCGGCCATGGCTGTGACACCCATAACCCAGACCATAGGCGTGGCATCCGCCAGGACGGTCGTGCTACCGGCTAGAGCCGTTTGGCGCAGGATGTAGACGAAGGCAATCGACTGGACGATAGCCAGCGGCACAGTGAGCATACGTGTCCACTGGTTAATCTTGCGGCGACCTGATTCACCATCTTTGTGCAGCTCTTCAAGCTTTGGGATGGCTTTTGTCAGGAGCTGCGTGATAATGCTGGCGGTAATGAATGGACTGAGTCCAACCAAAATTATAGATAGGCTAGCCAGTGCACCACCGGATAGCAGGTTGAGGAATCCACCGAAGTTATTAGCATTGATTACATTGTTGATGACTTCTTTTAGCTGGGATGGTTCGGTTAGCGGCACTGGGACGTGGGCTAGTAGTCGATACACGATAATAATACCAAGTACGGTCAGTAGTCGTTTCTGCATATCTCTATTTTTTAGAGATCTAAAAATTGTCTTCCAGTTCATGTCTTCGTAGTTTCCTCACGTTTATGATGCTGCCATGGGCAGCACAAATACTGAAACTATTGTACTATATCTTGTGATGTTTGTAGATACCTTTTGCTTATAAAATAAATAGCCCCGCACCTTTTGTGTTGTTCAAAAGGTGCGGGGTCTGTTTTCACGCTGTGGTGCGGCTCATGGCCTGAGTCATGATAACGAGATTTTTCTCGAGAACGGCTTTGTCGAACTTAGCTCGACGATTCGCCTCGTGTTGATCCATCTCATCTTGGAGCTCAGCCTCTTTGGCACTCATGTCGTAACGCACTATTTTCTGACTGTGAAGCCAAGCGATACGGATCAGCGTCGGTCGAACCGTGGCACAAAACTCATCGAAAAACCTGGCTCGAGCTGCGCCATCAAGCTTCTCTACCTGGCTAGCCACATTTGATGTGGTGTCGAGTAGATCTTGAAATTCATCAGGAAATTCCTCGATCCAGCCATGGTTAACTGAGTACCAACTTGGACCGTTAACGCCGGGTGGTGTCCAATGGACGCCATCATATGACGGCTCATTGTTAGCATTTCGGTGATCGGCTGCGAAGTCGGCCGGGCGGTAGTTGTAGTAGAACTTACCGATGGCACTCTGTAGAATCTCCGGCACCTCAACTAAGGCGCTGTTGATCTTCAACTGCAGCTCTGTCAGCTTAACTTCTGGACGATTACGCAAGTACGCCGTCGTCCTGAATAATGCGAATATCGCAATAAAGCAGACAGCCAGATAAACCCACTGACCCGTAAGGGCCATGATAGTAATTCCCGCAAGGATACCGACCAGTATCAGTACCATAGCTAGACCATCGAGCCTGTCGATAGTAATGTTCCGACGCTGGTTGAGGCGTGAGTAGCTGGAGACACTTTTTTCGAGTTCGTCCATCTCCTGTTTGGGGATGAGCGACCAAGTCTTGTTGTCAATGAAATACAATTTCCTCACCTCTTATGGTAGTATGAAAACCTGTCTGAAATTATATACTTTTTATCAAATAAAACAACCCCGACGATAAACCTGTATTGGTTTTTGTCGGGGTTTTATTTTCAGGCTACTTTCTGGGCGGCGATGAACTCATCGACATGCAGCTGGAACTCGGCTACCTCACGCCGAAACTTGTCCATAGTCCGTTCGGTTTCAATGCTGTCTAGGCCCGAGCCAATCTTAATTCGTTGGCTGGTTTTAGACGCCGAGGCTTTGCCCTGCACGATATGATCAGACATATCAGCCATTTGCGGCAGGAGTAGGTTGAAGAACTTGGTGAATAGACCGTAATCTAGCCAAGGCCAACCGTAATTCACCCGATCCCTAGAACTGTCGATATCCTTAGCAACTCCCGACACTACCTGCAAGATACTATCGAAGTGCTTTGGCGACTTTTCGATCCATTCCATAGCTGCTATGAAATAACGATTAGGCGGTTCCAGGGCGCGATCCATGTCTGGATACCTAGCGATTGGGTATTCACCGCGGTAATAGCAGGTGATAACGTGCAGCAGCGATCTAGGCACTACTACCCGCGAGGCGTCAATCGCCTCACTGTATTTGGTGCAGTTATTTTTGTCCCGATAGCTGATATAGCCGATCGCCATCATTAGCAGAATCTCTACGATGGCTGTAATAGTCATCCCTAGAAGCCCAACATGGTAGTAACTACCGATGACTGACTCGAGGTATGCTATCACTCCCAGCACTACGAGCACCGGCAGGCCGATATACAGAAATATGAATCTGGCTGCCTTAACCCACGCTTGGTAGAGTCGCCGGCTGCGCACTGCTTCAGAGCGCAGATTGTCTAACTCTGATTTAGACAGTCGTGACCAGATGATTACTTCCTCAGATCCGAAATTTGTAAAATGCAATTCTCTCACCTCTTTTGTAGTCTGAAAACTAGACGTACTTTACCATAGATTAACCAAATAAAATACCCCAGTGAAGAGCTCATGTTAATGAGTTTCACCGGGGCGGTTTCCTACCGTCTATTGGGTCGAGTTCTATCCATGGCTTTGTTGTGGAGTTGGGCGATTTGTTCAATTGCCTCTGACACCACACTAGCCCGGTCTTTCTTATCGATTTCGGCGTATAGAAAATAGGCGCTATAGACTTCCTCTTTTAACTCAATCAATAAATGATCAAACTTTTGCGGATAAGCCTGCAGCCAGTTTAGTGTCAGCCAGAAAATATCAGACTTAGTTGTTTCGGATGAATCTCCTTGTCTATAATCATCAACATCAAGCCCACTCTCCTCGAGCATATCAAGTAGAGTTCTGCTATCGTATGCCTCGCAACGAATGCGGGCTGCCAGCAAGACATCACTCGGAACCTCGAGCCTGACCGCTGACAGAAGCCTCTCGGCTCGCTTGCGTCGTTTGTTGGCGCTACGAAAAGCCGGGATACAGTACAGCAAGTATAGAACAGCCGTGATTAGCAGCAGTCCAACAGTTGCGTGAATTGAGTCATTAGCGTTTTTCTTTGCGAATGACAACGCAATCGACATAAGTGCTGACGTCATCGATAGCGCAGCCATCGTAAACATCACTATCGACAAGCCTTCAGCCAACTTTGCTCTCAGGCTGTGACTGTAGTAATTGAAGCTATCGGCTAACGACCGATATTCACTTTTGGAAGTCCGCGACCAGATGATACTGGGCTCATCGTATTGCCTCGACTCTAGACCGATAAAGAACATTTTCGACCGACCCTTTGTTTGCAGTATGAAAACTATGTATATTATACCATAAATTAACCAAATAAAATACCCCAGCGAAGAGCTCAACTAAATGAGTTTCACCGGGGTAAGTTTCCTATGCTCCCAACTGTTTGTAGCTGTCGTAGAATGCGCGAAGATCGCTTAGCACTTCTTGATTTCTCTCAGCTTCGGCTCGACGTTGCTGTCGCTCTTTGGCGGCCCGTAGCTCATCAGCTTCAGACTCGACCTGGCTGGCCTTGTGCTCCTCGTCCAGGATGTCTTTCAGGTCTTCCCGGAAGATGCCAGTGAGGACACTACGAGCTTCACGGTAAGCTTCGTCATCGTTTTTGATGCTATCAACTGCAGACACCTTGTCTTTATAAGCTGCGTAGAGCTTATTTAGCCGACCTGGATAAACAGTCAGCAAAAGCATGGTATGAAACTCGTCTCTTTCGAGAGAAGCGGATAGCGCAGTGACGAAAGTGTTTGATAATACAGCCGCCTGCTTGGCGCTGATTTTATCTATCTTGCGGTCATAACACTTGCCCATGATCGTGTAGTAGGTTGAGTATGACCGTTTAATCGTGAGGAGCCATGTCGACAGAACAACCGAAGCCGAAGCGACTAGTAGACAAAGCGGTAGAGCAAGTCCAGCACCTATACTAGCTGCTGCAGCGATCCATGCCCAAAAGAAGAGCATCAAAACTATACCCCCAAAAAAAGATGCAAAGAAGCACCAAAAGGCTATGCCGCCATCATCATCTCGTGTTTTATAGTATAGCTTGCCATATAGACTGTCGTGTTGGCTTAGTTTTTGTCGCCGTCGGTCGATTCTCGACATTTTTTGTGTCAAGTAGACGCGTCGATGAAACTTTTGCTCGATAGTCCGATTATTTACAAACGGTTTTTTAAAGGACATCAGTCTCTCCTTGTATTGAGTGGAAACCTGTCAGAATTATATAATAAATCACCCTGAACAGCAAATATCACCCTCAGGTGAGAGTGATATTTGGCGCATGAGACTCGACTAATTATTTACTAGTTTTGTCGTCTGTCTTGGTGCTTTTACGGAGCGGAGTTGGGGTTGCCTCGAATGTACCGCCAGCTTTGGTGACAGCCGCTTGGACTGACTTAGATGCTGCTTGGACACGAAGAGTTACCTTCTCGCTTAGCTCGCCACGTAGGATGATTTTTACCTTGTGGAACGGAGTCTCGATCAGTCCAGCCTCATAGAGAGACATGTTATCAACAGTCTTACCCTTGAAGGCATTGAGGTGATCAAGGTAGACAACCTGAGCTGGAGTCTTGTGGCTCGTGAAGCCACGAGCTTTTGGTATCGCCTGCATCATAGCGTTCTGGCCGCCCTGGAAAGTAGCTCGGAGCTTTTTACCAGTACGTGCGCCTTGACCCTTAGTACCACGACCAGCGGTTTTACCCTGACCGGCTGCAATACCACGACCAACTCGTTTTTTAGACTTGTTGCTTGTTACTTGTAGTTCATTATATTTCATAGGATTATCCATAGACAAAAAATATTATTTTGCCTCGTCTCCTTTCTTCTCTGGAGCTTTCTTAGCTGACTTAGGAGCGTTGAGCCACTGATCACGTGGTACAAGGCTACGAAGAGCTTCGATAGTCGCGTAGGCGATGTTAACTTTGTTAGTCGAACCTAGGCTCTTAGAAAGTAGGTTACGAATACCGGTCACACCGATGATTGATCGGACGACACCACCAGCGATAATACCAGTACCTGGCGCAGCTGGTTTGATAAGCACCTGAGCACCGGAAACCTTTAGTTCGGCATCGTGCGGGATTGTATCACCCTGCATAGGGATAACAATTAGGTTCTTTTTAGCTACGTCGGTAGCTTTAGCGATAGCGGTCTGAACGTCTTGGCCTTTTGAGACACCGACACCAACCTTAGTCTTGTGGTCACCCACTACAACTAGAGCCTTGAATCGGAATCGTCGTCCACCTTTTACAACTCGGGCAACGCGGTCGATATTGATAACAACTTCTTCGAATTGTTTTGGTTCTTCGTTTACCTTGCGTCGGTCATCGCGACGTCCGCCACGTGGACTACGGTTGTTCTGGCCCGCAGCACGAGGGGTAGTTTTTGCAGCATCTTCTGCCATAACTAAGCTCCTTGTTTCTGTATATTATTAGTTGTCATGATTAGAATACCAAGCCTTCTTTACGAGCAGCTTCAGCTAGCGCGTGGAGGCGTCCAGCGTACTTACGACCGTTGCGGTCAAGTACGACAGATTCGATTTTGGCTTTTTTAGCCTTTTTGGCTAGGTCAGTACCGACGAAAGCACATTTGTCAGACATAGTACCGGCCTGCTTGCTACCGACGGTAGTGCTGGCAGCGATAGTTTGCTGCTTGTCGTCATCTACTAGCTGGGCACTAACGTGCATGTTAGAGATGGTGACGGTTAGACGTGGACGTTCGGCTGTGCCGTGGATTTTAGCGCGGACACGGTTTTTACGTAGACTTTTGTTGCGTAGTTTTTTTGCTAGACTATTCATATCTATTTACCAGTCTTTCCTGCTTTACGTAAGATGTGCTCATCAGCATACTTAATACCCTTGCCCTTGTATGGTTCAGGTTTACGCAGTGCGCGGATCTCGGCAGCTGTCTGACCGACTTTTTGCTTGTCAGTACCAGCTACAGTGATTTCCATCTTGTTTACTGTTAGATTGATGCCATCTTGGGCGGTGTATTTAACAGGGTGTGAGAAACCAAGTGATAGTTCTAGGTTCTGGCCACTGCCGGATACACGGAAGCCGACTCCGTTTACTTCAAGTTTCTTTTCGAAACCTTTAGTAACGCCTTGGACGGCGTTGTTTAGTAGGCTGCGCTGCAAGCCGTGTTGGGCTTTAGCGATGCGCTCGTCATCTTTACGTGTGACGATTGCGTTGTTGTCTTCGACAGCAACAGTCACGTCGCTCAGATGAGGTACAGTTAGTTCGCCTTTGGCGCTCTTGACAGTAATTACATCTGAGTCAACCGTGATTGTCACGCCCGAAGGAATCTCAATTGGTAGTTTTCCGATTCGACTCATACTTACCTTTCTTTATGGCAAGTGAAATGTTTGTTTTCTGGGCTTACACATCTGTCCCGCCGGATAGGCGCCAGTGCTACGCGCTGGCTTTGGACTAATGTGAGCGCAAAATCCTCCCGGGTTTCACTCGCAAATTTATATCTGGTTAATTATAGCAATTATATATGTATAAATCAAGTGATTACTACAGTAAAAAGTAAAAACCCCACATCGATATGTTCGATGTGGGGCGCTCTTACGAGCAGATAGATTACTTTTTGTCCTTGTCGTCGATCACGGTTTGTCCGAGCGGTGTCGGATCAGCGGCGCCGTGGAAGTCCATCGGCTGATCGTAGAGGAGGTAGTTAATACCATTCCCTACTGTGAACTCAATGTACGAACCGGTAGTTGCGTCACGACCGTAGTACGTGTTGCAACTGCCTTCGCCCGTATAGTAAACGCCATCAGTGCCCGGAAGCGGTACAACAACCTGAGTGCCATTGTACTTTTTGATGTCATACGGAGTATTGAGCATCGCACAGTATGACACAGGCGGACCATCGGTCACAAAGTAGCCAAATGGTTCGCCCTGGTTGTTCATGAGGTACACATAGGCCGATTTGCCTGGGGTCTTGCCCCAGGTTTCGACCCAGAAGTTGACGTTTTCGCGTGAGTACGAATACTCAAGTGACTCAGGTGGCTGGTTTTTGTAGACCTTTTCGTTGCCACTCTTGAGGACTTCACGACTCTGCTCAGTTGAATCGTCGTCGCTGTCACAGCCAGAGAGTGCGAAAAGCATCAGTAAGATTGCGATCATCGCAACGATACTTGTGGTCAGTTTCTTTGGGGTGTTCATCGTACGGCGCATGTCGTTTCCTTTGCGTTCTTGTCGAGACTGTCGGGCAGGTTTGAAGCCAAGAAATTGGCTTTTGTATCGGCCTTGGACGCGTCAGCATTGTACTGAGTAATCAGCTCAATGCGCTTGTTTGTGGCCGCTGTCAGATTTGCCTGAGTGATGTTAGTCTGTGAATCAGACAAACTTCCTTCATCAAGCTGCTTGGCGAAGGTCTCAATTTTGCCCTCTTGGGCTTGGACTGCACCGCACAGATCAAAGAAATGATCATAGTTGGCGATGAGATAGTCACCATCGGCGTGGATCTGTTCGATCTGATCTGTTTCACCACGGAATTCAGCGGTTGAGCGCTGAAGTGATCCGAAGTAATAGATCGCAACGACGACAAGACTGGACACAACCACAATCGCACCGATTGTAAGCGCCATAGCCTTTCCGGAAAGTTTCATCAAGCCAGAACCCGGCATGATTCCTCCTAAGAAGTAGTTATCTATCTGCTTGTTAAGGTGCTACATAAGTAACTAAGATATATTAACATCACTATGTATTTATGTCAATGCTAATAACACCTTAGGATATAGCGTCGCGCCAAAGTAGCAAGTGGGCTTCGCAGGTGATTTCTTGACCGCTGTCGTAAATCTCGCCGAGTTCTTCGAGCGTGGCGACGTGACCAACCTTGCTATCGTAAAACAATAGTTTGTTGTACTGACTCCGGATGGCTGACATGATGCGATAATTGTATGTTCCGCCTTTTGACGCGCCGGTCAGGCAAAACGCATTATCGGTAATCATTTTGTCATTTACATCTGGTGCTCGGTCGGCATTTGCGCCCTGATATTCGGCAATAATCTCTAGTGTCGTCGTCGGACTGACGGATATGGGTGGCACGCCTTCGACGTCTTTCCACATAAGGCTCGTCGTTAGTGCATTGTCGGCATAGCCGCCCGATACATACGCTGCACCGCGCCCACCGTAGGTATCGCGAAGTTCGGACATGGTGTGATCTACTGCCCAGAGTGACATGATCTTGCCGGCGTTTGTCATATCGCTACGCAGTGAAGTATCTTGGGCTTTACGCTGGATGCCATTGTATGCCGCCAGAGTAATCGCGGCCAATATAGCTATGACAACTATTACAATCAACAGCTCCACCAGTGTAAAACCCTTATGTTTATTCATATAACTATATTAACATAGCGATTTTGACGTGATTATTTCTATAGCGCTCATGATTGCATGTGGTGTCATATAATTCTATAATTTTGTCCAGGTCTCACAAGAGGCACGTAGCTTAAAAATCAACTCTTTTAGGATGTGGTCAAAGTGCCAAAATGGCGTGAAAGAGCCAAGTCAGTTCGCAAGCAAGGAGAAATCCAGCGTCGCGATTGGAACCCGCAATCGGGCAGTGTGCATCTACGGATGTACCAATGGTGGCAAGCTAGGTCTAGTCGTGCCGAAGATATTTCCAGAGAAAACTTCTGCCACTATTGGCGAGTGGTCATGATCTGGGCTCCGCTACGCTGGGCGTGGCCGAAACTACTGGTTTTACTGGGTGCGGTGGCTGCCATGGCGCTCATCACTGGTATTTTTGTCTATGGTAGTACGTTTGCGTTTATCGCTGGTATCGTACTATATGGACTGTTTGGACTGGACGTTACGGCCTATGTGGCCGATAAATTTGTCCTAGCAAATAGAAATTTTGAAATCGGATCTATCATTAGATATGATCAATTCGATAAAGTGCTTGTAGCCTTGATTATGTTCGTAGCGATTCCAGTTATTGTGGCTGTTTCAGCCGCTGTGCTGGTTATCGCTACAATTGTTTACGCTATTTATAGTCTGCACGTCGACTATGATGCGTTCGCAATCATACGAATAATCGGTCGGTTTATCAATAAGGTCATCGCCACAGCTATCGATAGTCTGCGGAGGGCCATAAAGTGGCTCTTCACGGCTCGCTTCAGCGAACGTTGGTGTCTGGTTTGGATTCGACCAGTTTTGGCTATTCCGGTGGTGTTCATAATCCTTGGATCCCAGTATAGTTGGGCCGTCGCGCCAGCTGCTATAATGTTTGGCGCAACAGCTATGGCACTACTTATTCTGAGTCTGTCGTATTTGGCTGATAAATCAGTCGAGCGTGCCAGAGCTGGGGCACAAGAAGCTATCAAATCCGAGTATGATGTGTTTTTCCGCAACCTGTTTGCACTGCAGCACCCGAAGTGTGCCAAGGACGAAAAGCACTTCCAGAAATGGTTTGCACGGTATCGCAAGCACATCATGGATCGGTATGACGAAGACGTCTACGACGAGTACATACCCTATCGCTATCTGTTTGATAGGAATTTTGAACTTGCAGATAAATATGCCAGAGTATATGGTGAGCCCAAGGGTCTGTTTCTCGGCGTAGACGTTCGCGAAAAGCTGACACCGACAGAGAAAAAGTCTAAGAAAAAACGACAGTCTTCTGTCGTCGAATTCTTGGCGTTCATCTGGTCGGTTGTTCTAGTCAACAAGTGGAAGATCTGTCCAATCGTCGATATACCTGAAAGAGGCTGATAATTTACACGGGTAGTGAAACTAGCATGCATATGCAGTTTCACTACCCTTTTTTATTTGCAAATTTTAGATTGGCTTAGTGTGTGAAGCCGCCGACGACATAGTCTGCCTCTGTGCTCCAATCGCGGTTGGGGCACGACCAGCCAGGGCTATCAGCGTTTGGGTGGTCACCTGATTCCATAGTATAGACTTGTAATACGTAGAAAGGACCTTTGATGGACTCGCAACCACTACTGCCAGCACTATAGACGTAGTATCTGTAGTAGTAGTTGCCGGTGTTTATCGGGTCAACAAGTAGAGTCGAGAGCGAAGTTCCCTCACCTGAAATGCCTTGAATATAATCACTCGGCTGGTCTCTAGACGTTGCCCAGCTACCGGCTGACGACGACCTGGGTGGTAACTGGCCGTTTTGATGTAAATATATTTCAATCGATTTTTGCAAGTTAGTCACGTCTTGTATGCGGCGTGAGTCATTCGCCTTGGCCTGCAGCGTCGTATAAGCCACGATAGTAATAGCCGCCAGTATAGCGATGACCACGATCACTACTATAAGCTCAACAATTGTAAAACCTTTATGCTTATTCATTGTCTAATTTTACCATACATGTAAAACCTCTAAGCGGCTGTGTCATCGATTTGAGGTATGAAATAAGCCCCGTATATATTTACGGGGCTGTGGAGCTGATCGAGATCAGGTTCTCAGAGATAGACACAGGTCCTCGCCGGAGCTGCCGATTGGGGTAGCCCGTAGCTTAATGGGCTCATCAATAGCCCGCTCGAGCGCAACTTCGAATATAGCTGCTAGCTCGTCAAGACTGTTGAGCTCGAGTGCCTGTACCAGGTACGCCGAGGTGTGGGGTGAGCGAAAGATCGTCCGGTAAGGTGATCGTTTGACATCAATTTGGAGCAGCGACTGGATGGTGCCGCTCTCGTGATACGGAGTTTGGCTGGTGTGAAGCATCATGCCAATCTCTGATTTTAGGTCGCGTATAACGTCACTAGTCGTCGATTCGATCAGGGCTATAGCCGCTCGGTAGGCTTGATCCTTCCGGATGCCTAGATCGCTCAGAACTCTGTCGCTTGGCGGTCTCTGATGGCTTATTTTAGTCTCCAATGTTCGATCCGCGCGGTGCAGATATCCTATCTAGTATAGTATGGTAACGCTGGGCTCGGCAAGCACGAGTGCCATGCTAGCCATCAGCAATTACACCTTAGCGTCATTGACCAAACGCCATATTTAATGTAAAATATGGATAGTTCTATCGAAGTAAATCTTCGGTATGGATCGGAGGTTTTTTACAATTAGGAGAGCTTGTCATGCAAGACCGACTGACCCAGCTGGCTATCATGCAGCGCAAATCACAAGAGGACTTAGCGGCCCAAGTCGCCAAGACCCTGGTCGACAATCGACGTCTCTGGAAGAATGCCCGTATCTACAAGGTTCGAAACTTCATAGATAGGCCCGTCTCGCGGCGCAGATACACTCGCACAATTACGGGCACCGAGGTGATTCATAATCTGTATGTCAGTGCCGTCGGTACGTTTTTTGTCAAAGATCCGGACCTATTCGGGACGTTTTATGAACATATCGAACTAAGTGATCTGACTGATGAGACACTCGAAGAGTTCATCCGACTCTACGAGGGCACCTGATTTCACAAGGAGATATTATGGCGAAATATGTATTCTGGCGCGTTTTAGCTGTCGATACGCTACAAGCTACTGCTCTTGTGGCCACCGTTTTGGCGGTCTGGTATGTGTCCGCAGTCATATTGCACTTGCTACTGGGCGATCTCATACCTATGGAGCAGTCTCAGATTATAGCTTTTATTTTGGTGTCATTCGCCGCTATGATTGTGCTGATTTATTTGTGGATTAAGCAGACTCTGCTGCAGATGAATCAGCGCCTGCACCGCTGGGCGCACCGGCGCTAGTCAAGCTCTCTGTAAATACACCCCACCCCACCGAAATGGTGGGGTTTTTACTTGCGATATATCTAAATAAAAAACCTCCCCGAATATGGGGAGGTTTTTTTATTGCAGAGCGAAGTTATTTCTTCTTGTTCCCTGATTTTGTTTCGAGCTTGTCAGTTCGCTTACGTAGCTCGGTTATGGCGATGGCTTGGAGTAGGCTTAGTACTCCAAGTAGGCCAGGCGCCGGAGTAGTACGTAGGCTTGCGTACTAGTCTAGTAGACCTTAAGTAGTAGCTCACCGCCAAGACGCTGTTTAACAGCTTCGTGGCCAGGCATAACACCCTTTGAAGTGCTCTAGGGGCAGTACCTCACGAGGATGCATATTATACTATGCAATATTTATAATTTTACGAAGTCCGGCCTTTTATTCATAAATTAAGAATAGGGTTAATTTAAATCCTTGACAGACATAGGCTTCCGACCAATAGCACCTGTATTATCGCTGAAAGTGAACGATCCATCTTTGATTTCTGATATAGCATATCCGCCAGCTAGGGCACCATATTCACCGTTGGAACCTATGGCAAATACTATATATATTTTTTCGTAATCAATTGATGGATAATCTTCAGCAGTGAACAGAACTCCGTCCTTTACGCCACCAGATTGTACTAGAGTAGCTTTCTTACCTACGTTGCCCTTGATTACGTCGTGTACTTCTAGTGTATAGTATGTGTCTGGAGCTGGGTCAGGGTCACCACTGTCACCGGCATCTATCACTACCCTACCATTATCCATAGCTTCACCGATGAATATATAGTCAGCATCTGCCTTAAGCTCGCTCATGGATGTATAAGTAGGGTGATCCATGTGCATAATCACGGTTTCATTGTAGCTAGGCTTTTGGGCAACATCTTTGGTATCGCTACTAATTAATCCCCAAGCTACAAAGAATAATACTGTCGCTGCTATTAATATGATGGTCGGTAGCGCTATCTGTTTACTTACTGCTTTCATAACATGTTTCCTTCGTTAATATATTAATCGTACAATGAATTGATATCATTTTTGTCATGTGGCATCGGTGTGTTGTAGGCGAATCTGCCCTGCTTCATAACTGAGTCATATGATTTAGAGCTTGGAGTGTGATCAAGTCCAAAGGAGTGACCGAACTCATGTGTCGCTACTTTTGTTCTAATAAAATCGCTTTCAGGATTAAGCCTCGGCGGATTAAAATATATTTTAGATTTTGTATAGAGATTCGTACTAGTATTCATAGTGTTGTAGGTAATTGCCCAGTATGTCTTGGTGTTCTCTGTTTTATCATATAATCTAATATGAACAGTTCCGCTATCACTGGTTTTTCTTTCGGGCCTAACTCGTGCAGACCCTGCACGTCAATTTTGGCCTCCTTGCCAGGCATTTCCCATATATCTATGGCCCCCACCATAATACCAATATAGCGTCTTTTTCTTTCCTTTCGTGTGAGAGAATTTTCCACCGAGAAAATGAGCCTGAGAGGCGCGTGGGCTAGCAACTACCAGCAGGCTACTCAGTATTAAAACTATAGATACTATGCCTGCCGATGATAAGGATAAGCTTTTCATAATTTAAGTATAGCTATTTGTGTAATAAACGCAACAAAGACTATTATTTAAACTCATACAAAAAACCTCCCTGATATGGGGAGGTTTTTTTATTGCAGAGCGAAGTTATTTCTTCTTGTTCCCTGATTTTGTTTCGAGCTTGTCAGTTCGCTTACGTAGCTCGGTTATGGCGATGGCTTGGAGTAGGCTTAGTACTCCAAGTAGGCCAGGCGCCGGAGTAGTACGTAGGCTTGCGTACTAGTCTAGTAGACCTTAAGTAGTAGCTCACCGCCAAGACGCTGTTTAACAGCTTCATGGCCAGGCATAACACCCTTTGATGTACTGACTAGAACCATACCACGACCTGATTTGATACGTGGGATGTCGCTTGAGGCGGCGTAGACACGTCGACCTGGCTTAGACATACGAGTGATCTCAGTGATGTTACAGTTCTCGCCTGGTTTGTTGATTGTGATAACAAGTGTATCGCGTGGCTTACCAGCTTCGACGGCTACATCTGTTAGGTAGTGAGCTTTTTTAAGCTGCTCAGCTACAACTTTTTTAAGTTTGCTGATCGGTACTCGTACCTCTGTTTTTCCGACCATACTTGCATTTCGGATGCGAGTAAGAAGATCGGCGATTGGGTCAGTTGATTGTAATGACATATTCTTATCCTCTCTTTCTTACCAACTACTCTTTGTGATGCCTGGGATTTCACCCTTGGCGGCATGTTCACGGAAGTTTATACGGTTTAGTCCGAATTTACGCATGTAGGCTCGTGGGCGGCCGCTTAAGACGTCGCGGTTCTTCCATCTAGTTGGACTAGAGTTGGCTGGAAGCCTCTGGAGGCCTTCGAGGTCTCCCATAGTCTTAAGTTCAGCTCGCTTGGCAGCATATTTCTGAATCATTTTCTTGCGCTTTTCGTCGCGAGCGATCATAGATTTCTTGGCCATTATTTAGCTCCTCCCTCTTTCTCAAACGGAATACCAAACTTCTCAAGTAGTTTACGTGAGTGAGTGGCGTCGTGGCTTTTGATAGTAAATGTGATCTGTAGACCGTGTAGTAGCTGAGTTTCCTCGAAAGTTAGCTCTGGGAAAACTGATTGCTCAACTATACCTAGGTTGTAGTTACCACTTTTATCAAATCCTGAGGCTTTTACACCATGGAAGTCACGGACACGTGGAAGGCTAACGTTGACAAATCGTTCTAGGAATTCGTACATCCGGTTGCCACGAAGGGTGACGCTGATACCGACACGGTTCATGCCAGCACGGATTTTGAAACCTGCAATAGATTTCTTAGCCATGCGATCGACAGGAAGCTGTCCAGTGATGCGAGTAAGAGTGTTCTTAACAACTTCATAGTGACGCTTGTCATCTTTTTTCTTACCAATTCCTACGCTTATGACGATTTTTTCTAGTTTTGGCACCTGGTGCGGATTATCTAGAGAAAGTTCGGCTTGTAGTTCTTTGACCATAGTCTCACGGTACATAGCTTTCAAGCGAGGAGTGGTAGTAGCTTCTGTTTTCGCCATTACTTGATCTCCTTATCTTTTAGTTGACGGGCTAGACGGACTTTGTTGCCGTCAGCGTTCTTAACGTAGCCAATTCGACTAGTTTTAGCAGTTTTCTCGTCGACGACGAGGGCTACCTTGCTAGCATCAAGTGGCTGATGCACATCTTTTTTGCCACCTGTTGGGTTGAATTGATTAGGCTTAATGTGACGATGTCGGATGCCAACACCTTCAACTAGGACGGTATTGTTTTTGCTGTTAACAGCTACAACTTTACCGGTTGTGCCTTTTTTGCTGCCTGAGATAATCTTGACGACGTCATCTTTTTTAATACGGGCCATAATTATAGTACCTCCGGTGCTAGGCTGATAATCTTGCTGTATCCCATGTCACGAAGTTCGCGTGGAACCGGTCCGAAGACACGAGTTGCTTTAGGGGTTCTATCATCGTTGATGATTACAGCTGCGTTGTCATCAAAGGCAATTGTTGATCCGTCTTTACGGTTGATACGCTGTTTAGTTCGCACCACAACTGCTCTGACGACAGTCTTTTTCTTGATGTTGCCAGTTGGGCTAGCTACTTTTACAGAAGCTACGATTGTGTCGCCAACTCGGGCATAACGTCGGCCTGAGCCTCCGAGTACACGGATACACAGGATTTCTTTTGCACCTGAGTTATCGGTAACCTTAAGACGGCTTTCTTGTTGAATCATTAGGCTTCAACCTCCTCGTCTTTGATCTCTACTGATCCACGAGACTTCTCGTCGATAGACTGTAGAGCAAAGGCTTTGGTTTTTGAAACAGGTCGTGTCTCAACGATAGTTACTCGATCACCTTCTTTTGCTTCATTGTTTTCATCGTGAGAGGTGTATTTACGGGTTACAGTGTACTGCTTGCCATAAATAGGATGTGTTTCACGACTAGTTACAGTGACGGCAATAGTCTTATCGCGCTTGTCTGAAGTCACGATACCAGTCAATGTCTTGGCCATATTACTTGCTCTCCTTTTTACTTGTAATCTCATCAGCCCGAATCGCAGTTTTTAAGCGGGCGATGTCTTTGCGAGTGGTGTTTAGAACCTTCGGGTTAACCAGCTCACCTGCTTTGTGGCTACGTCGTGATGCGATTAGATCAGCTTCCTTCTGGGCTAGTTCTTTAACTAGTTTGTCAGTTGATTTAACCTCAGTCGCTGCTACGGTTTTTTTAGTCTGTTTTGCGGTAGCCATATTAGATATCCTCTCTTGTGATGAATCGTGTCTTCACTGGAAGCTTGTGGCTAGCAAGTCGCATAGCTTCACGGGCAACTTCTGGGGCAACACCTTTCATTTCAAACATAACTGTTCCGGCCTTGACCTTGGCTACGAAGAACTCAGGGTTACCTTTACCACCGCCCATTTTGACGTCCTGTGGCTTACGTGTCACAGGTGTGTGCGGGAAAATACGAATCCAGATTTTACCACCACGCTTGATGTAACGAGTCATCGCCTGACGAGCGGCCTCGATTTGTCGAGATGTGATTCGCTCATTAGACTGACTCTGAAGACCGTAGTCGCCAAAGGCTAGGTAGTTACCACGAGTGGCGACACCGCCGTTTTTGCCTTTGCGAACTTTTCGGAATTTAGTTTTCTTTGGTAATAGCATTATTTATCCTGCCTTTCACCTTTGTAGATCCAAACCTTAACACCAATAGTACCGGCCTGTGTCTGAGCACGAGCTGAGTGGAAGTCGATATCAGCCCGAAGGGTGTGGAGAGGAACAGATCCCTCAATAACCTTCTCTGTACGAGCCATTTCAGCGTTGTTTAGACGTCCAGCCACCTGGATACGAATACCCTTGGCGCCAGCGTTCATGGTGTTTTGAGCTGTCATCTTAGTTGCACGGCGGAAGTTTATTCGTCGTTCAAGCTGACGAGCGATATTCTCAGCCACTAGCTTGGCAGCTAGCTCTGGTCGCTTTACTTCTTCGATGTTGAGACGAACCGGAAGACTTGTCATCTTCTCAAGCTTTTGCTTAAGCTCAGTTACGCCAGCACCACCGCGTCCAATAACAACACCAGCTTTAGCTGTGTGGATTGTTATAGTGATTAGATTAGCTGATCGTTCGATCTCAATCTTATCGATAGTTGGTCGGGCTGCGTATCGTTTTTCGATAAGCTCACGAATTTTAATATCTTCGGCTAGCCATTTAGCAAAATCTTTTTTGCCAGCAAACCAGCGTGAACTCCAGTTTTTATGGACCTGAAGCCGGAAGCTAATTGGATTAACTTTTTGTCCCATATTACTTTGCCTCCTCTTTAACGCTCGTTTTAGCCTTGGCTGCTGGCTTCTTAGCCTTGGCATTGCCAGAGATTTCAACAAGGATGTTAGACGATTTTTTCTCTATTGGAAGCGCACGTCCACGTGAAGCCGGCTTAAATCGTTTCATACGTGTACCAGCTGTAACGCTGATTTTAGTAATCTTCAGACCCTTGCTGTCTAGATCGTGATTGACTAGCGCGTTGTTCTTGGCAGCCTCGATAGCTTTTTTAACAGCTAGGGCTGAGCGGCGTGGAGTGTGATCCAGAATAACTACAGCGTCGTCAACGGTACGATCACGTACCAGACTAGCTACGATAGCTACCTTACGAGGAGCTAAAGCAACGCCTTTTGCGTATGAACGCACTGTTACTTGTTCGGCCATTACTTCTTACCTCCGTGTTTGCGGAATTTACGGGTTGGGCTAAACTCACCGAGCTTGTGCCCAACCATGTTTTCCGATACATAGACAGGTACGTGAACACGACCGTTGTGGACAGCAAAGTTTTTGCCGACCATTTCAGGTGTAATCGTGCTGGCACGTGCCCAAGTTTTTATGACAGTCCTATCGTCAGAGCCAAGCGCTGCTACTTTTTTAGCAAGCTTGTAATCTACGAATGGACCCTTTTTTAGTGATCGACTCATATACTACCTCTTCCTCTTCGCATCATGGCGACTCTTTACGATCATCTTAGTTGTATCCTTGCGACGACGAGTTCGGTAACCAAGTGTTAGCTGCCCCCAAGGTGTTCGAGGTGCTTTACCTGGGCCGTGACTACCACCATCACCACCACCGTGTGGGTGATCGGTCGCGTTCATGACGACACCACGGACGCTTGGGCGAATACCCTTACGACGGTTTCGTCCAGCTGAACCAACCTTGATGTTCTGGTGTTGAACGTTACCGACAACACCCAGGGCTGCGGTCGACTCAAGTCGGAATTTGCGAACTTCGCCAGATGGGAGACGAACTAGTGCGTGGTCACCCTCTTTGGCTGTTAGTTGAGCTTTTGTGCCAGCCGATCGTACCATCTGAGCACCCTTACCAGGTGTGATCTCGATAGCGTAAATCTGTGAACCAACTGGGATGTTGGCTAGTGGCATGCGGTTTGACGCCTCAACTGGAGCCTCAGCACCGCTTGAGATTGTCTTACCTTTATACATTGTAGTATCGGCAATCACGTAGTGATATAGACCGTGCTGGTCTTTTAGACGAGCGATACGAGCTGATCGGTTAGGATCGTATTCGATTTCTTCAATTGTAGCTGTCGTGCCTGGCGCAAGTTTGTGGTTCATTAGTCGGTAGTGACGTTTAACACCACCACCGCGGTGACGAACTGTGATGCGACCGGTGTTGTTTCGGCCGGCATTTTGTTTCTTACTCTTTACTAGGCTCTTTAGTGGCTTACGGGTTGTAATATCACTAAGATCTTGACTAGTCATACCACGTCGAGCTGGAGTGGTAGGCTTGTACTGTTTAAGTGCCATTACTTAGTCTCCTTCTTGGTAGACTCTTCAAAGACTTGGATACTATCACCATCTTTTAGAGTTACGTATGCTTTTTTACTATCTTTTCGGCTCGATGTACCTGGGTATCGGTTTTTGCCTCGTGAGAACCTGATGGCCTTACCAGCCTGAACAAGTGTCTTGACCTTAACCACAGTTACTTCAAACTGTTCTTCAATAGCATCTTTAATCTGATTTCGGTTAACACCAAGTGGTACGTCGAAGACGTAGATACCTTGGGTACTAAGCTCGTAAGCTTTTTCGGTTGTTCGAGGGGTTACGATGATAACAGACATATTACTTTACCTCCTTCGCGAGCCAAGCCTTGATTGTCTCAGGGGCTGACTTTGCTAGTACGATGTGATCGGCGTTCAAAATGTGGTAAACGCTTAGATATGTGCTTCGTACAAGTAGTATGTTTTGGATGTTGTTTGTTGCTCTGATAAGCTCGGGAGTCTTCTCATCAACAACAAGTAGGACCTTACGGCTAAGTTTGTTATCCGTCATGAACTTAGCTATTTCACTAGTTTTACCAGTCGTCTTAACATCGTTTACTGTAATCTTACCAGCTTGGTTGGCGACTGTTAGAGCCTGCCTAAGAGCGGTTCGTTTACTAGATGTTGTGATCTTCTTGGTATAATTTTCGTTGCCACGTGGGCCGAATACTACACCACCACCACGCCAGATTGGGTTACGGCTTGAGCCAAATCGTGCTCGACCAGTTCCCTTTTGCTTCCATGGTTTCTTACCACCACCCCGAACTTCGCCGCGCTGCTTGGTAGTTGCGCTAGCTTGTCGTGAATTGGCTAGGTATGAATCGTAGGCTAGTTTTAGAAGCTCGTGATTCTTTACCTCGACATCGAATACGTCCTTAGGTAGAGTAGCTTTTGCTGTTTTTGTAGTCTCAGCCATTATGCTTTTCCTCCTATCATTACGATTCCTTTGCGAGGTCCTGGAACTGCGCCCTTCAGACCGATGAGATTGCTCTCATTGTCTAGATAGGCAACCTCTAGGTTTTTAACTGTCACACGGTCGTGCCCCATGCGTCCAGCCATTTTCTTGCCCTTGAAGACTTTTTGCGGATACATCGATCCAATTGATCCACCCTTTCGAACTACGCCGTTACCACCGTGGGTTTCAGCGCTGGTTGCGAAGTTGTGTCGTTTAACAGTACCAGCGAAGCCTTTACCCTTGCTTGTACCGGTTACGTTCACCATATCGCCGAGTGCGAAATTTGATAGATCTATCGTGTCTCCTACCTTGAGGCCTTCAGGTAGTTCATCGACGCGAAATTCCCGAATTTTTTTCGGGGTTACATTGGCAGGTTTTGTATGTCCTGCTACGGCCTTGCTCAAGTTCTTACCCTCACCATATGCCACCTGTACTGCGGTGTAGCCGTCGGTTTCGACAGACTTTACTTGAGTCACAGTAACTGGGCCAGCTTGAATTAGGGTCACTGGAAGTGTCCGTCCATCCTCACTGATGATTTGGGTCATACCAATTTTGGTACCGAGAAGTGTCTTCACTTTCTTTCTCCCATTTAAAATCTCCGGTGACAAGTGGTTTCGGTTGCCCGACCTGCTGATTCACGCGGAAACTAGTTGTTATCACGTAATAAAATTACTTACCTAATAGTAGCATGAGAATGCCATTTACGTCAAGGGGTGATTATCTGTTGGTTTAGAACATTGATAGCCTACACTTTATGTGGTATAGTATGCAGCAATGGCACAACGAGAGCAGCCGCTCTAGTACTATTCCGAGGAGGAATTGTCATGAACATTGCTATGATCTACCTATTCTCAGTCGTTACCGCAGCGGTTCTGTTTAGTATCGTCAAGGCGATAGTGGATCGTGTAAGCAAGAGTGACAATTCGGTTGCGGAGTCGTTGTTTTACGGCTTTGCGTCTGGATTGCTAATAGTGGGATCAGTGACTGTAGTGGTTGCTATAATCCATTTTATTGTGTGGGTAGTAACGACAATCAGCGCACTATAAATACCCCCAGCCCCGGTTATAATGACCGGGGTATTTAATTTATAATGAGCCCGGCGAGGACTGTCACTACTTTGACATATTAAGGTTGTTATTATAAAATATAGACACTCATTCCCCTCTTATGAAAGGATGGAATGATGCGCACTATTAGCGGTGATCGCTGGGAAGTTGATGTTCCCACCAAGATTACGAGCGTTGTTCAGCCCGATATGTATCAACCTGGAGAAATCCAGATGCAGGTTTGGCTCGGCGACGATATGTACGAGTGCAGATGTGTCTACCCCGCGGTTCAATACTCGGTGCTCGAACCGAATCGGGAGTATAGCCAAGTGATACGTCGCATTTTGATGGTAACTCAAATATATTGGTCGCAAGAAAACCCGAACCAGCCAGAGGTTGCCATTGCATCAATTCACCTCGAACCAGACGAAGGCATCGACTGCCTCTATCTCCCCGTAGAGTAAGTCACGCCCCGGTAATTCAGCTGACCGGGGTTTTTCATATCTGCAACTAGATTGACAATATAGTATACTTCTTGTAAAATACCCATATTGATATACGGACTAGAGATAGGATGTGTCATGTACGTGCTAACTACAGAAGACAGTATCAGTGTGCTATTTCGGATTGATAGCGCAAGACTAACCGAATATCCCCACGGTGGAATTGATAAAGATATAGTGACCGGTACCGCGACGATGCGTTTGTCGTCTCTTTCGGAAGAGATAAAAGTAGAGTACCGATCGCCTATCATCAATGGTAATCCCATACAGAAAGACGATGACTTCGTCGAGAGAAAGGCTACCGTAATCGGCGACTGCGTCGATCATAATAGTCCGTACTCGCGGTTAAGAATCGGCGTCGACTGCGTCATAGTAGATATCGACCGCTATGTGTTCCTACCGCTCTATATAGACAGATACAGTAGTCAACGTAGTTAATACGCGCCAAGCACCCCGGTCATTCAATTGGCCGGGGTTTTTACTAGATTACAATACCGGCTGGTATGAAGTAGCAGACGATAGTGACGACGATTAGAATTGCGTACCAGATCTTGCGGTTCATTTGAATTTTCTCAAATGCGGCCACAAATATAAAGGCAATCAACGTACCGGCTGGAATACCGGTTAGTAGGAATCCGTTGATATCAAGTGGAGCCCGGAACTTAAGCCATAGCGTGCCAAGTAGCACGACTGTAACAAGCTTCAAAAAGAAGACGCTATCACGCTCGTTAATTATCTCATTACCGCGTCGGCTGACAACTCGATTGCGCGCATAAGTACGTGTTTTTGATTTAGTTTTTGTCTTAACCATAAGCTAAAATATACTATACACGATTTGAGTAAATGGTGCTAGTGCCTTGAGATTTTTTGAATAATTTAGCATAATAGACCCAGTATAAGCGTAAGCGAGGTATTTACCCTGATGGCAACGACAAAGAAAACTGCAACCAAGACCACGAAACGTAAACCGGCGGCCCGTAAGCCAGCCGTGAGGACGACCGCTCGCAAGAAACCAGCTAGCCGCAAGCAGGTTCAGGAGATGCGATCCCTGCATGTCTTTAAAGACCAAGACAACTTCATATCACTACGCTTCACCAAACAGACACTATATTGGATAATCATATCTGTAGCTGTGCTGAGCCTTGGCATCTGGGTGGCGATCCTAAACTACCAGATTCAGTCGATCTACGACAAAATTGATGCCTCAACAGCGGCTAACGCAACTTCAATGCATCATCTTAAAGATAGCCCGCGAGCCAAAAACTAAACAACCCTCATTGATACCAAAAACTCCGCAGTTAAAGCGGAGATTTTGGTATCTGAACGTTCACTAACTACATTCGAATTTCGGCGTCGACACCAGCTGGTAGGCTGAGGTTCTGCAGACTGTCGATAGTCTTCGGTGT
>JAKDMF010000006.1 GCA_030452455.1 bacterium | reverse complement strand
ACCCTCTGAAGCCGACACGAGTGTCGGTGCTATCGCGTGATTACAGGAGGGGCACGCCCCTCCGCTTCACAACCGAAGTAAATTCGGATTGCTCGCTCCACCCTCGGATCTAAGATCCGCTCGGACGAGTCCTCGTGTTCGTGATTGTTTTAGGAGGGGCATAGCCCCTCCGCTTGTTTGAAGTCAATTCAAAAACATCGCCCCTCCCCCTAAAGCCGACACGAGTGTCGGTGCTATCGCGTAAATGTTCTCAATAGTGGCATGGTTGCAATTAAGCCTACTTTAAACCATAGTTATATTCGTAATCTTTGGTCGAGCCTGATCAAATTAAAATCTAGGCTCCCGAGATTCGGAGCTTGAAAATGTGGGTGGTGAATAAAATGCGCGCTTTAGATGAGATCCGAGGTGATCGTAGTGAACGATTTCGGTATGAAGCTAGGAAGTTTATCGACGAAAATACCAAAAAAATAAATCGCAAACTCGACTACCAAGAGCAGTGTGCTGAGCAGATCGACATATCACATGAAATGAATCTGCTAAAAATGCGCGTCTTGGTTGAATACCGTAAACTGCAGGGGCTGGACACAAAGTTCGTCCACCTAGCAGACATCGATTCAGGCAGAGAAATGACGGTTAACGTCGTCTATCTATACAACAGCTATGTCCTGACCGACAACGGTTTCATATACCTGCTGATACGCAAAAATGGCGAAAGATGGATGGCACGCACGGTCGATAACCTGATAAGGGACACTATCGAACAGGTGAACGCCATCAATGTGTATTTCGCCCTGGACCATCCCCACAAGTGGAACAAGGCGCCGATCTACAACAAGATCAAGCAAGCTCTCGAGCAGCTACTTGACGTTTGACGCCAAGCTCCAAACACCCCCGACACTACGTCGGGGTTTTTAATATACAAGCTTAAACACCGAGCAGTTCAATAACTATACCGACAATCACCACACCAGCGACCAGTGCGGCGGCCTGAACTGTACCGGTCTTGCGAGGCTGTTCGTGAATATCAGGTATGATGTCGCTGGCGGCGACGTATATGAAAAATCCAGCCGTCAGGGCTAGTAGTGGACCAACTATGCCGGTGGTGGCATCGCCAAGTAGATATATACCAATTGCCGAAACCAAAGTAGCAATCGCCGATAGAACGTTGGCCAGAACGACCTTTTTGTTATGCCAACCTTTTGACATCAACATCGCAAACGTGCCAAGTTCTTTTGGTATCTCGTGTGAGGAAACTGCCAGGGTGGTTATAATACCAAGCGGTACACTGACTAGAAATGATGCCCCGATTGCTAAACCATCGATAGCATTATGCATGACATCACCGACCACTATTAACCGCCGCTGGCTAACATTTTTGTCATGTTTGTCATGGCTGTGGCTATGATGGTGATGAAACCAACCAGCCATCCGCTCTAGCAAGAAGAATACGATAAATCCGACAAGGCAGTACATGAGGGCACTATCAATGCTAATCTGCTCAAACGCCTCTGGTAGCAAATCAAAATAGGCTGCTGCTAGCAAGGCGCCGGCGCCAAACGGCATAGTCAGGATAAGCGCAATCTCTCGATACTTACGAACGCCAAGTAGAATCATTCCACCGGTCAAAGACAGCCCACTGCCGATAACGATGGCAGCAATCATAATAGCAATAGTCATACCTACATCTTAGCACGAGACAAGTCTCAAATTCTTACAAAATAGCAAGGCCCGTGTCGCAAAGATAAATTTTCCGACAGCACGGCCGCCAGATGAAAAATGATCAGCCCTATAACTAAACTTCGATATTTTCATACGTCTAGCGGCGCCTCAGGCTGACTTACATTTACACGCCGATAGGGCACTGCTATAATGCACGCAGATATTAAGAGACTGCCATCAATTGGCTACTAATATCAGTTGCTTGACAAAAGAGGTGAGGGAAATGGTCCAGCCTGACAAAACACGCCACGACGAACTCCAGCAAGAAATCGATCGAATCGGCCGAGCCGTATCAAGGTACCCCGACAGGGAAGTCAAGATACAGGTTGGGTTTTCGATTATGCTGGCTCACGGCTCTAAGAAAAAGCCGTACGAGCATGTCGCAAAAATTGCTCGAATTGCTGGTACAAAATTCTGGGTTAGCGAAACCGGATTTTTAGTACAAACCTCTTCGACCGACTACTTTACGGTTAGGGTCGAATCGCTCGATAGCCCGTCTGTCGAAAGTCTGATTAATGCACTACGGTTAATGCCTTGATCAGACAACTTATCTAAAGCAAGATAAGAGCCTCCAGCTACACACTGGAGGCATATTTTTTTCCAAATAAAAAAGCGCCAGGTAAGGGTGGGCATCACCTGGCGCCATTTTACCCTTCAACCCACCCTGGGCTCTCTCGAGAGAAGCGTCACATCCAACTCCACGTGGTTGTGCGCCTGGCGGTTAAGCCACTACTTGATAGTCTCTTAAAAAAGATCAGCCTTTGAAAAGGTAGTTAAAGGGATTAGTATGCACGCAACGTTTGTCTAACGGCCAAAAAGTGGAGGGTAGATTACTTATTGGCACGTTGCGTACAACCTAACATACGCAAAATCAGTTGATTCTGCGTTAAAATAGGGGATATAAGGTGCATTTGATTGCTTTCACAACCAATCGCCTTTAATATTAGCACTAATTTGACATTAAGTCAATACTTTCTGACATAATATATGATAAAAATCAATAAATGTTCACCAGATAAGCATAAGTATCTCCAGGTACTAAATACTCTTGCCAAAAAACCAAAAACATTATATTATCGCGGCGAACTACCGGACCAGCGCCGACCAACCGTCGCGGTCGTCGGTAGCCGCAAGCCAACCGCTTATGGCCGACAGGTAACTGACAAAATTGCGAGTGAACTTGCCAGCCGAGGAATCGTTATAGTTAGCGGCTTAGCCCTCGGTATCGATAGTATAGCTCATCGAGCAGCACTCGACGCCGGTGGCACGACCCTAGCGGTGCTGGCAAATGGAGTTGATGATATCACGCCGCGCTCGCACCAATCACTCGGCGAAGACATTATTAAGTGCGGTGGAGCGATCCTAAGCGAGTACGAACCTGGCACGCCAGCTTACCCCTCAAGCTTCCTAGAGCGCAATCGAATCGTCAGTGGCCTATCGGACGCCGTACTTATCACCGAGGCTGCCCAGCGCAGCGGGACACTATCAACCGCCGCCCACGCCCTTGAGCAGGGCAAAGATGTCTTTGTAGTTCCCGGTAATATCACCAGCCCGATGAGCAGCGGCTGTAACAACTTAATCCGCCAAGGCGCCCTTGTGGCCACTTCAGCCGAAGACATAATCGCCCAGATCGCCCCAGACAAGCTTCAGTCGCAAACCTCAATCACTCTCGGCGCCAACCCGACCGAAACAGCTATCATTAAGCTACTTCAAGCTGGCTGGCGTAGCGGCGACGAGATCCAAACTAAGCTCCAGCTCGACACTAGTCAGTTCAACCAAGCCATGACAATGATGGAGATTAACGGATTGATCCGTTCGCTGGGCGGTAATCAGTGGACGCTACGATAGGTTGACATATAATTATGTAGGTTGTTAAATAGTATCAATCGATGCAGGTTCCTAGCGTCGAAGTAGCTACTAGTCGAGGGGTGCTGATGGTACAGCCCAGATATCCCAAACCTTCTGTGAGGTGCAAAAGCAGAAAACGAGCATATTTAGATGAAAAACATGCCAGGCAGACAATCATTCGCCTCAACAAAGAGTCGCGCAATAAAGGTATAGCTCTTAGGCATTATTACTGCCGCTTCTGCAGCCACTACCACATCACCAAAAAGGAGACTTACGAGACACTACTTGAACGAAGTTTCAATTCCGAAGAGTTGAGTCCATAACTCAAAAAGCTACAACCCCTCATATACATTGAGGGGTTATTTATATGGCCAGGCTCACTTCGTCTGATAGTCGGGTCTTTACAACACTATAATGTTGCGTTATAACTAATCATTGTGCTTATATAAAAAAGCATAAGGAGATTATGAGCAAAAACTTAGTTATCGTAGAGAGTCCGGCCAAAGCAAAAACTATCGAGAAGTATCTTGGTGGTGACTTTATAGTATTATCCAGTATCGGCCATATCCGAGCAATTCCCAAAAAAACTAAGGACGGCACTCCGCCAGTTGATGTAAATAATGGCTATAATACAGTCTACGAAGTTGATAGCGAAAAAAGAAAAACTGTCGCTGAGCTCAAGAAAGCCGTCAAAGCAGTCGGCAAAGACAACGTTTGGCTCGCCACCGATGAAGACCGCGAAGGTGAAGCCATCGCCTGGCATCTCTGCGAGACGCTCGGTCTCGATGTTAAGACTACGAAGCGAATTGTCTTCCACGAGATCACAAAGTCAGCTATTGAGAACGCCGTAAAATCACCGCGCACGATTGATATGGATATTGTCGCCGCCCAGCAGGCCAGGCAAATCCTAGACCGAATTGTCGGCTTCGAACTAAGCCCAGTCGTCTGGCGCAAAGTGCCCGGTGGCAAATCAGCTGGTCGTGTCCAGAGCCCAGCCGTTCGTCTACTTGTCGAGCGTGAAAACGAAATTACTGAGTTTGAAGGTGCGACAAAATACAAAGTGACGGCTTCATTCATGCACGGCAATGAAGAAATAAAATCCGAACTCCCGAAAAAGTTCGACACCGAGCCGGAAGCTCACGAATTTCTAGCTAGTCTTGAGGGCGCCGACTACACCGTCAGCAACCTAAGCAAAAAACCAGGCACTCGTAATCCCGGTGCACCGTTTACAACTAGTACCCTCCAGCAGGCGGCTAACTCTCGACTTGGCTTTAGCTCTAAGGCGACCATGTCAGCTGCTCAGAAGTTATACCAAAGCGGTAAAATTACCTACATGCGAACCGACTCGGTTAACCTCAGTTCGCAGGCGTTAGCGGCGGCCGCTCAGTACATTAGCTCGACTTATGGCGAGGAGTATTCGCAGGTCCGAAAGTTCAGCACCAAATCAGCCGGCGCTCAGGAAGCCCACGAAGCCATCCGCCCAACCGACCTCAAGACTGAGAACGTCTCGTCCAATCCCTATGATCAAAAACTATATGATCTTATCCGCCAGCGAACACTGGCAAGCCAAATGGCGCCGGCTAAGCTAGAGAAGACGACTATTAACATCGACATTGGTCGCCAAAACGGTTCGACTGATAACTTCGTCGCTAAGGGTGAGGTTGTCGTATTTCCTGGTTTCTTGAAAGCCTACGCCAGTATGAAGCAAGCCGGCGATATTTTGCCGCCGATCGCTGATGGCGACAAGCTAGAGCTATCACTCGCCACCGCCCGCCAGTCATTTGATAAGCCGCCAGCTCGCTATAGTGAAGGTAGTCTAGTTAAAAAACTGGAGGAATTAGGTATCGGCCGCCCGAGCACCTACGCCACCATCATTGGCACCGTCCAGACCAGGGGCTACGCCGAAAAAGGCGAGAGCGAAGGCCAGGAGCGCGACGTGGTCGTCCTTTCAACCGACGGATCAGCCGTCGAGCGGACAGTCGAGCAGGAAAAAACCGGCTCCAACAAAGGCAAGCTAGTACCGACACCGAGCGGTGAGCTGATTAGTAGCTTCCTAACCGACCACTTCAACCAAGTCGTCGACTATGACTTTACGGCTCGGGTAGAAAAGGAGTTCGATCAAATCGCCAGCAATAAGCTAGCTCGCAATGATATGCTCGATAACTTCTACGGTCCCTTCCATAAACTGATTGATGACTCCGGTGAAATCGACCGCTCAAAAGTCGGTAGTTCCCGCGAAGTCGGTGTTGACCCCAAGACTAACAAGCCAATCCTGGCTCGGTTTGGCCGGTTTGGCCCAATGCTACAACTCGGCGCCACTGATGATGAGGCTAAGCCACAATTCGCACCAATGCCACGTGGCACCAAGATCGAAACAGTCAGTCTCGACGAAGCGCTGCACGCTTTTGAGCTGCCACGAACCGTTGGCCAGACCGAAGATGGTCAAGATATCCTAGCTAACATCGGTCGGTTCGGCCCCTACATCAAGGTCGGCAAACTATTTGTCAGCATCAAACCAGAAGATCCGCATACTATAACCCTCGAGCAGGCGCTTGAATTCTACGCCGAGAAGCTCAAAAAAGAGGCCGAGAAGTACATTAATACTTTTGATGACGGTGTTCAGGTCCTAAACGGCCGCTTTGGCCCCTATGTGACCGATGGCAAGAAAAATGCCAAGGTACCAAAAGAGACTGACCCGAAAGAGCTAACTCACGACGAAGCCAAAGAGCTCCTAGCCAAAGCTAAAACTCCTGCCAAAAAACGCCGCGCCGCGCCTAAGCGAAAAACTGCTAAGAAAAAATAGCCTCTAGACAGCTGTCCGTATCTGATATACGATACAGCTAACCCCATACCGATACAATTTTGGAGGTAGTCATGGGACAGCACGTCGGAATCCATCTGACCAAGGCCGGACACAGATTAATGTGTCTTCGAATCCGCGATATGTACGGCGGTACGGTCAACACTCTTAGCATGGGTAGGATCATCAGGGAAAATTTCGCAACTGGCCTTAACACCTACACGTTTGACCAGGAAGAATTCGATTCACTCTTTGGTAGGCCAACCGCCGAAGAGATCGCCCTGATCGGTGGAGACGAACTATTTGCAGATGTGGCTATGGAGCCTCAGCTCTGATAGTTCTAGCAACAAGCTCTATATTCTAGTAGTTACTACGGGATATAGAGCTATTTTTATACTCATCAGACCATAAATATGGGTAATATAAATCTTCATGACACTATATGTGTTTTTAGTCTATTTCATGCTATAATTTATTTAAGCCACATATTTATTTGACATTTACTAGAATATGTTCTATAGTCGAATAAGACACGTAAACAAACGATATAAACAGTCTGAGGTGAGGCAGAGGTAAGGACACATCTATAATGAGCGACAAAACGCAGCCAGAGGCGACCATTGAACTAAAAAATGCCGTGAATGATGCACTTGCTGTCATCGACCAAGAACGCGAACGTGAAATTATCACTCGTCGATTTGGTCTGTATGATCGAAAAGAAACATTAGAGCAAATCGGTGAACTCTTAGGTATCACCAGAGAGCGCGTCCGACAACTTGAAAAAGCCATTGTCATTCGTTTACGTCTATCGGCTGAGGATAACAAAATCCCAACGGTCCACACTCTTGAAAAGAAAATAATTCGCTTGCTATCTGAAAAGGGACGAGTTGCCCGAGTTAGCGATCTAACCGACACACTCCTTGATAAGACTAGTGATGACCGCGAGCGAGCTCACGTTAGCTTCGTAGCTGAACTAGCACCTGGCCTGACTGTCGTCAACGAAAACGATAACTACTTTAATGCTGTCGGTATTTCACAGTACGGTGACGAGAAGAAATTCCGAACTGACGCCGACGCCGTCGTTAAGGCCATCAAAGAACACGCTGAACCGATCACTATCGAGCAGCTCCACGAAAAACTTAGCTTCGAACACCCATCTAATGTCCGTGGTCTGGCTAGTATCAGCAAAAAGCTAGCCCACCTTAAAGATAACTGGGGTCTCATCAAATGGCCGACTGTTAACCCGAAAAACATCCGCGACAAAATCTACGTCGTACTGGCCGACAACGCCAAGCCGATGCACTTTTCTGATATCGCTAAAACTATCAAAGCTAGCTCATTTAAACGAAAAGATGTTACAACTCAGGCCATCCACAACGAACTAATCAAAGATGCTCGTTTCGTCCTAATCGGTCGCGGCATCTACGCCCTAAAAACATGGGGCTTTAGCCAAGGTACAGTTTCCGATATTATCGCTGATGTCCTAAAAAAGGCCGATGAGCCACTTCATCGTGATGAAATAGTGAAGCAGGTTCTAAAAAGCCGACAGGTCAAAGAAACTACTATTTTACTCAATCTACAGAGTAAACCGATCTTCAAGCGCGTCTCTAAAGCTACTTACACGCTAGCAGAAACAACCGCAAAATAGCCCATAGCATAAGCCTGTTTGCAAACAGGCTTATGCAGTGAGATAATAGATGTAGTTATGGACATCTTCGTCTGGTTTATCGAATTACTCCTCCAGTGGTACGTATGGGTACCAATAGTATTAGTGTTAGCATATTTAACTTGGCAAAACTACCGGAAGATAGAGGTTGTCAAGACCACTAAGAGTACCCTGCTAATCCTAGAGATCCCACGGACCAACGACAAGTCTGAGCTCGCGGCTGAGCAGTTATTTGCCAGTCTTCACGGTATCTTACGCGACAAAACAGAACTTAAGAACAACGGTGGCATCCAGGAACACCTCAGTTTTGAGATAGCTTCCGTCAACGGACAACTCCGTTTTTACGTCTGGGTACCAAAAAGCCTCCAGAGTTTCGTCGAGGGCCAGATCTATTCCCAGTATCCAACCGTCCAAATTCACGCCGCTGACGAGGACTACGTGACTCACGAACGCGACCACTCTGTGACATACACAGCTGAGCTAGATATGACCGGCAACGAAATGCTACCGATTAAAACCTTTCAGAACTTTGAAGTAGATCCGCTAGCTGGTATCACTGGTACGCTAGCCAAACTCGAGTCGAGTGGGGAAGAAGTCTGGATTCAGATTCTAGTTCGGCCGATTGCTGATGACTGGCACAAATCTTCCGACCATTGGGCTGAGAATATCCGCAAGGGTGGTAGTGGCGGTGGCGCGTTATCAGGTGGTGGTATGGCCTGGCTCGGTGGAGCACTAGAGGCGCTATGGAAACCGCCAGAGCAGGGGATTGGTGGCGAGTCAAAACCAAAGGAATTATCCGAACGCGACAAAACTAGGCTAACCGAGGCTAGTACTAAGGCTACGAAGCTTGGCTACCGCGTCAAAATTCGCATGGCTTACCTAGGCGAAAGTCAGTCGGGCGGCAAACTCCGGATGCAAGCCCTAGTTGGTACCTTCAAGCAGTTCAACAGTACCAACCTGAACGGCTTCAAGATGACTAACGCTAGTTTCAAAAAGGAAGATCTCCAGAAATATAAGTCACGACTCTTCACCGACAAAGGCTTCATATTAAACATCGAGGAGCTAGCTAGTGTCTTCCACTTACCGCACACCAATGTCGAGACACCAAATATTGTCTGGGCCTCCTCGAAAACAGCCGAGCCGCCGTCGAAACTGCCAGTCGTAACTGGTAACCCGGTGATTGACGAGGGGATTAGCGCCTTTGGTATGACTAACTTCCGCGGCGTAAATCACCAGTTCGGCATGCTCCGGAGCGACCGTTCGCGTCACGTTTATATCATCGGTCAGACCGGTGCTGGTAAGTCGGGTACACTCGAACTATTTGCTCTGTCTGATATCTTCCACGGCCACGGCTACGCCATTATCGATCCGCACGGCGACTTTGCGGTTGATAACCTGCGGTTTATACCAGGCTCACGCCTGAAAGATGTCGTCTACTTTAACCCAGCCGATACGGCTTTTCCGCTCGGCTTTAACCCACTAGAAGTAACTGACCCCAATCAAAAAAGTAATATCAGTAGCGAAGTGATTGGAGTTTTGAAGCGTATGTTTGGCGACTCATGGGGCCCGCGTCTGGAGTACATTCTGCGCTATACTATTCTAGCCCTGCTCGATCGGCCCGATGCCACCATGCTCGATATTACCCGGATGCTAACTGATAAAAAGTACCGCAAAGAGACTCTAACTTACTGTAAAGATACAGTCGTATTGCAGTTTTGGAACGTCGAGTTTAGCAGCTGGACAGAACGCTTCCAGGCCGAGGCCATCGCCCCGGTCCTGAACAAGGTTGGTGCCTTCACGGCCAACCCGATCATCCGAAATATTATCGGCCAACCAAAAAGTACCTTTAACATCCGCAAGATCATGGATGAGGGCAAGATACTGGTCGTCAACCTATCGAAAGGTCTAATTGGTGAAGATAACGCTGCTATTCTCGGTTCATTCCTAGTGACTAAGATCCAGCTGGCGGCTATGAGTCGCAGCGACATACCAAAAATTGAAGATCGCCGACCGTTCTACCTCTACGTCGATGAGTTCCAGAACTTTGCAACTGATTCATTTGCGACAATTCTATCGGAGGCACGCAAATATGGACTAAACCTAACTGTTGCCAACCAGTACATATCGCAGATGGACGAAACTGTTCGTGACGCCGTCTTCGGCAACGTCGGTAGTATGATCAGCTTCCGCGTCTCAGCTAACGATGCGCCGATACTATCGCAGCAGTTTGAGCCCCAGTTCGAGGCCACCGACCTACTGCAAATGCATAACCGACACTTCGTGATCAATATGGTCATCGAAGGTGAAAAAACGCCAGCTTTTAGCGCCACGACACTGACATTGCCAGTTGCCCAGGTTGATAACACTGGTCGGATAGTCGAAAACACCCGTCGCTACTACGGCCGAAGTAGGGCAGAGGTCGAAGCTGAGATTTCAAAAAACGCTAAACCAGACACACCGGCGGCTAGCCCTCAGAAACCAAAACGACCAGCTGGCTCTGCTGGTCAACCCCAAGCGGCGCCTCGTAGCGGTACTAATTCGGCTGGGCAGGGCAGTAACAGTCATAGGCCAAGCAACCCGGCTCCCAAGCACCAGAGCGCACCGACCCAGTCCCCGAATGAAGCAAACAAGCCTAGTAATCCGGTCGAGGACAAAGAGACTCCCCCTCAGGCACCCAAAAAACGCCGCCGTAGCCGCAACCGATCTAAAAAGCCGACTGATGCTCAGCCAGGCAATAATGACCGCCCAGCCGCCCCTAAACCAGCCCAGGCCAGCTCACCGGAGCTACCGAAGGTAATCAACACTGAGCCAGCCACAGGCACCTCAAGGCCGATCCAGATACCGCGCGGCAACTCGACAACCGACGAGACCGAGCTTAAGATTCGCTAGCCCGGCCTCTGCGCCACTTTAAGTTTATTTGCAGCCTAGACGGAGCCCTCGTCTAGGCTTCCTGTCGGCTACTAGTCTCACAGAAAGTCTCTAGCTGTCCGGGCACCATACCAGCCTATTTATGCGCTGCGTCGATCGATCAGAGGGCTCAAAATAAAACAGAACATAAATAGAACATTTGATATATCGTATAAAAGTTTAGTAAAGCTCGCCGCCAATCCGGCCGAGCCATCAGCTGACCAGGACGAGCTAGCCAGTCTAGTAGCTAAACGGAGGCCGGATGGCAAAAATAGACGGGTCGATACTAAAACGAAGAGTGGCTCACAAAATAGAGAACCAATCCAAAACAAATCGCCGCGAAGGTCCGCAACAAGATCAAAAAGAGTGCATAGACAATCATGTTTGTTATATTAATCTAACGTCGCACAATGTACCTTTTACGACATTCAATATAGTTACAATAGTTGATTACATACCCATCTAGTTATAGGCCATATTTTGCTACTACCCCTGTCAATAGGGTGGTTTCTTTTGGCGCCCACTATTTCAGCTCCGCTTAAGTCTTACTACTTAATTGTCTGACACTGACTGCTACGGATCAGACCCCAATTCAGCTCGTTGTCTAAAATCCATCTAACTAGACAGTCCTTGGTGGCTCAACGTCCGGTCGTCATTTAGACTGTTGATAAATTAGTTATCCACACTAGATTTCATTATTTTGCTTTTTTGTATTTTTATTATACTACTGCCCTTTTCTGGTGTCTGACCCGCCTATTTGCTTTTTTGCGATTATGATATTGTAATATGTTTTTTGATATTAATCTACAATCCAAAAATATAGAACAAAAACAGAACACTACAGTAGAGGAGCAAGGCGGTCTACCGCCTGTCACTTTGTCTAGCGAGCCGTCACCTACTTAGGTAAATAGTAAGCTTTACGCTCGATGCGGACATCAATATAGACAGGCGTCTTATCCCGCTTCGATAGATACTTGACTGCCCTAGCGGCGTCCTCGACCTGATCATAGGCCGAGCGATCGATCGACATCTTGATCAGAACCTTACTGCCACTGAGCTCAACTTCGATCTGACGAGTTGTACCAACTGGCAAGACGACCCGCTTAACTGGTAGCTTGAATGACTTAGAGTAGCCAATTACCTGCCCGACAAACCCCAGGAACTGATCACTGGCCACTGCCACGCTATTATCAAGTTCAATGCCTGACTTGTCGACAATTTCAATTTTCGGCTGCTTGAAGTAGCTTCGCTGGAAGGCCATGCCATTACCGTCAACGTACTCAGTCCGACCGGCAATAGTCCATGAGGCGACTGGCTGACGCATATCGAGCGTAAAGTTAGTGTGGATGAATCCAGCCGAGGCAATGTCGGTGACACTTGATATCTCCGGGTGCTTAGTTTTTAGGTAGGCTATAAATTGATCTTCGTTGAGCAAGAAGTTCAACCGCTCAACTGGTCGACTAGCATAATAGTCCTGGATCGACTCGATGTACGGTTGTTTCTGCTGGCTTGTTAGATCGTCGTCAGAGGAGATAACCGGCTCGACCGTCAGCTGCATCAAGATGATCAGTAGAGCCGCTATACAGATAATTACCACTGTAAGCATTGAACCCAGCTTACGTCGTTTTTTAGTTAGCGAGTGAACTTTAGCTCGAGGAGATTTAATAGTTGAATTAAGCTCATTAGCGCTCCGGACCTTGGACGAGCTGCTGCCAGTCAGTGTCCGGTTACGGTTAAACTGACTACTATTGCTACCGCTCGGCTGGCCAGCTCGCTGGCGGCGAACTGGTGGTTTATTCTTTTTATTTTCAGAAAATATCTTCATAGCGGTCTAGCTCACTTGGCGGCCTCAACTATAATTTGAGCTACATCAGCTGCGGCACTCGGTCGGGCAAACTCGTGTAGCCGGGCAGCGTAACCTTGCCGAGCTGACTCGTCGCTGGCCAGTTGATTAAGAACTGCCGGTAGTCTTTCAAGCAACTCGTCATCGTTTAATACTAGGGCGGCTCCGTGCGAGTCAAACATTTGAGCGTTCTTAAGCTGGTCGCCGAGCTGATGGGCCGGTACGACAACAGCTGTTTTTTCGAGTCCAGCTAGCTCCTGCAGGAACGTTGCACTACCCCGTGCCACCACGATATCAGCCGCCCCTAGGACATCGGGCATGCCTTTATAGACAAATTCAGTTAGTGTGACGTTTTTAGCCGACTCAGCCTGAGTCTGGGCCAGCTCCAAATTACCCTTACCGGTCACAATATAAAAGCTGGCTTTGTCGCCGATCTGGGCGGCGGCAGCGATAACAGACCCATTTATAATCTGCGAGCCTAAGCCACCACCAGTGGCGACAACTAGTAGCTTGTTACTCGGCAGGCCTAATTTTTCCTTTAACTCGGCCTGTCGGCTCGGCGAAACCGGTACAAATTCAGCACTGATTGGCACGCCTGTGTAGGCTGTTTTACGCTTGTCGTAAGGATAGTTTTCAAGCGGTGAACCGGTAGCGATGTGGCTAGCAAATCGCGACAGAACTCGGTTAGTTAGTCCCGGTCGGGTGTCGGAATCGTGTATAACGAGCGGTATGCGCAGTAGCCAAGCCGCCAGCCCCATCGGCAAGCAGACATAGCCACCCTTGGCAAAAACGACATCTGGTCTATGGCGGACAAGTAGCCAAAAACTAGCCAATCCACCGCGGATAATCCTGGTTATGTCACGGAGATTCCCAAACACGACGGCCGGAACTGTAAAATGCTGCCAGAAGGTTAAATGACTATAGCGGCGAAACTTACCGGCTGGAATAATCGAAACTTCAACCTGAAACGGCAAAGTTTTCATAATACCACGGGCCTGGACTTCAAACGCCCGGTCGCAAACAAAGCGAGCTTCGACCGTTGAGTCGGCCTTATGCAGCTCGTTGAGAACTGCGGCGACGGGTGTCACGTGACCGCCCGATCCCCCGCCCACTGCTAGAATCTTCATAACTTATCTCCTTTAACTTTGATCCATGGACACTGTAACGCGATAACTGAAATGCTAGGCCAAGCGCGGCTGCCATAAATAACATGCTTGAACCACCGAAGCTCAGTAGCGGTAGCGTGATACCGGTCAGCGGGAATACACCGGTCATAGCGGCTACGTTTATTATTACATGGGCTCCGAGCCAAGTAAATATTCCAACTACCAGCAACCGCAAACTCGGATCCAACATATGATCACTGACCTTCAGGATCCGCATCAAGAGAGCCGTAAATAGTAGCAATATAGCCACCAATCCAACAAACCCAAACGTCTCCCCCATTATGGCAAAAATCGAGTCGTTGATAGCTTCTGGCAAGTAGCCGGTCGCTTCGACGCTATTGCCGATACCGACGCCCATAATACCACCGGTACCAATGGCTATCTTGGCATGCTTAATGTGATAATTCTCATCATTGATCTGAACCGCCGTGCTATCTCCCTTAAAAAAAGTTGTAATTCGCTCCATTCGGTGGGGCGAGGTTACTATCATCAGCACCCCGAGCAGCACCACGACCCCGACGACACTAGCGATAATTTTCCACTTCATACCAGTGGCGACTAGCATCGCCAGAACCATAAGTGACATCACAATACCAGTTCCCATATCCTTTTCAAAGATGATGACAAACAGCATAATTGCGCCCATGAGCGCCCCGACTGGCACTAGGGTTTTGTTGATGTCATTAATTAGCCCCTGTCGGTACCGCAGGCCCAAAAAGCCAGCTAGAAACAGCAGCATGCCAAACTTTAGTAGCTCCGCCGGCTGCAACGAACCAAATGGCCCCAGGCTGAACCAACGACAAGCACCAAGACTACACTGAGCGATAGCTTCGACGTGAAATAGATTACCGAATACCAGTAGCAAGAAACAGGCAATGAAGCCAACCATCAGTATTTTACCGGCATGTTTAAAGAATAAAGAATACGGTATTTTGGCCATTAGTATAAAGGCGACCACCGCAATTGCTAGACTTGCCGACTGTTTGACGAAAAAATAAGTTCCGGTATAAAAATCTGTGCCATAGGCTTGGTTTAAGACATTGGCGCGTGATGGCCCAATGGCGTACATCACGATTAAGCCGATCAACATCAAGATGCCCATATAGACAACGATCATAAAATCAGGCTTATGGCGCCGAACTCCAGCCGGGACGCCGGCAAAAGTATCTTTCCTAGGCTTGCCTAGGCTGTTTGTAGTGCCTCGCGAGCGCATTAGTTAATATATCCGCCAGATAATGCGATTAGTAGTCCGATAAAGCCTGTCACGGCGGCTATGACCCAAAAGCGCATCGTTACTTTTGTTTCTGGCCAACCTTTAGCTTCTAGGTGGTGATGGATCGGGGCTGATATGAACACCCGGCGGTGGAAAAACTTTTTGCTGATGATTTGGACTAAGCTTGAGCCGGCCTCAACCACGAAGAGTGCTCCGATAATCGGTAGTAGAAATAGCGTGTTAGTTAGCATCGCCACTACTCCCAGACTGGTGCCGAGAGCGAAACTGCCAACGTCACCCATGAAAAAGCGGGCTGGATAGATATTGAACCACAGGTAAGCTAGAACTGCACCGAGGACGGTGAAACAAAAGCCAGATATCATCAAATTTCCCTGCAACAGGGCGATGACGCCAAATGAGCCGTAGCTAATCGACAGCAGTCCGCCCGATAGTCCGTCCAGCCCGTCACTAATATTGACGGCGTTGCCGGTTGCGACCACGGCGAAGACGAAGACTGGTATAATCCACCAGCCAAGGACCCAGTTGCCGATATATGGAATATAGACCGAGTCGTAGCCTAGTTTGGCAAAGAAGTACCAGCCAAGGGCCAGCCCGAGAGCGATAATCATAGCGAATTTAACGCTCGAGCGCAGCCCAGCCACACCCTTGCCGCTACCCCTAATGTTGATGATGTCATCGAGCAGTCCGACGATACCGCCACCGATCAAAGCCGCCAGCGGCAAATATGTCTGCGCCCGGTCGAGGTTTAGGAAAATTGTAACTATCACAACCGAGGCAACAATGATGACACCGGCCATGGTTGGAATGTTTCGTTTAAACTTTTCAGCATGAAGTTTATTGAAAACTGTTATAGCCTCACCGGTTGTACTGGTGGTGCGTTGCTTTTTCCAAAATTCGTATTTATAAGCCGCCCAGGTATAAATCGGCGTCAGCAAGATACCTAATATAAAGGCGATGACGCTTAGCATGAAAATACCTATGAGCTGATCTGTGAATGAGTTGAGTGCGTTATGCATTTTTGTCTCCTGGGGCAAGCTTTAGATAGTCTAACATCCAGTTAGAAATATCCGTAAACACTGGCATAGCGTGCTTGCCGCCTTCAAGGTTTTTACCTTTACCTGATAGCCTTACCATTATGACATAGTTTAGGTTTTTTAGGTCAGAGCCACCATAGCCCAAATAGGTTGCGATTGTCTGATTATCGACATATTTGCCGTTTTCGAGAGTCTGGGAAGTACCAGTCTTTCCACCGACGTAATAGCCTTTTTTGTCATGGCTAGCATAAAATGCTTGGCGAGCTTCGTGAATCATCTTTGTGACGTCACGCGATGATTGCTTCTTAATAACCTTTTTTTCAGTTGGCTCAACAGTCTTCTGATTGAAGGCCTGGGTGTCATTATCGATCGTCCCGGCCACAACGCTTGGCGTATAGTAGTCACCACCATTAATTATAGCACCGAAGGCGGCCGCGACTTGGACCATGGTGATGTCCATGCCCTGCCCGAAGGCCACGTTAGAGTACCGGACTGGCAGGCTACCGTAGGCATGGTTGTTGGGACCAATCATAATGCCAGCTGACTCACCCGCTAGCGGCAATCCCGTCAATTGACCAAGCCGGAGCTTATCATGAAAATATTTATAGAGAACTTCCCGAGCTTGTTGATTAATCGTAGCGTGTCCAGTCTTACCTTCGATGCCACCCATTCGCTCCAAGACGGTCACGAAGCCGGTGTTAAGCGACCAGTTTAAGGCGTGCTGGAAAGTTATTCGGCCCGTCTCGCCCTTTGAGGCGTTTGATATTGTTCGGTCGGCTACTGTGATGTGGTCAGTGTTAACATAAGTTGACTTAGCCGAGGCTACACCGGTGTCTATACCAGTTGCCATAGTTAAAGTTTTGATGTCTGAACCGGGTTCATAGGGGTCACTGATGACTGGATTATTAAAGGCGGCGGCGTCTTTAACCTTAAAGTACTTACTTGGATTAAAGGTCGGGTAATTAGCCATCGACATAATCTGACCAGAGTTTGGGTCCATAATAACGACACTACCCTCGTCGGCTCCAACTTTTTTCATGCCTTTTTTGAGAGCTTTTTCGGCTTCGTGCTGGATGTTTCGATCGATGGTTAAAACTACGTCCTTACCGTCCTCGGCTGGCTGCTTGATGTTTTTGCCGCCAATTGAGAGCGGTACTTCACTGACATCGACAACCGACTGCAACAGGCCGTCTTTGCCGGCCAGCTGGCTATTCATGCCGCCTTCGATGCCGTACTTGCCTTCGCCCTCTCCGTCAACGAAGCCCAATGTCTGGGCGGCTAGGCTGCCTTCGGGGTAAACTCGCTGGTTTTCTTTTTGGAAGCCGATTCCGGCGTAGCCCTTGTCTTTAAGCATCTCAGCCTGGGTATCAGTTAGGCCGGTCGCTAGTATCTGGTAGCGGGAGTTTTTGGCCGTCAGTAGGTCTTTTAGCTTATCACGAGTGTTACCACCGGCAACTTCATCGAGTGATTTTACAATTTCATCTGGCTGACTGACTGTTTGTGGGTCAGCAAAGACAGTATAAACCGTTTGGTTAAGCACCAACTTATTCGGCACGCCCATATCAAGGCTATAGATTTCGCCCCGATCAGCCGGCACAACCAGTCGCCTAACCTGTTCGCGACTAGCCACTCCAACGTAGTAGTCATGCTGAACAACCTGCAACCAAAAAAGACGGATAATAAATACCGCAATGATAAATAATAAAAGGCCGGCGATCAAAATCGAGCGGCTGCCACTCTGTAGTTCATACTTCATAATTGTTAATCTTTAACGTAGTTTGTGTGATCGGGCTTGGACATATCACTAGCAACTTTGCTGCTAGATATGGTCTTAAGAGCTGTCAAACGGGCGTTTTCAACCTCGAGGTCGCTCTTTTTAGTACTCAGCTCGGCGATTTTGTCTTCGATTTTCTGTGACTGATAGTCATAGCCGGTTGCCCGTGTCGCCTGAGTTAAGTATATCAAGCCAAGGACTGTAATCATAAGTGCGACTAGCACAGTATGAGTCACGGGGCCGAGCTTGATCTGGGATACAAACCGAACTGTATTCTGATTTCGTCCCATTTGGCGAGTCGTACGGCGTGAGTTAAATTGTGGTTGGTGTTTGTATTGCATGTGGTGGTTGGCTTTTTGTTTTTGTTGTTGTGGTGTGGTTGCTTGGGGCTACCGCCGGAGTAACCCCGGCGGTAGCATGACAAGCTATTTTACGCGTACTGCGACTGCTTCAGCTTTGTCTGAGTACTGAACTGTAATGTGAATTGGCATGGTGTTTTGCCCTTTCTGTTTGTGTTTATTTTTTCACTGCGACTCGTAGCTTTGAACTACGCGATCGCGGATTGTGAACATCATAATTCAATCCATCAAGCGGTTTTTTAGTAACCGGTGCCAAACGAGCTTCAAATCCTGACTTAAACTGACTCTGGAAATATCGTTTGACTAACCGGTCTTCCAGGCTATGGAAGCTGATGATTGCGACCCTGCCACCCTTGTTTAATAACTCAGGTATTAGTGGTAGCATCTCTTCAACTTGCCATAGCTCTTGGTTGACCGCAATTCGAATTGCTTGAAAGGTACGCGTAGCTGGATGGATTTTCCTCCGTGGCTGACGATACTGTAACTCAACTAATCTGGCTAAACTTTGGGTATCTTTTAATGGTCTCTGATCAACTATCGCCTCGGCGATTCGTCGAGCAAACCCGTATGGCTCTTCACCATAGCGTGTAATAATATCCGTTAGTTCCTTGACGCTCGCTGTGTTTATGAGCGATTCGGCCGTGACCGATTGTCTTGGATCCATCCGCATATCAAGAGGTCCGTTTGATTTAAAAGAAAACCCTCGTTCTGATAGGTCGAGTTGTGGCGACGACACCCCCAAATCAACTAATATCAAATCAAATTGCTTACCCTGGTTAATCAATTGCTTCGAGGCAGTGACAAAATCGGTATGCAACAGATTGCACCCTTTAGATTGAAGTGGTTCAAGGCTTTTGATGGCCATATCGTCACGATCAACTAAATACGATGCATGATAGTTTTCGGTCTGCTCTAATATTTGCTCGGCGTGACCCCCGTATCCGGCCGTTAGGTCAAGATATGACTCGCCTAGCTGCGGATGTAAAGTGTCAAGCGTTGCTTCAAGCAGCACCGGAACATGTAGATGTGGTGGATGTTCTTTAATACTCATATTCTTCATACTATACCATGTATATGAGAAGAGTGCTTACGTCCGTCAACAACTAAGTTAGCTGCTGCTGGTCGTAAACTTCGAGATCACCTATCTGATAGCTTGGCGATGTTTGTTTTTTGTGTGTTTGTTTTTGTAATAAGAATTTCAAGTAGTTAGAGAATACCAAAGGTAATCATAGACACTACTTGTTGAGAGACTTATGTGTGAGGGTATTCGTCAAAACGAATTTTGTCGAATACTTGTGAGGTGGAGTTTTTTGGGAGGTGTGTTTTTTAGGGAAGGTACTTCGCTTTTTTTAGTGTGGTGCGGATTAACCACTACCAAGCTACCAGGTAGCTGATCTCGAGAGTGTTTCTTTATCTATTTTGAATTTTTAATGTACTTGCTGGGATTCTAAACGTTAGCCGGACTCATCAGACGGAAATATGCACCAGCCCGAACCGCAATGATTTCGCGCTCAATGGCTGCATATTCGAGAAGATGCTGCTCGATACTTACCCTACCCTGTTTTTGATCAAGTTCGGCTGATGTCTTGCCAAGCCGAAACTTGACGTTCAAATCAGCCACCTTTTCATCAAGTATACCGCCACCAAGGGCAGATTCTACTTGCTGGTTCCAGACTTCTGCCGGATACAGGTGTAGATAGTTACCAAAGCCGCGAGTTACGACAACACCGCTCGAAAACTCAGATCGAAGCTCGACAGGTATCGTCAAACGATGCTTGTCATCAAGCTTTCTTTCGAAGTAATCTACGCTGGCCATTGTGTCTTCTCTTTTGCCTTACGTTTAGATTTTTTAATTTATCTAGTGGTTTTTGTTTTTTGTAGCTAGTGATGCTATTTGTTCCACTGGATTAACTATACTACCCACCATTACCCACTACAACCCCCAATTTTGACATTTTTAGTATATTCTGGCACTTATCCACATTTTTGTGGAAAAGTGCTTGTGTTTGCCGCTAAAAAATACCGTCGCTCGAGGGCGACGGTATTAGTAAAGAAGTCGACTCGACTACCCTACCTAAATAGGAATCCAGCGACTGATGCATTGTAATCACCAGTTGATTGCAAAACTAGCCAGCCGATTAGCATGAATAGGTTCAAGACTAATGAAACAATAAGCACGGCGTTTTTTAGATCACGTCCGGTCTGGATATGAGTTTCTGGTATTGGTAATGAGTTGACGGTAGCTGTTTGCGCCGCGACGGTTTTAGAAGCGACTGGCGCTTTGGTTGACTTAGTTGTTTTAGTTGATTCGACTTTTTTGGTGGTTGGTGTTTGGTTTTGTTTCTTCATAATAAACTAAATTTAGCATAAGCTTGATAAAATGTCAATAGCTGACTACTGTTTGAGGTCGGTAGAAACAACGTATTGATAGAGATCCATCAGTGAGCTAGCCACAATATTCGGGTCATGCCGGATCAAGGTTCGGCTCGAAGCTATCGGGTCAGATGACGATGAGTTTTGCCAGACTTGATTCGACAGCAGATTGACGCCAACAGCTAGATACGGGGCGGCTTCTAGCGCATCGGTATCGAACTCCACACTCAACTCACCTTCTTTGGCGTACTTTTTAAGCAAACTATCGCTTGGCTTTTCGGTGTTAAATAAGACAGCGTCAATAAATTTATGGCCCCCGAAACGCTCGACTTCATCTGTCAGGGCGCAAACATCATAGTTATCAGTCTGACCGGGCTTAGTTACCAGGTTGGCCACATAGACCCGAACGGCCTTAGTATTCGCCAAAGCCTGGCCAACACCCGGCACGACCAAAGCCGGCGCTAAGCTGCTATACAAATTGCCTGGAGCGACTACAACCATGTCGGCCTGTTCGATAGCGGCAATGGCTCGGGGGTTAAACTCAACGTCGCCACCGTCGCTCGCCTCGAGCTTGATATCTGGTTTAGCACCAGCAAAGTTTGATTCTGATATCGTATGCTCCCCTTTTAGCTCCAGCTCATCACTTAGCTTGGCGGTCAGTCGAACATTAGTTAGCGTCATCGGCTCAACACTGCCGACAATATTCAAGACCCGGCTAGCTAGCTCGATACCCTTGGCGAAATCGCCGGTCATCTTTTCGAGGGCTGTCAAAAACAAATTACCAAAAGCATGGCCTTTTAGACCTGCCCCGTCTTCAAATCGATAGCTGAAAACGTCGCGCATCTCAGGCGTACGGCTCAGCGCGACCAGGCACTGACGAACATCGCCCGGCGGCAAAACACCTAGCTCATCGCGCAGCGTACCGGTACTACCGCCATCATCAGCCATATTGACCAGGGCGACGATTGAGCTGGTGTGATCCTTCAGGCTGGAGAGCAAGGTAAAACTACCGGTGCCACCACCGATGACGACTACTTTTAAATCTCGTTTTACAAATGGTTGAAGCATTTAACTGGCCTGCCTTAAATATTTAATAATTTTACCGAACCAAACAGCACTCGGTCGCAGGGTTCTGTCGAGCGTATCTTTATTGACACTAGCTAGCCCAAACTTAGGCCAGTATCCCTTATTCCACTCAAAATTGTCAAGCAGACTCCAATGCAGGTAACCGATTAGATCAACTCCGTTATTTCGGGCGGACTGCATAGCGCTGATCGTCTCGCTAATCCACCACTTGCGCCGGCTATCGTCGCTATCAGCTAGGCCGTTTTCCGTGATTAGAATCGGTAATTTATATTTACTTGATAGCTGCTCCAGCACGAACTGAATATCACTCGGGTCCATACTCCACGCGAGGTCACTCAGGTTGTCCTGTTGGTTATGCACCCGGTAGCCATAAACTCGGTTACTAAAATAGTAGTTAAGGCCTATGTAGTCACACGATTTAATAACTTTTTTCAAGAAATAATCATTGTGCGTATATTGCATAACCCGGGCGCTAAGTCGGCTCAGCCAAGCGTCGTCGCCTGGGTAGAAATAGCTGGAGTTTTTGGCAATCGAGACTCGATAGCGCCGGTTCAAGCCGTGGATGGTTCTGGCGACTCGCCGATGAGCATAGGCTAAGTTATTGATAACTCGCCACCACTTATAGCGACTGGTTAGATTCGGTGGCCAGTCACCCTGATAGTAGCTGGCCGAGGCGTAGACTTCTGGCTCGTTGATAGTCACAATATATCTAATAGTGACGCCTAGTTCTGATACGATTTTTCGGGCAAATCGTTCAAAATATTTTACATTACGTCGCTTGGCAAAGCCGCCAATCGACTGAAACCAATCCGGTAAAGTGAAGTGAAATAGCGTAATAATTGGTTCAATGTCGTGCTTCTTGAGGAGCTTAATATAGTCTTTGTAGTGATCAATTGCGTCGCTATCCCAAGTATTTTCGCTCGGCTCCACCCGAGACCACTCGATGCTAAATCGGTAGGCGTTCATATTCATCTTTTTGATCAAAGCGACATCGTCTTCGATTCGATTATAGCTGTCGACCGCCCTACCCGATAGATAGTTGCTAGGCTTCTGAGCCTCAGCTTTTAAGCTGTCCCAATTGTCTAAACTTCCATAGACGTACTGCGACTGAGCCGCCAAAGTCGGTGCGTTGTGGTGCTCCCAGCTAGTCCATTGGTTACTGGTGCCACCTTCAACTTGGTGGGCGGAAGTGGCCGCACCCCACAAGAAGCGTTTGGGAAACTTATACTTGGTTGCCATAGTTCTATTATACAGGAGTGCTACTGGATGACGTCTTCACCGAAGTGCTTCTGAAGGCGCATCTTGATACTGCCCTCGTGCCGGCCAAGTGCCTGGCTTAGATCGGTCAGACTGGCGCCATTTTGGAAATCCTGCTTGAGTTGATCGTCCTGGTCTTTTTGCCATGGACGATAGGCATTAGGATGGGTCTCGCGCATTTTTTCAATCTTTTCCGCCCAGCCGCTGGAACCGGCTTTTTTCTTGGCTTTGACCGGAGCGTGCTTTCTTTTCTCGGCTTGGACTGAGAGATGATCAAACCGGCTGGAGTCATCACTGGCCTTTGACCGAAGCGATTGGTCGATTTGCTGGGCCTTGGAGCTAACTCGGAGCGCCATTTGGTTAATGCCAAGCAGGTACAGACTGTCGAGATCTCTAACCCTCGACAGGGCGACGTAGCCCATGCCTTCAACAAAGGCCTTGCGCAGATCAATCCGGGCGCTATCGAGCGTCATGCCCTGGGACTTATGGACCGTGATAGCCCAGGCGAGCCGGAGTGGAATCTGCGATATGCTGGCCCGTTTCTTATCACCATCGCGTAGCTCCCAGCCATCAGGCTGCATGGTGACTACTTTGCCACTGCGAAACTCAACTATCGGATAGTCAGTCGACGGTTCAAAATCAATCACCGTGCCGATGCTACCATTGGCGTATTTTCGTTCAGTCGAGTTTTTGACAGCCATAACCAGAGCGCCTTGTTTGACGCTCAAAGCGGCCGGGGCTAGGACTGATCGCTGCAAGTTTTCAACATAATTAGCAGCCCCTGTCGTCACCTGCTGATAAGTCACCTCATCACCCTCGAGCTGAGCCAGGCGTTTTTGATTAATAGCATCAACATCGATGTTAACGGTATGAAGTTCGGTTATCTCTAAGCTGCCTTCGCTAGTCTCGTCGACTCGATCAAGCAGCGCTTCGGCGTGGCGCCGGCGCAAGTCACCGGAGCGCAAAGCGGTTAGTATGTCGACCAGTCGGGCGTCGTTTTGACGAAACTGCTCGTCGAGGTAACAAATGACCGGATCGAGCTCCCGCCAAGCCTCGGAGTCGACTACAAAGTCACCCTGGCGAGAGCCAGCTCGATTGATTGGTGGTAGCTGGAAAAAATCGCCACTCATAATCACTTGAATACCGCCAAACGGTTTGTCGGGCTCTTCGCGCACTAACCGACAAGCTTCGTCAACCATATCAAGTCGGTAGTCATGGAGCATCGATATCTCGTCGATGATTAGAACATCAGTTTTTTCAATAATCTCGCGGCGGCCTTTGGCTACGTTGTCAGCAAATCTATCGGGCAACTCGTCATGGATACCAATGCCCGACCAAGAGTGAATCGTCGTGCCGCCCAGGTGTGTCGCCGCTAAGCCAGTCGTGGCGGTGATAGAGACGTGCTTGCCGTCGGCCTTCGCCAGGCGAACAAATTGATTCAAAGCCGATGTCTTGCCCGATCCAGCCGGACCGGTCAATAGTACGCTCTCTCCACTGAGCATGATCTCGATTGCAAGTGCTTGCTTCATCTATCTATTATATCACTCGAGGGCTTAGCCGCGGGGCGGTTCGCCACCGTCGGAATCGTCGAGCAGACGTTTAGTTTTAATTTCATAGCGCTTGCCAGTGACGTGGCTAGTGATGTAGTCTTCGTTGATCAAACCGACAAAAGTGTCGAGGTCATTGCCGTCCATGATAATAATCGAACCAGCCTCATCGGTCATTAATTCCAGTTTCATATCATCAGCATATTCAAGCGCCTGCTCCTGGCTGACTTCGCCGATTTCTATTTTTTGCAATTTGTTGACGACTTTTTTACGGTCACGGACCAGCATCTGCAAGTCCATTCCCTCTGGGAAGCTAAGCTTAAATTTAGACTCAATTTCTTCGACTTTTTTATCGGCTAGTAGCTGCTTTTTATAGTCGTAATTAAATAGTCGCTCGAACTTCGACTGGTTGAACACAAAAATGTCACCTTCGACAATCAAAACCTGATTGTCCGACGGCACCTTGAAGCCGAACTCGGCCTTGAACGATTCGAACTTACCTTCTCGAAACTCCCACGAAGACGAAGCCCGAAGCGACTGGCTGGACTGAACCTGCTTAACAGCGTAGAAGGTTTTCTGGTTAGCCGGGTCGGTAAATTTAGCGACGATACCTTTAATACGCTTAAACTCGTGGTCCGCTTCACTGAACTCTTCCATGTCACTGCGCTCTTTTTCGATCAAGTGAATGATAGTTTCGGCTCGGCCGACATTCGACAGATCGGTCCGCAGTAAGACGTCATCTTCAGCATCACTATACTCAAAGTCACGAACCGACAGTCCGGTTCCGGCGCCAAGGTTGACGTAATTAATCATGTCATACAGAAACAAAGGTTTAATTTGGTTGACTAAATCTTGTGAAAAATTTGTACTGTAGACTGTGTAGTTTTTATTGAACAAAAAAAGTTCAACTCGTAAGTCTTTTTTGACACCATCAGTGTTGTTTGCCCATAAAAAAATATCAGTATTTTCTGCCGTCTCGCTCATACCCTTGCCTTCTGTTTGTTTGCTATATTCTTCGTCCTATTGTACTACGAA
>JAKDMF010000045.1 GCA_030452455.1 bacterium | reverse complement strand
GCTGGTGCTGCTGTCATCGCAAGACCTGCAAGTGTAAGTGCTGCAACTGCAAAGCTCGATGCGACTCTCTGCTTGAGAGACGACATAGTATCACCCTTTCAATAAACATCCTTAGCGCACTCTGCGTTAAGGATGTTGACAATTGTACCAAATATTTTTATTCTTCGCGCATATCTTTTATCGGACTTCGGCGGACGTTGTTAAGCAGAGGAATAATCATACTGACCAATCCAGTTGTGAAACAGACGGCTAAAATTATTAACAACTGCCTCTCATCGAAGCCTATTAGGCTGAACTCTTTTGTCATATCAATACCAGCGAATCCGTACTGGGCTTGTGCGGTGAGCGCTGGTGCTAGTTGCTGATTTAGTACAAACGCGCCTAGGTAGCCAATAATAGCTGCAATGAAGGTGACGAGGATGGACAGTATGACCGTATACGTGACATATATGGCAGCGATGTCGCCACGGTTGAAGCCGATAGCGCGAAAGACTGCTGTCTCGTGACGGCCATCAGCAATTGCGCGCCCGATAGCAATCCACATTATGATTGCCGCTAGTACTACTACCACAAGCATGCCATAGCCAAACCACTTCTGGGCTTTATCTTGGACATCATCAAGGGCCGCACTGTTAGTGAAGGCGAGGCTAAGCTCATAATCGCGACTAGCCGGCTTACAAGCTCCGTCAACTTGAGTTTTGCAGCCTTGTTCGTCAATGAAGTTTTGAGCATCATGAGGATTTGAAAACTCTACATATCGCTGCTTTTCGTCTTCATTACCGAAAAAATAAGTCGGGTTAAATGTAAATAAATCTGCATATTTTTCTTTTGTTTCATTGCTCAGTTTGCCATATAAGGACTGCGGAATAGCCTGTCCGATACCGCTAGTTTTTAAGAGATTGTTTACTATGTCGCTAAGGTCGTTTGATTTTTCTTCAGAGTTGAACGGATTACTGTCTGCTTCGGCTGGCGAAATGCCCACAACTTTAAAGGTGACGAAGTAGCTTTCTGGTTTGTTGTCACTCCCGAGTTTTTTATCAAATAATTTTTGATTGTCATCATGCTTCTTTTCGTCAGCGGTGCGTGTATCGCTCACTACGCTCGGATTTTTACATTTTGTCGGGTCGGGTAGTTTGTAGATAAGATTTGGTTTTTGGTAGTCTTTTTTACCTACATTGGCTTTTATATCTTTTTGCTGCAAGATTGTTTTTTGAATCAATGCAATTGAAGCATCGTTTCTATAACAGGCCTGCACGGTTAGATCGGCCGCTTCGCTGCGGAGATGCTTGAGGTCTGCTAGTTTCTTAGACACGTCGGCTTTGTCTGATGTCATATCTTTGCTGAGCAGCCGTTCTACGGCATTTTGGGGCAATATTATAGGTAGACTAGTGCCGTCAGGTTTCCAGCCAGCGTTATCTGGCAACATGAACGGGTCGGCAATGTCCGGGGGAGCTATAGTTAGATAATCAGCAATAATAGGCCTAACATAGTTTGCGTCTCTTTCAGTGTTGTCTAGCTGATCGTAGAACGCTTCTTTTCCACCAGGCAACACGTTAAGAGTTGAGCCTCGAGACACTTGGCGGATAGTAGAGCTAAATATATTGTCCGCATGGTACTGCTGGGCTACTTTTTTAAGTTTCGAGTCATTGATAGCGGGTTTGTCCTTGAAATACTCCTCTAGCAAGTCATGAACAATGCCGTTTTGATCTCTCAAAGTCAACATTTCGTTTCCATCAGAAGATTGCGTATAAGGTGGCTGGTCGGAGGCTTGTGTATAAGACAGGCCTAATCTTTTGGCTTCGACTTTCTTTGCTTCAACTAGTTTTTCGTATCGTTTCTTAGCTTCGGTAATAAGGTGCGGGTCGCGGCGTAGATTAGATATTGTATCTACCCCGGGAGATGGGTAGACATTTACTATATAACGGCTAGTCAACCCGTCTTCACGAAAGCTACCCACGCTACGGAATACACCGTTGATAGCTAGCGAAGCGGCGACAAGCATACCGAATAGTAGACTCGCTAGAACTATTGTGATAATTGTACGAATTTTATTGGTACGAAGTTTTGTAAATGCGAGTAGTGCAGCATCAGTAAATTTGATCATGCGACTGCTCCGTCTCTGACTGTAATAATTCGGTCTGCTTGGGTTGCTATTTCCTGGTCATGCGTTGCTATAAGTATAGTTGTGCCAAATTGCTGCTGAAGATGCTTGAATAGCAGAATAATCTCGGAACTATTAGTCGAGTCGAGGTTGCCGGTTGGCTCGTCGGCCAGAATGATCTTTGGTTGGTTCAATAGCGCCCGGGCGATTGCAGCCCGTTGTGTCTGTCCGCCTGATAGCTCTTTTGGTTTATGGTCTAATCTATCAGATAGGCCAACCGACGCCGCCAACTGTTGGATTTTTTCGTTACGTTTGGATTTTTTCATGCGACCGGGCATGGCGGCAATTTCTATATTGCGGCCCAAACTTAAGAATGGTTGCAGGTAGAACGACTGAAATACAAAGCCGATCATTTGATTACGAAATAGCGATAACTTACGGTCGCTCATTTTGTTGAGCTGCGCACCGTCAACCGTAATCGTACCAGACGTAGGTTTGTCTAGCCCTCCTATCATTTGTAGTAAGGTGCTTTTGCCGCTACCGCTCGAGCCGACTATTGCAACAAACTCACCCTCATTAATTTCTAACGACACATCGTTGATCGCATATATCTTCTGTTTACCAACCTTGTAATGTTTAGCAAGATTGGTCGTAACGATAATCGACTTACTTTGTTGCTGCGTCGATAGTGAAGGTTTTTGTTCGTTTTGCGATCCGTCTGGTTGCATATTCATGTTCTTGATTAATTTCATTTCATTGTATCTTAGTTATGCTTATGCATCAACAATATGTAACCGTCCTAGCTCATAGTTTTATAGCCGTTCAAGCAGTGGTACAACAGTAGCATTCGAGAGAATAAAATCAAGCTGGCTTATTATATTCCGAGGATGCGCCCCGGTGAAGCGAATGTTACAATAGGGTATATGAGTGTAATATTTAAAAGAACAAAAATTTTAGCAACCTTAGGTCCAAAAACAAGTACACCGGAGATGATTAGCGATTTAGCAAAAGCCGGCGTTAACGGATTTCGACTAAACTTCAGCCACGGCGATTATAGCGAGCGCGACGATCAGATTAAGTGGATACGCCAAGCTAGCGAGGCGCTCGGCAAGCCAGCCGCCATCTTGCAGGATCTTCAGGGTCCAAAAATCCGCCTCGGTAAGCTGAGCGATGATTTCCCAGTTGAGGCTGGCGATAGTATCGTTCTTGACCACGCCGCCGAGCATCAGGGCAATGTCATACCGGTCCAGTACAACCTAGCCGAAAAAGTGAAAGTCGGCGAGCCACTCTACATATTCGACGGCAAGATCAGAACTACGGTGACCGAAATAAGTAGCGACACTGCTATCACCGTCCGGATCGAAAACAGCGGCGTATTGATGAGCCGCAAAGGTATCAACCTACCAGACACCGATTTTGGTGGCGATATTATTACCAAAAAAGACATGCGCGATATCGAATACGGCGCGACTCAGGATATCGACTACGTCGCCCTGAGCTTTGTGCAGTCGGCTGAAGACATCAACAACCTCCGCCAGATTTTAACCAGCCTTGGCTCGGCGGCTCAGATTATATCTAAGATCGAGACCAAAGCCGCTATCAAAGACGATACGCTCGAAGAAATCGTCCGAGCGAGCGACGGTGTCATGGTAGCCCGTGGTGACCTAGCGGTTGAAGCCAGCGCTGAAGTAGTGCCGATCGTCCAAAAACGGATCATTGACCTCTGCCGAAAACACGGCCGCCTAAGTATTGTCGCCACCCAGATGATGGTCAGTATGGTGGACGCGCCCGAGCCAACTCGAGCTGAAGTTAGCGATGTCGCCAATGCTGTAATTCAAGGTGCTGATACAACTATGCTGAGCGACGAAACTGCCAATGGTCGGTATCCGCTGGAAACAGTCGCCGCTATGAAGCGAGTCATACTATACACTCAGGAGCACGCGGCTGTTTTGCCATCGAGCCACGCCGTAGTTGAGGCCGATGAATTTCAACGCGACGCTATCAGTGAAGCCGCCGTTAACTTAGCGGAACAAATGAAGCTCAAGGCGATTGTCTGCGAGACTAAATCCGGTGCGACGGCGGTCAACATTGCCAACCATCGACCAAATCTACCGATCATCAGCGTCACCAGCGACAAGCGAGCTTGGCAGCAACTAGCCCTGTGTTATGCTAACAAAAGCTACCACCGACCGGACGGTGAAAAAGCTGGCCTGAAACTAATTCGTGAGCTAAAACAAGACAACTTTTTTGACACCGAGGGTCCAATTACAGTGGCAATTGTCAGCGGTCGTCAGCCAGGATTATCAGGAGCTACTGACACGATTCGTGTTCGCGTGATAGAATAAAAGACGATTACTAAAATAGGTGGGTATGTGAAATTCTATAAGCAAACAGTGCGAGATGTTCCAATCGAGAATAAAACCGTTTTGGTCCGGGCTGACTACAACGTGCCGCTGGCTAAAAACGGCAAAATAACCGATGACTTGCGGGTTCAAGCCAGCTTGCCAACTATCAAATATCTAGTTAAAAAAGGCTGCCGGGTGATTATCATTAGCCATCTCGGCCGACCAGAAGGTCCCAAAGACACTCAGTTTAGCCTAGAGCCGGTGGCGTCACATCTAGCTTACCTGCTAGGTAGCCCAGTCCACTTCGTACCGGAAACCTTCGGCGACCGGGTCAAACAAGCCGTCAAAAAACTGCCACCCCGTGGTGTCATGGTGCTGGAAAACCTCCGTTTTCATAAGCAAGAAGAGGCCAACGACCACGACTTCGCGCAGCGCATAGTCAAAAGCACCGGCGCGCAGTACTTTGTGCAAGATGGCTTCGGTGTCGTCCACCGGGCCCACGCCAGTACCGATGCCTTGACGGAGCTACTGCCAAGCGTGGCTGGGCTGTTACTTGAAAAAGAATATACGACTATTTCTGATAGTATCAACGACCCAG
>JAKDMF010000044.1 GCA_030452455.1 bacterium | reverse complement strand
AGGGTCGATCCAGTAGCTAGTGTCGCCACGGCAAAGTTCTGCATCAGCCGGGCCCAGGCGCTGTCAGCCCGGAACTTAGGTACATATTTGCAGATGAGCTCGGGGATTACACCTAGCGCAAGTGGGATTGTGAAGAGGTAGACCATAAACATCGAGTATATGCCGTGTGAAAATAGTTCGTAGACAAAGCTAAATACGCCACAAAACAGTGTAATCGCTATATAAATAATTAATCGTTTATTTGACATAGACAATATCGCTCACTTCCCGCTCAGAAAAATCAGTCCCGTTGGTTGTCGGGCGGTTGATGACCTGGCCTTTATGGTACATCGTCGATGAGCCGCCACCATCTAAGTTGTAGGCCTGCGTGACGTTGAATTTGTTTTTCATAAACTCGGCTAGCTCATATAATGACAAGCCTTCGCTGACGTCAGTTCGGCCGTCGGCGACTACTAACAGGTAGTGGCCTTTGTCGACATAGCCGATGGCGGTTCGTGGGTTGCTCTCCATCGATATGCCGACTTCTTCGGTGGCCGAGACTTCGGTCTTGCCGTCGATGACTAGGCCGGGGCCAAATGACATTACCTGCATAGCACCTTTATCGAGTAATTCCTGGGCTGTATAGTTCCCCTCCGATATGATCGTCATGGTGCCATCACGCCACAGCACGACATCTTCTTGGTCGTCACTGACCTTGAGCTTACGCAGCAACTCACCGTTTCGGATGACGTAGCCGTTGGTTCGAGCGCCGTAAAAATCGCCGTTGACCGCAATTTCGGCACCAGCTGCCCCAGCGATATCCGACGTAGTATTAGAGACATTTTTGCCGTAAGTGTTGTCGGCGAGAGCGGTTTGAACTACTTGCCCCGGCTGAAGTTTAATGTCGGCAACATATATTTTTGTATCATGGGCGGTATGAGTGCTAACTTCGATTCGAGCGCTATCGGTCGCATTTGGCGTCGCCACGGCGACACTAGTCTGCAGGTGCTGCTCGAGTACAAAAGTCGAGAGCAATACATAGGCGGTCGAGCCTAAGAGACCGACCGTGAAGACAATCAGGGCCAATTTTTTCATGCTAGTCAGTAACCTCGTGTTGGCGCTTAAAAATGAGGTTCTTCTGCACGAAATAGCTGGCAAAAAACAGGACAACTTCGGTCATGATTTTGGCGATATACGGGGCGATACCGAGCGTGCTGGTCAGGATAGTCAGCAGGATTGTGTTTGCCACCAAGATACAGGCGGCTAGCGCAGCGTATGATAGCAGGCCCTTTAGCAGGTTACCTTTATGCTGAAAAACTAGTCGTTTATTGATGGCAAAATTAAAGCTAGCACTGATCAAACGAGCGCCGATATTTGCCAGCGCTACACTGGCTGCCAAGTGCCAGTGGCCCGTCAGGTGCAGCAGCGCCAAAAACATGACGTAATCAAGCCCAAATGACATCAGCGAAGACGAGGCGAATTTGATAATCTGGCCATAGATCGATATGGAATCTTTGATTGGGTTGAAGTGCGATGTTTCGTTGTTGTTTTCGTAAATAGTCTTGATTGGCAGCTCAACTATTTTGACGCCCTGGCTACTACAGGCTAGCAAGACATCCATCTCGTATTCAAACCTTTCGCCCGGAATGTCGATCATGAACTTAGTTAGACTATCATCAAACGCCCGTAAACCGGTCTGGGTATCACGAACTTCTTGGTTGGTGATAAGTGAAAAAATCTTACGAGTTAGGACGTTGCCAAATCGACTGCGCAGTGGGATCTCGCGGTCTTCAAAAGTCCGGGAGCCAAGTAGTAAAGTTCCGGGGTGCTTATGATAGGCTTGGGCGACTTTTTTGATATCGGTGATGTGGTGCTGGCCATCGGCATCAGCTGTGATGATGATATAGTTTTTGAAGTTGGCATCGATATAGTTGTAGCCGGTTTTAAGAGCGGCGCCCTTGCCTTGGTTGACTTCATGCTGGATGAAGTGAATTTTTTTATCGAGCTGGTCGAAAACGGGTTGATAGTCTAACCCACCACCATCATCGACAACGACAACTTCGTAGCCGCCAGCCGCGATCAATTTATTAGTCGATTCAATCAGTGACTGCCCTGGCTGATAAGCCGGTATCAAGACAACATAGTTAGTGTCTGGTGATTTGTTTGCCATATTCGAATTTGCGCATCACTGTAACTGGCTCGAGGTCAATAAAATAACCACGCTATTTACAGCTTTTACAGAGAATCTCCCGTATAAATTTATAAATATATTTCTAAGTACAGTATAACACGAGGAGCCGAGAGTATAAGATGTTTACATCTTATACCGAGGCGACGAAGTGTTGAATCCATGGAACATGGATATTACACGAGAGCCGTCCGAGGCGACGAAGTGTTGAATCCGAAGCATGAGGATATAGCACGAAGTTAGCGCAGCCATAACACTATTGACATTTTAGCTACTCCGTGATATTATATAAATAGTTTAGAGCTTCATTTGACGCAAAAAACCGACCGCAATGACCGCTTCATGTTATACCCGCAAAGTCCCCCTACCAATCTGGTGGGGGACTTTCTATGTGCTAGGCATGGTATAATGATTTTATATGGCAAACAAGCAAAAGAAAAAACGCAACAAGGTCTATCGCGGCGCCAATGCAGCTGTCCAAAAACCGACCATCACCCGAGTTAGCGCCGTCAACCGGAGCCGACTTGGTCAGTGGCTATTCGAGCGCAAAAAATTTCTCCGGCCAGCTATAACAGTTGCCGTGATTGTCCTGGTTGTCCTACTTATTATCGTCGGTATCGTTTCGATCTTCACCAACTAGCTCTGACTCCGCGACTGGTAGCCAGAAGCCAAACGTACTGCCCTCGCCCTCAGCTGACTCGAATATTATACCGCCTCGATGTGAGGTGATAACTTTTTTGGCCAAAAATAAACCGACTCCGGTGCCATCCGGTCGTTGCTTGCGAGCATTGCTAGCCCGGAAAAACTTACCAAATAGGCTCGATTGCTCTGATTTTGGCACACCCATGCCATGGTCTTTGACTGTGAACATTACTCGATCGGCTTCTTTGGCAACGCTGATATCTATCGACTTGCCTTCTGGAGAATAATAGATAGCGTTGTCCATAAAGTTCATCATAACTTGGCGAATCTTGTTTTCATCAGCCTGGACGATCGGAATATGCTTGGGCTGCTTGTAGACTAGCTTCAACTGATGACCAGACGCTGTCGTGCGCAGGCCGTCAACTTCTTGGGCCGTGACTTTGGCTAAATCAACTGGTCGCTTGTCAATCATAAACTTGCCGGTCTGGAGGCGTGAAACACTTAAAAAGTCATTGATCAAATGGACCATCCGCTCACTACTTGAAAAGGCTTCGCGTAATAGGTGCTTTTGCTGGTCGGTTATCTTGCCGGCGTCGCCCTCCAGCACCATGTCGATATAGCCTTTGACGCTGGTCAGTGGTGTCCGCAGCTGGTGCGATGCCATCGACACAAACTCGTCTTTGGCCTGGTCAAGGCGCAACAATTGCCGATTACTGGTCGTCAGATCTTTGGTGGCGTTATCGATCCGCTGCTGGAGAGTGTCGTTGAGCTCTTTTATCTCCTGGATAGAGATAGCGTTTTCGATCGCGATAACCAGCTCATTCGGGACCGACGAAAGCACCCGCATGTCGCGCTGGGAGTAGCCGCTAGTGCGCCGATCGCCGATGAAGACGTAGCCGATTCGGTTGTTGGACCGGATTATCGGTAGCACGATAGCAATTTGATGGCTTAGCAACATCCGGCGGATAGTTTTATCCTCGGACAGCTCGCTGATAATAGTATAATCGCCGGTTTCATCAAAAAAGGCGTCAAGTTGATCGATATCACTAATTGGTACTTTTTTATACTTATCAGTCCCGCCGGTCACAAACCGACCTTGATGATAGCGGACAAAGATTGAGACCTGCTCGGACTTCAGGGTCTGGGCAATGTAGTCGCTGGCATTAGATATAAGGATTCGTAGGTTGGTTGTCAAAGTCAAAACACGGCTTAGCTCAATCAAAAAGTCGCTTTCATTGTAGTTTTCACGGTAGAACAAACGGCCCGTCAGGCGATCAAAAAACTTCTTAACTGGCTGGAATAAAAATGCCAGTATCAAGGCGATCACCACGCTAGTTGGGTGAATCGATCGTCCGTCCTGGAACAACACATTGGATATCACGACAGCCAAAAAGTAATAAACTACAACTAGCATAGCCAGCGACAGTATGTAGGCGGCTGTGCGAACGGCCGCAAAGCGGATGTCCAGGAACTTGTGTTTAATTACGGTGTAGATTAACGACAATGTCCAGACTAATATCGCCACCCAGGCATAGCGGGCTGGGTAGATGCTGTTCATGATATTTGGCAGGACTATATTTGTGGTAGCCGCCAGAATAATACCAGCAGTTAGGCCATAAAACACCACGATAAGCTGGCGCCTAGCAAACTGCAAGCGAGTTCGACGAATTGCTAGATAGATCATGAGTATGGCAAAAATCGACATGGTCAATATATAGGCCGCTACGCCGTAGTAAGCCGCCGTTCGGTATGGCACTATGGTTGTCTCCAGAACTGTGACGTACGGTATAACTGTCGGTGTCAGCATAATAACTACCAGAATACCGGTCGCGATGGTCAGAAAAGCCCGGACGAACTTATCAATTTTTGACTTACTGATCGCCAAGACAAACCGGACCATGGCATAAGACATGATGATAGCGGCGACGAAAGTGAAGCGGACAACCCAAAGGTTATAGAGATCCGATTGGTTTGGTGACTGGAGGTTGACTATTACGCCCCACGAGGCTGTCACCACTAGAAAAATAGCTAGCCAGCGGTTGAGGGTCGAGTTTTTGCCTTTCCACAAGACAACTAGAGCTGCCGTTACTGCAACAATAAAGCTCACTCCCACCAAAAGCATCAGCAACATGTTCATGCTTATTAGTATGCCCTAAAAGCTAATTTTTATAAATAGGAACAAATACTACCAAAACTCGCCTCGGGTCCTGCCGCACGTTCGACACCCCAGGAAATAGGAATGTTTCCTGGGGACCCCGTTGTCCGCCCCTGAAAATATTTTCACACTGAAGTCGAAAATGATTTTCGGGAGCTGCCCCGCCTCGCGTCACCCGAGGCGAGTTTTGAGACAGCTCTGCCGCG
>JAKDMF010000005.1 GCA_030452455.1 bacterium | reverse complement strand
AGTAGTACGCCTCATGTAATAGCAACGCCTATCAACAGTGCGGCTGGTGACATAGGCTACTACGTCAAACGTTCAACCACCGGCTTTAATATTTGCGCTACCAATCCGCCATCTAACAAATCATTTGGCTTTGACTATTTTGTAGCTGGCTAACAAATAAAAAACCATCTATTTATAAATAGATGGTTGAGCTTCTAGGGTTTGTAAAACCTAGAAGCCGGCGACTTGCCACGCATATCGTTCGGTACGACGACTATGGCGTAGTCGGTATCGCGATCAAACGGTGGACCGGGGTCTGAAGCCCAAGCGTAGACTATATCGAGAGTTACTCCGTAAGAGCGCATAGTGCCACCTACCCAGCCATCGGCTACGAGCAAATCGACTACTTTTTCTAAATCAAGATCTGGAAAAAGCTCTTGCATCGATCGAAACATCCGACCAAAACCAACCTCGATAACATACTTACCACTCCACGAGTAGCCGCTAATTTGAATCAGCCGCTCGGACCACCGATCTCGCTCTTCGCTAGAAGAAAGCCTCCCAGTATAACGAGCAATGTCGCCATAATAGTGCGCCGATAGGACATTAGTTATCAAACGGTCTCTATCTGCCTGGTACAATCTAACCACCTCGTCTATTGTGTTGATCAGATAACTATATTATACCTTTAATAAACTAAACGTCCATAAAGACGACGACCTTGTCGGCCTCGACCTGCATCAGCGCCCGGTGGATTTTGATTTTCTTCGGCTTACCGTCGACTGGTCGAACAACCAATTCGCACGGCACTAGCATACATAAAAAGTTATGATGCCGGGGCAGGATATCAAACGGCCCAGTATCGTTGACGGCACTGACACTATAGGCTTCGCCCTCAAAATACATCTGAAACGGGGCGTAGACTTTGACGGCCATAACCGGCCTGTCTTCACTACCGCGATCAGCTTTATCAGGCTCTTCGGCGATTGATTTCGGTGCTTCGTCAGCCACTATTTATCCTCGGGCTGAGCACCACTAGCGGGCTGTTCGTCTTCGGTTGATTCGACCGGCTTTTCTTCGGCGGGCTGTTCGACCGTCTCGTCGGCTGTCTGAGCTGCACCAATAATTTCTTCGACACCATCGAGGGTCTTCTCGCGCGTCATATGCTCACCCGGCACACCGGTGACTTTTTCCATAACGTTGAAACGCTGCTTGAAAAACTCGATTAGTGACTTGGCCTTGGTATAGTCATCACGGTCTTCGCTCGAGAGCTCCGACTCACCGATAATGGCGATGATTCCCTTGAGCGATTCGTACTTTTGCAAAATAGACGTCGCCCGGGTGGCTAGGTCGTAGTGACGCTCACCGACAACTTCTGGTGTCAGCAGGCTCGATTTCGAGGCCAAGATATCGACAGCTGGTCGAATACCCTGCGCCGCGACGGCTCGGCTCAGTACAATCGTACTATCGAGCTCATGCTGAATCATCTGGACGGCTGGGTCAGACAGATCGTCGGCCGGAACATAGATAGTCTGGAGGGCCGTGATCGAGCCGTTGTTGTTACTAGCTAGCCTATCTTGGAATGTCTTGACGTCACTAAAGACGGTTGGCTGGTAACCACCCTCGGCTGGTGTCTGATCGATAATAGTCGAAACTTCATTGCGAGCCTGAATGTAGCGATACATGTTATCGGCAAATAGCAGGACGTCGCGCTTCAGGTCGTCGCGGAAATACTCGGCTAGGGTAATCGCCGCCAGACCGATAAGACTACGTTGGACGGGGTTTTCGTTCATCTGACCGAAAAACATAGCCGTCGTTTTGAGCAGATCGTTGTCTTCGAGAGTTTTATAGAGTTCGTGACCCTCGCGAATACGCTCACCAATACCAGCGAACATACTGATCGCGCCAGAGCCGACGGCAACGTTATTGATGATCTCCATCGTCAGGACGGTCTTACCAACACCAGCACCACCGACAATACCGATCTTGCGACCCTTGACGAAAGGCGTGAAGAAGTCGAGCACCTTGAGGCCAGTTTCCAGTACGTCGTCCTGGGTGTTGACTAGGCTGGTCTCCTGGAAGGCTGGCGAGAAAATCGGTCGTTTGACCATTTTGTCGAGCGTGGCGTCGTCGAGCTGCGGCTTACCGTCAATCGGCCGAGCCATGGCATCCCAAACGCGCCCAATCATCTCCTCGCCAACTGGTATCTCGAGACTATGGCCACTGCGCGAGACTTGCTCACCTTTTTGAATGCTGTAGTCACCACCGATATTGAGACAGACCGCCATATCACCACCAGACAAACTACTGACAAGTAGCGGTGATTTTTTATCGTTATCGACATAAATCATTTCATTTAGATCTGGCATGTCATCATCAAATTGAACCTTGATGACTAAGCCTTTTAAGGTTTTGACGACACCTTTTTTGTAAACTGTTTGATCGCTCATAGCTCTGCTCCTCCAGCCCGTATTTTCTTCAGTCCAGCCAAACTTTCTTTCAGACGCGTGTCGACTTGGCTTCGTTTGGCACGGTTATACTCAGTATGTAGTTCCGCAGCCGTCTCCTCGGAGCGCTCCTTGGCAGCGGACATCGCCTTAAAGCGACTAGCCACCTGAGCCAGTCGGCTATCGTAAATAAACTGCGATATAGTTAGGCGCAAAATCGAATTCTCGAGATAAGCTGCCACGGCGTAGGAACTCGGTTCAAATATATAAGTTCTTTCACTGACCATGGTGTCATCAAGCGTGCCGAGATCGGCCACCCGACCCTTACTAGAGACCACCTCGCTGAGATCAACACTTTTGATGTTTTGTTTTGATAGCGATTCGTAGTTTTGATAAAAGATTCGACTCCGGGCGTACTTGCGGGTAATATCCATCAGCGGATCGACGTTGATATAGTCGCCATCGGGCAATTCAAAATAATAGGTATAGAAAACATGGGCTTGCTTCAGCTTCAGGGCGCCGTGCTGACCGATGACTAGAACGTCATTTTTAGTCTCATCATAGTCTTCGATAAATTTACGGATCAGACGCTGATCAATATCGCCGCTCAAGCCACCCTTGGCTGTGATTAGTATCAAAAGCTCCTTGTCGATCGGCTTTTCATCTTCCTGACGACCAAAATTAAACAGCGAGTCGACCCGAATCTGCTTATAGATATTCCAAACTTCATCAAAGAACTGGTTTGATATCAGCACTTTGTTTTTAGTCTTAGCAATTTGCATACTGCTCAGGCTCTCCAGCGCTGAGGTCAGGCTGACGACAGACCGAATCGAGACTTCGTCGGCTCTAATTTCTAGCGGCCGACGCATTAGCTTTTAGCCTCATCTGGTTTTTTGTCTTCCGCTGCTTCGTCAGGCTCTTCCTCTTCCGACGATACAGCTAGCGCCGCCTCGTCAGCTTGGCGTTTTTTCTCAGCTTCCATTTTGGCGAGCTTTTCAATCGCGGCCTTTTTGACTTCATCGATCGTCATAACCTCGGCCTTGAGGGCGGCGGCTAGTTCGTCGAAGTTGCCATTGCACTCCTCGTCCTCTTCTAGCTTCGGCGCGTAGTCGTGGACTAGCTTCTTTAGTTTATCGACATTGATAATTTCCTCTGGCGAACTGTCGAGGACGATCGACATCAAAAACTGCTGCTCGGCGTAGTTATATATTTCGCCAATTGCTTGGTTCATCAGCTTAAACAGTACCTTACCTTTATCGTAGTCAGCCTGGGCCTGTGGGCTGAGCTCGGTACCAAAGTGAGCGTACTCCTCAGCCGTCCGGAAACCAGACAGTGTCCGGTTCAGTTGGTCGGCTAAGCCTTTTTGGCGCTTGTTCTGGCCGATACCACCAACCCGGGTGACCGATAGTCCGGTACTGACAGCTGGTCGCATGGTGTCTTTAAATATCTGCCCGTCCAAAATCCACTGACCGTCGGTGATCGACATGATGTTAGTCGGCAAGTAAGCCGTAATATCAGCGCCCGGCGCGTAAACGATCGGTATTAGTGTCTGGGTAGCGTGGTTAGACTCCGTCTTGCCACCGCGCTCTAGCAAGCTGGAGTGGGTATAGAACATATCACCCGGATAGCTATCGCGGCCCGGGCTAACACCAGCGATCAGAGATATTTCCCGATAAGCCTGGGCGTGCGCCGTCAAATCGTCATAGATAACAATCGTATCCATACCGAGTTTATGCCAAAAGTATTCGCCGTGCGAGGCCCCGACGTACGGTACAAGGTATGTCAAAATAAGCGATTCAAATGAGTTCGATACGATAACAACAGCCTTCTCGAGAGCCCCGTTTTTCTCGAGATTACTGACCAGCTCCGCGACGTCATGTTGGCGCTTGGCAATCAAGACATAGATCACTGTGACATCAGTGTTCTTTTGGTTAATAGCGACCTGAGCGGCTAGAGCAGTTTTACCGACCTTGCTGTCGCCGAGCATCGCCATACGCTGACCACGCGCTAGTGAATACTCGAGGTCAAGAATCGTGACGCCAGTTTCAACCGGCGTATCAAGCAGTTCGCGCTCGTAAAGCATCGGTGCCCCGTGGAAGACGTCCCATTCTTGGTCGGGAGCAATTGCGCCTTTGCCATCGATTGGCTCGCCGAAAACGTTGATAACTCGGCCAATATAGCCTTTGCCAACTGGCGTCATAATATCAGCTGCTTCAATCACACAAACCATACCAATTCGGAGCGGGCTAGGGTCGAGCTTCATGACCACAACATGATCTTCGAATATTTGGTGGACGTAGCCCCGGGTGTCGTCCTCGAACCTGACAGTCGCATGGACGTTGGTGGGCTGCAAGCCTCGAACCGACACCATGAAAGATTCAATACCAGAGATTTCACCAACTGGATTATTCTGGCTAACTAAGTCTTCGTAGCGTTTACCGGCCATTAGACAAGCTCCTTAAGCTGACCGACCAGCATGTCGTGATGACTATCGAGGCTACTGCGCAGACTAAAATCATGGACGTGGTTATCAGTTCGAAGATAGACACCGGCAATTAGATCCGGCTGCAAGCCAACTTCGAGCACGACCTGCGGGTTAACCGATTCGCGGAACCACTTAACCATCTCAACTAGACTGTCGTGATCAGCTGGTATAGCAAAGCTGGCGTGAACCTTGGGCGCATTAGTTTTTAACTGGCGCATGTCTTTGACTAAGGTTTGCCTTTTCTTAGCATCATCAACCGACAGTCCATTTATTTCTAAAAAGTTATTAGCCACGTCGGAAACCGCCGGCTGAGTCGGCTGAATACCGCTCCGACTACGGACATCGTCCGATTGTATCTGGCTATCGAGCTGCTCGATCTCGCTCACTAGCCGAGCTAGGTCGACCCGCGTCACGATCGACAGCGGTAGTTTTAGATTACGATAATCGGTCGCTATGGTGTCTGTCATAGTGAAATATCATCCTGAATCGCTTGCTTATTGGCTTCCATGTGCTGAATAATGGTCGGTAGTTGTTTCTTGATGTCATACTGATCACCCAGTGCTTGGCGCAGGTAATGTTCGATCACGCGGGCCATATTGTCCTGGAAGGCGTCGATCAGTAGTTGCTGCTGCTTGGAAGCATTTTGCTCTAGCGTTTCAGCCAGGCGCTGCTGCTGCTGGCCTAGAGCATCGACACTACTGGTCAATGTCTCGAGCGCTTTATCCTGGGCTTGCTTAAGGGTGGCGAGCTGAGCTTGGTGCTCGCTAGTGGTAGCTTCGAGCATATTAGATTGCTTAGCAATAGCGTTTTCAAGTGAATGGCTCAGGCTCTGGTAACGCTGCTCCAGGTCCTTGGCCCCAGCCTGCATCGATTCCATGGTTCGAGCTTGAACCTCACCAATTGCTAGGTAGTTCTCGCCAATTTGTTGGTCAACTTTTTCGACAACGTAGTCTTTGAGCTTTTGCTCACTTTTTTCAGTTGAGGCGTCGAGGTCTTTTTTGAAACTATTGACCTTTTGTTCGATGACATTTTCAAAATACTTCCGGCCTCGACTACGCAGCTCCTGGAAGTAGCCATCAAAAAAGCGCTGAATACCGTCGGATGACTCGTCAACTGGAAGATTTGGTTTGTTTTGAAATAATCCCATTTATTATACCCACCTATGTAAGCGTTATAGCCTTAGTAACAAATATACCGCAAATAGCCCAATAACTAAAATCAATATACTGGTTAAAATTACTTCTGCCAGGGCCCGGAAAATTGATTTTTTGGACATTGGATTACGACCGATCGACACAATCGCGCTCCGAACACCGGAATACAGCATGACGAGAGCAATAATTATACTGGCGGCTGTGATGGCCATACTAAGATATATTCGGATTGGACTAACCTGTTTCTCAGCAATTTGCTGGCCGAGCTTCTCAAGAAACTCCGGCACATCAACCTTGGTGCTCTCGATTTGGGGATTCCGAGTGATATTAATCGCGACTGGTATCAAGCCGACAGCGACCCTTTGATTGGTCTTACCGTCTTTGTCCTTCAAGGTTGACTGACCAAGACTGGCGCTCTTGCCATCAAATGTAGCCTGCGACCGGCCGAGCACAGTTTTTTGCTTGGTGTCAGCCAGCATGCCGATACCGTCGATGGCCGACATAGTTATGTAGTCGCCTTTATTGATCGAGCCGTTCTGATCGCTGACCAGAACATTATAGGTGCCCGAGATAGCGACGTAGGTTTCGTTTTTGAGCTTACTATTACTGAGCTTAAACGACAGCTGGTTCTGATCGACTGATACGCCGAACATATTCTCCATATTAGGCTGGGTGGCTGGCTGGACAGTCTGGCTCTTGGCATCGGTTAGCTCGACGATTGTACCGATATTAAGGTGTTTGGTCGCGCTATAGCCTTGCAAGTTAGTTGCACCTTCAGCCATAGCCAACGAGCTCACTAACAGTGATATAGATATAGCAATCCCAACCGTGGCTATTAGTTTAATTCCGCGCACTACCAGTCTCCAGTTCCCCTTTAAAATCTATCTGTATTATAGCATAACCTCTATTAGATTTGACGTAATATTATTAAGTCTTGCTTGTCTAAGATGCTCATGGTATTATGTTTGCAAGCTTAGATGGCACCACACATCCAAAGTGAAACAAACAATATTTCAATCACCTTCAAGGTGTAAAAATATAAACAAACACAAAAAATGACAATGTGGTGCCAACTACACACTATTATTAGATGTCGTCCGGCAGTAGGCATTGTGGCAATACTTATGGTATTCGTTGCAATAACTACAACAATATTCTTCGCGGATACTGTCAACGCCGAATCGACAAAAAGCCAGGTGCTGGGATTCCAGGGCCGACTTCTTGATTCCGACGGAGCTAACGTTCCGGACGGCCACTATAACGTGGAGTTCAAGATCTATCAGGGTGGTAAAGGTAGTAAATCACATAACCCGAGCGGTCAACTCGTCTGGAAAGAGAGTTACCGCAACACAGGCGACAGCCAAGGTGTCAACGTTACGAAGGGAAGATTCTCTGTCAATCTGGGCTCACAAAACCCACTGACGGACGTCAACTGGAGTAGCGGAACGCTTTGGCTGTCTTTGAATATTGCAGGGTCGTCTGCAAATTGTTCGAGTTTTGGAGCAACTGGCTGTCAATCTGACGGCGAGATGCTTCCAATGACTCGGATAACGTCTACACCACACGCGCTCGACAGTAGCCGACTCGATGGTAAATCATCGAGCGACTACGTCCAATTAGGACAGGGCGTGCAGACCGACGACAGCGACAGCAGCAGTATTCATATCAACAAAACTGGGTCGGGCGATCTCCTTCAGCTCCAAAAAGACAGTCTGGACGTTATGACTGTTAGTGGCGAAGGTGACATCACATTGGGCTCCAATAAGTCCAGCCAAACAATCTCGATAGCAAAGGCCTCAGGCGGCACGAAAGGTGGCAATTTAGCTATCTCGGCCGGTGATGGATCGAGCGGCGGTAATCTAACTCTGAAGGGTGGACAAGGAGCAAATGGCGCTGAGGGACTGGTAGTTATCGATACTCCAACCTTTAGCGCGACAACTGATGATGAAAGCTGTTTTGCCGGCGGTGTGTTGGTCGCAAGCAGCTGTACATTCTCATCATCAAGCCTTAATAATTCAGCCGTTCTAATGGCCGGCTTCTCAGCCCCCGATCAGACCGCTACATTACCCGACCCAATCCTCAAAACTGCCGGACGCCTGATGTATGTCACCGCCGCCGGTGATTCACAGCCATTCAGCCTTCAAATCAACCAAGCTCGGGCCAGCCAGAGGCTAGTCCAGATGGAAGGCAATGACACCGTCAGCTTACTCTGGAACGGCCGCGACTGGACAGTGGCTGGCCAGGCCATCAAGTCCGCCACTCCTAGCACCGATACTGAGTCAGATACTACCGATAACCAGACCAATGTCCAGACCGACAATCAGGCCGACCAAACAGTCGATGCGTCTGGTAGCGAGCCAGATACAGCTCCGATTGGTAGTCTTTACTACGACACCAAGCTCGGCGAGCTCCGCTGCTACGAGTCAGAGGGCTGGGGCCCATGTGCCAACGCACCGGACGAATTCGTCTCACTTAGCCCGGAGTACTCAAATGCCGTTGTCCGCCAAACCGGCATCGGTGAGATGACCACTGATACCTGCTCCGATAGCCTCCACATCAACGACGGCACAGTCGGACAAGACGCCGTCTGTGGCGAAGACGAAACCTACAACTACTACAACTGGTCAACCGAAGAGTTCACGCCTCAAGCTCGCAGCATCTTCGTCACTTACAAATTATCAGATGATTTCGATAAGTTTGTCGCCAAGTCGACCTCCCTGATGGCCATGACCGATAGCGATGAAGCTGGTGTCAGCTACCAGATCTACCGCAAACATGACGGTGGCAAGCTGACAGCCTGTGGCGAACCGGTGGAGACGACGATCGGTAGCAACAACGCCTGGTCGAAATTGAGTCCTGAAGAAACTGATGATCCGTCGGAGTGTGACTTCCAGGCGGGCGACAGTATCGTCTTTGAGATATCCATGACTGCCTCCGACAATGCCAATGCTTACATTAGCGACCTCGACTTCGTGATCCATAACAAGTAAAAATAGTAAGCTGGTATACTGAGATTATGAAACCGGATAAGTTCAACCAGCGTCCAACTATCTCATCTAGCCCCCGGCCCGACGCTGTGTCGAATCAGCTGCCATCAATGCCGACTGAACCGCTTCATCCAGCTGAGATAGCTGAACCGGCCAAGCTTAAAAATAAGTACTTAAATAAAAAAAATGTCATCATCGGCTCGACTATCATCTTCGTTATATTAGTCGGACTGACGCTGCTACTAATCAGCCTGATCGGCCAGGACCGCCAAGTGTCTGTCCACCAGACAGGCGACGCCACCTGCCCTAGTGCACCAGCCTACCCGATGAAAACTCCGGGCGGCGTAGCGATTGATAAGCTCGGTGGCTGGAAACCAGTCTGTCCACCAGACAGTACGCCGACCTATGCCTTCACCGACAAGTTAAAAGGCGCCTCCCTCGTCGTGACGCAGCAGAAATTACCGGATGACTTTCAGCAAAGTCCAACCACCCGAATCCAAGAGATAGCCAAAAATTACGATACCAAACTACCGACCGTCAACATGCTAGCCTACTTGGGTACCAATGCCCGCGGGCCGCAGTCCATCATCGCCACCGACTATCGACTACTGACACTTATCCAGTCGACGGCGACTGTCGATAATGACGACTGGGTAAAATACCTCGATAGCTTTCAGACTATCTACTAGTTCTTCGGAGTAGTAGCTGGAGCGTTGGATGGATTTTTGTCAGTCTCGGCCTCAGTTTCGGAGCTAATCTTGATGTCACGGCTGACATCACTGGAGTGGCTCGGGTTGGAGCAGGTCGCGGTGACTGTCCAGACGTCACCATCAGCTACGTTCTTGGCTTTCCAGGGCCAACTAACGAAACCTTTTTTGTCAGCCTTTTTGGTAACAAATTTAGGGTCAACGTAGGGCTGCTTGGCTTGGTCCTTCATCGCTACCGTGCAGCGGGTGCCCGGTATTGTTTTGAAGCTAAAGACTGTCTCGCCACCAGGCTTCATAGTTGGAGTGACGTGCTCGACTGAAAGCCGAACGGTCGGATAATATTTCCGAGCTTCGGTTGAAGCATTATCAGGATCTAGTCGTTTATACTCAACCGACATTGATGGGTTTTCGTTGAGGTGCAAATAAAATTTATAGCCTGCTAAACCAAGTCCCGCCAGTACGGCTAATATAGCCACAACTATCGTAATCCGGAGTATTATTTTTGGAGCACTCCGAGATTTTTTGAGTCGTTTTGATTTTTTAATGTTTAACAAATTACTATCCTAGTGTGATGCTTCGTATTGATCGATTAGTTTAGAGACTTTGCTATCGGGTTTGAGGTTTTCAAAATATAAAATTTGCTGCTTGGAAACCATCATGACGTCCTCTGGGCCATATATCTCGTTGCCGAGCTTGATAAGTTTGGAGTCGTTTTGGGCGATCGAATCATCATTACCGGTGGCTGTCTGTGATTGCAGATAATATGCATTCGATAGTTTCATGTAGTCACTAGTTGTATCTTTTAGGCTGCCAAAATAGACTTGGCCGTTGGTCGAAAAGACGGCCTGGTACTTCGAGGTGTCGATCAAACTATTGCTACTACCGGTGCGCATGCCCATTAAAAGCCAGATTACGAAGGCCATGAATAGTACGATGACGATTACACCGATCCACCAGATCGATTTCTTGTTCGGCTTTTTATCTGACTTTGGCTGCTTACCAGTTGTTGGCTTTTGTTGAGACGGCTCGATGGTTTGTTTTCTAGTTTCAGGAAGACTAGCCTTAGCTGGCTTAGCCGGTTCTGGCGGGGCTGGTTGCTCGGTGGACCTAGTTGGACGCGAGGCCGGGCGACTGCGGAATGGTCTTTCATCCATATACTTCAAAAACTCCTAAATTATTATCTTAATAATAGCATAAGCCTGTCAATGACGGCAATCGACTAGCTGTCAGAGTCTAATATTTGGCCGAGGTGTGACTTAATCAAATCATCAATCGTGGCCCCACTGGCGACATCGATATTGAAACCAGCTGAAAAAGCCTGACGGCCGCCACTGCTATGCTCTAGGCTTTCGATAATATCGATACCAAGACCGGTCAGCTGAATACCAACGTAGATTCGTTTGCCAACACTAGCTCGCTCAGTCGAGTCGATAAAGCGCTTAGCTCGGAGGTACATAAAAGCGTTCAGGGCGTCAGCCGAGGAGCGCGAAATCTCGAGGAGATCTTTGGTTAACCATTTTTTATCAGTTGTCATGCCGACCTTGCCATTGGGCTTATCAACAAAAGCTAGCTGTCGATACTGCATAGACGACGGTGCAGCTCGCTGTAGCTGATAAAAATAAAGTAAAATCTTACCTGATGTTTCTTTTATAGTCACCTATAATCCCCTAATAATTTCGCCACACTTATTACTAGTCATAATAGCATAATTATGCCAGATAGGCATCTGTCTTTTTCTGGTCGCCAGCCGACTAGCAAAAACTGCAGATGCCCGGAAGACGACTGCAGTTTTGATTTGCTTAGCTTAGCAACTACTGATTACTAGACTTGAAGTTGTTTATGATATTAGCGACTTCGTCAATATCATCAGTAATAGTATAGATATTGGTATCACCCGGTGAGATAGTGTGCTCATTATCAAGCATGGCTTCTTTTATGAACTTGTCCATTTTGTTCCAGAAGCTACTGCCAAATAGAACAATCGGCACCAGCGGAGCCTTGCCGGTCTGAATCAAGGTCAGAATTTCAAACAGTTCGTCCATCGTACCAAATCCACCTGGGAAATAGACATAGCCCGATGCGCCAAAAGTCAGCATCAATTTACGTGTAAAGAAGTAGTGGAATGACATAATGTCAGTCGTAAATGGGTTGGCCGATTGCTCGTGTGGCAGCATGATGTTAAAGCCAATTGATTTGCCGCCTTGCTCGTAAGCACCCTGGTTAGCGGCTCGCATGATACCGTTGCTGCCGCCAGTTACGATTGTGTAATCGTCCTGAGACAATCGATCGCCGACTGCGACCGCATTTTTGTAGTTGACGTTATCTTCATCGAATCGAGCTGACCCGAAGACAGTTACTGTCTTGCGGTGCTTGCCGATAATATCGAATCCGTCAGCTAGTTCTTTCTCGACTAGATCAAGTCGAGCTTTTGTTTCTTCGTTGGACAACCAACTGTCGGAATCTTTTTTTAGTATTTGATCTGCATTTTTGTTATTTGTATTTACCATAAGGCATATTGTAACACATAATACTTATGTTTGCAACGATTTAGTTTCATGGTTTACATAGTTTGTGTAACCTGTTATAATAACTAAGTACAACACCGGAGAGACAACCCTGGAGGCAAATTGGTCCACCAAAAGTCAGGTATATCCCTCCTGCTAGTTGACGACGACGAAGGCGCCAACATCGCCCGCCGCGATCGACTAGTAGCCAAGCTCGGTGATGAAATAGATGACTGTTTTATCGCCACCACCAAGCAAGATGTCATCAGATGTCTGGAAGATACTTCCGTCTCGTTAGTGCTATCGACCAATACCGTGCTCGACAAAACTGGAACCCATCAAGTCCACGTCAATGTTGCACGGCTGATTGAAGCCTGTGATCCTGATTCTGATACGACACACGCCTACATGGGTGCTGTCCTCATGCCGCTCTACTTTTCTCTTGGAAAAAATAGATTGAAGAAGCGTCTTCGTCGATTGTGTTCTGCTGTCAGGTCGACCAAACAGGTCATGCCAAAAAGATACAGATCAACTAAATAATCCACGGTGTCGTTCAGGCCAGCCGTCATACACCTCCGGGTGTCCCTGACGGCTTTTTAATTGCCCATGATACAATATCTCTATGGATAGCACATCGCTCGTTATAACTTCTCGTCAGAACAAAACCGTCAAACAGCTGCGGGCTTTAAGCCAAACTCAGAAGCTGCGCGACCAGACAAAAACTACCATCCTCGACGGAATTCACCTGTCTCAGAGCTACCTAGCATCAGGTCGGGTACCGCTGACCTGTCTAGTTAATCAGTCTGGCCAGTCTAAGGCTGAGATTTCAGCCATCCTGAGCTCGCTACCAAGTGAAGTAGAAATAATTAATCTAGCCGATGATATTTTCGATACAATTAGTCCAGTTAAAAATTCAGCCGGCATCGCTCTCATCATAAACTATGGCAACAACTCGGCTGCTAGTAGCCTGAGTGTTGATACAGTTTTACTGGACCGCGTCCAGGACCCTGGCAATATCGGTACCATACTACGCTCGGCCGTCGCGGCTGACGTCAAATCAGTTTTGTTATCACCGGGATGTGCCAATGTTTGGTCACCACAAACCCTGCGAGCCGGCATGGGCGCCCAGTTTCAGCTCGATATTTATGAAGCTGTTGATCTCAAAACCGCAATCAATAACTCACAGGTTCCAGTCTATGCCACTAGCCTGCAGACTAGTAAATCGATCTACGATATTGACCTAACTCAAACCTCGGCCTGGCTCTTTGGCAACGAAGGCCAAGGCGTCGCAGATGACTTACTGACAGCCTGCACTGAAACTGTCATAATCCCCCAGTCCGCCAACATCGAGTCGCTCAACGTCGCCATGTCAGCCACGGTCTGCCTGTTCGAACAAGTCCGTCAGCGCCAATAGTAGCTAGTATTCAGTCCGGTCTAGTTTGCTCTGCCAGTCTTCAAACACCAGTCGAGCTTCGTCGCTTGGCTGGTGGAGGAACTTAATTTGCCGTTTATCCATCGGCTGAGCAATTTCATCGTAGATAAATGAATCGTCAAAATCAATCTCGGCGGCATCGCGTTTGGTATTGGCGAAATAGACCGCTCGGGGCCGGGCCCAGTAAATTGCACCGAGGCACATCGGGCACGGTTCACAGCTGGTATAGACATCGCAGTTTTCAAGTTGGAAATCAGCTAGCTTCTGACAGGCCCGGCGAATCGCGGTTACTTCGGCATGAGCGGTGGGGTCGTTGTCGACAAGTACCCGGTTATTGCCCTCGGCTATTATCTCGCCCGCACGGACGACAACCGCACCAAACGGACCACCATCGCCGTCGTTCATACCACTGCGTGATAGTTCGATCGCTCGCTGCATAAATTTTGGATTGTACTCCGGCATTTACTACTCCTCTTTGTATATATTGTACCATCGGTTTCATCAGGGCGCATTCTCGGAATAACGAGCCAGCTCGGTTCTTGTCACAAATGTTACTGCTAATACTGTCTTAGAATAAAAAGGGGCAGGAATTTCGAATATATAATCCGAAATTCCTGCCCAGGGGCTTATTGCTTGTTGTCGGCTACGGCTTGGAAGGATCTACCTTAGGCAGAACTTCATCGATTTTAGCGATTCGTGACTCAAAATCAGTCAGCTTGGCCAGTTCCTGGTCACGATATGCATCGCGAGCCGAGTGGAGCTCGGACGGGTCTGGGACCCGGACGTGCTCAAGGAATCGGACCTCTCGAACCAGATCCTGGCGAAGCTCTCTCAAGTAACGAAACGCCACGGGATCATCGGAATTTTCAAGGGCCCACTGAAGGTTCTCTTTTTTCTCCCGATCAAGCCGCTGCTTGATTTCAGTCTGGTTCTGATCGTAGTCATCATCGTGGTCTTGTCTGAACTTCAAACGCGACTTTGCGATATGGACCGGATCCCTTTTTGCGTTGTTACGCTGTTTCATTTTTCGAACGAAATCAATTATTGTGAATCCAATAATTACAACGACGACCGCGATACAAAAAGCGCCGACGTGGAACAAAACAGATGAAATGGTATACATGTAGGTAACTCCTAAGATAGATGTCGCCGGGAAGCGACGAACCCGTAGCTGAGTTTTTTACTCTGGGGACTATTCGGGTGCGCTAGTAGACAATTCATTATCTAGTAGCGGACCCGAATAGTCTGACAACAAACTTTAAGGTGCTGTTGCGGACTGCAACACTTATCATACTATAGCATAAATACTATAGTAGTGCAATAGATTTATCTCTGTTAGTCCGGCGGTCTATCTAGCTATTTACATCTCGCGGTAGTAGAATTAAATTATGAAACAACCAATACCTGGCGGCGTAGTCCACGAACTAGCCGACGATCTACACCAAGCCATAGTGACCGATACTGCTGCCAAAAAAGCTTGGCTCGGAATTACACCGCTGGCTCGCAATGAATGGATCTGCTGGGTCGAAAACGCCAAACTTATCGAGACCCGCCAGCGCCGAATTGGCCGAAGGTGAACGACGACCCTGCTGCTGGCCCGGCTGTATGCACCGCGACGAAACAAAAAAATAAGCCAGCTATTTAAGCTGGCTAGTAGTTAATAAAAAGCGCGGCTAATCCTTAGTGGCATACCATTTACAAAATTGTTTCCAGTGATCCAAGCTCTCGCCGGCTGAGGCTATGGCGCCGTCAGCTAGTTGCTCGGCCATAGTCTGACCGCCATAAAGCGACACGACTTGCTCAAACGATTCGTCATCATCGACTCGCCCGCGTGGGCTATCGACAAATAAACCGTCGTAGGTCGACACGAAGTGCCTGACAACCTGACCATCGTAGTAGGCGACATGTTCGTGGCAATAGATAGTCTTGTCGGCGTGCCGACTCATCAGCGCGAGCCAATCTTCGGCCTGCAGCCAAGCGCCAATATCTTTCATGTAGCCGCCGGGGAATCCGCCCAGAGCTGGTATCGACCAGCTGGTGTCAGACACCACGACAGGTTTGCCGAGCTGGCTATAGGCGGCTCGGGCCTTAGCTTTGGTGATTTCGGCTGGATCACTGTGTTGAATTTCATCACTATCGACTGACACCGGTTCGAGCTCAATACCAAAGACGTCAAGCGTCTGCCGGGCTTCTTGAATTTTGCGGCTATTACCAGTTGCAAACAGTAGTTTATTCATGGCTACATTGTATCACTTGATTCCACCGGGCGCATCCTCGGAATAACGAACTGGCTCGGTTCTTCTCTCGGATGCTGCGGTTGCAACAGACAACCTAAGCAACTCATACCGCTCACGCCAACAATTAAAAAGCGAGTAGACCACGGGGGGTGCTACTCGCTGCTCGCTGTTATTTGGAATCGTCGGGATGAAAATCGATCAGGTGCTGCTTGTACTGAGCCTGGATCCTAGTTTGCTCTTGGTCAGCATCACTTGAGGAAAGCTCTCTGGAGTACCACTTGGCATTGCAGTGTTGGCACTTCAGCTCAAACACATAGACCGCAACCGGGTAACTATACATGGCGCCCTCCTTGATTGGATATTTCTTGTCGAGATCTTGATAGATTTCATTCCACTGTTCTTGGACCGCTCGTCTTAAAAAACCAAAAGGCATCGCAATCACCTCTTTGACGTACTCTCACAATCTGCAAGTGTTATTATTATACAAGTCTTATCGCATTATGCAATCAGACCGGCTCGGTCTTAAGCTTTTGAAGCCTAGCTCAAGCTGCGAAACGTTTAAAGTTTCGTATAAATACATAAATAGGCTACACTATGGTCAGTTCTTTTCATTTCTAGATTAGGAGTTGCCATGGACCTCACAACTATGATGGTCACCGCTTTTGCGGTCGTGGCCGTCGGTATCGACGTCTTTGTCGCCCTCCACTACGTTCGACTGCTGCGCAAGTGGCCAGTCAAGTAGTCGGAAGTACAGGCAGGCGAATCAGATGTTGTCACTAGCTGGAGTTTACCATCTTGTCATGTACACCTGCAGTCAAAACAACCTGTCGTTTTACCCCTCATCGAGGCGGTATAGAAAATAACTAAGCGCGCACTACAAATTAAAACTGTGGTGCGCTATTTATTTTTTGATCGATTGTTCGATAGCAGTGTCAGATTTTAACTGCTGCTTTTTGGTCTTATAGAGATCGGGCTCAACATATATCAGCCGAGCGATCGGAAAGGCTTTGCGAATCTTGGCCTCAACTTCGTCGATTGTTTTGGAGACATACCGAGCGCTATCTTCTTCGTCGACGATAATCTTCATAGCGATAAATAGCTCCATCGGACCGGTATAGAGAGTCTTCAGATCAACTAGTTTAGTGACGCCCTCGACGCCGAGGATAATCTCACGCAGACGGCGCTCCTGGGTCGAGCCGACTGCCTCACCGATCAGTAGTGACTTAACCTCTCGGAACAATATAAATGCCACACAAACCAGCAGTCCACCGATAAATAGCGTGCTAATACCGTCCCAGACTGGGTTGCCGGTAATTAGCGACAACGTAATACCAATCGCCGCAAACGACAAGCCGACCAGAGCGGCTGAATCTTCCAGCGCTAGCACGACATGGTTGACTGACTTGGTCTGTTGCAAAAACTGCCACCAAGATTGGCTCTTTGGCTTGAAACCCCGAGCTTCACTGAGTGCCTTGCGCAAGGCAAATCCTTCCAGTAAGGCAGCAATAACCAGCACAGCGTAGGCGACTATCGGGTGATTTATCATTTCTGGATGCTGAATTTTACTGACGCCCTCGTAGACGGCAAACATACCACCGAGCGAAAACAGCACAATCGATATCATAAAGGCATATAGGAAATGAGCTCGGCCATAACCAAACGGATGAGTTCTGGTCGGCTTCTTCTTGGACTGCTTGATGCCAATGATTAGGAGTATTTGGTTGGTACTATCAACTACGGAGTGAGCCGCTTCGGCAAGTAGTGCGGTCGAGCCGGTGATAGTATAAGCAATGAACTTTGCGATAGCTATGCCAACGTTGGCTGAAAAAGCCGCTATAATGGCGCCTTTGCTCTCCTTGGCTGATGTGGGTGTATGAGATTTTTTCTTCATTATGACAATATGTCGTGTAGCGCTATTATACTACACATGAATAACTTACGATATAAGCGCTGGCAGTGCTATTTGGCCGGCTCCAAAGACGACGATAGTCGCGGCTAAAATTAGCATCAATAGATCATACTCCCAGCCTTTTTTATTGGCCCAGTAGGGACTGTGCCACTTAAAAATATGGAGGCAGATCGTAATAATCATCAGCAACGCTATGCCTAAGCCAGCCCAAACAGCTAGTACACCACTAAACATACTGAGGGCAGCGGCCAGTTCTGCCACCGCTACAAATACCGCCACCGGCACCGGTAGTCCATCGTTTTTGGCAAACTTTTTGATGTCTTTGAATTTAAATCGAGCTTCGTACAAAAACGTAATCGTCAGTACCAATCGGATTGCTAGTAAAACTACAGCTTGCATATATTTACAGTATATTCCTTCTTAACTTATTAGCAAATAAATTATTTATTCTGAACTGGTCGTCGAGTTGCAAAATAGATACTTATCAAGCTAACTATAAGTCCAGCGATGGCGATATAGAGCGCCATGGAGGAGTCAGATTTCGTATCGGCAACTGGCTGGTCAGTTGGCTCACTGACAACATTTGTGACCGAAAAAGGCCCGGTCTCGCCGCCGTGACCAGCGCTATCGGCGCTATCCCAGGCGACAGTCGTACCGTCTTGGTAGGTTTGGTAGGCTTTCCACTGCAACTCGATTGGTTCGTCGGCTGTCTTGGCACTAAAGCTAAAATCATCGCGCAGTCCCTCACCGATTGATCCGTTCTTCCAAGTAATCGACTTGACCGATTCGGCCTTGTCTTTACTTTTACCGACAGCTATATCCCAACCAGGCTTAACGGTTGGCGTGATACTCTCGACGCCTTTTGGTATGACTAGTTTTAGTTTAGTAGTAGCGTCCTGGCGTTCATTTGGCACGCTGACATTAAAAGTCTGGTAGCTAGCGGTTGGCACTTCACTCGGCTTAACCACGACGTGGGCCTCGGCGACCGAGCCGATAAGTGCGGCTAGCACTGTCGCTGCACCGCCAAAGACGACTATTTTTTGGATAACTGACTTCATAACATTACTCCCATATAAAACTAATGCTTATTGTTAAACTCAGTATAGCACGGCCTCTAGAAACTGCTTTGTTGGCGGATCTGGTGGCGATTATTAAAAGCTATTATAAATAGCATCGCCATGGCGATCCCGCCTGCCAGTAGTAATATTTTAGCCCATTCATAATCAGGTTGAGCAGCGGCGCCCGTATCGATACCACGAGAGACACGCTGCGTGTAGTTAAATGTCATCGTTTCATCACCCGACATAACCTGGAAAGCTAGTTTGTAAACGCCGCGCGACGGGAAGGTGTATTCTGCCACAGCCAGTGGCCCTTCGACCTCAGCCTCGACCCTATCACTTACGGCTATTTCGTCACTTTTAATATCGACTACGACCCGACTATTTTTGGCCAATACATCTTTGTCGGTGTCAAAGATTAGTGCCGCCTTTTGACCAGCTACTGGGTTGTCATTCGGATTAATGTGCAAGATAGCTCCCTTTGAATCAGTTGAGTCGACAATCAAAACATGGGCTTTGGCAATCGGCGCTAGCGCGGTAGCCAAGCAGACCAATCCTACAAGCAGCAAACCACCATATAAAATTTTCATGATTAGTGCCCCATCATCTTATGGATATTAGTCGTTTCAGTCTTTGACGAGTCCGTGTGTCGGCTATGATAATTCGGCACAACGCTCGGCGTCAGGACTACCAGCGTGACGACAATTGCCCAGCCGGCGATACCGACAACGACGGATTCATCCCGGTTAAACAGTTGCCATTTTTTATTGACAAATTTTACTACCCGGACCGTTTGTAGACCTGCCAAAACTGCTAGCGAGCCCAGCAGCGCGAACTGCCAGCTGGCCGACACTAGGTGCGTACCAAGCGACCAAACATGCAGCAATATTAAGATACCGCCAATATAGATTAGTCGGTGCGACAACTTCCACCAGCGATAAGTCATGACTCGGATAAACCAGTCGGTCGAGGTAATGGTCATATAAAACATGATGGCGATTGCCACAGTGCCACCAATTAGTGACCATATAAATAGCGCTGGTAGATACTCGACCTGGCTAAATCCACCCATCTGTCCCCAAAAAACTATGACCGTGTGAGCCAGGCCATAATAAAAAGCCGACACGCCGATCGATCGCCGGGCGAAGATAATTGGCTTGATTCGCTGGCTGCCGACAATTGCTGCAACTGGCGATATCGCCAGAGCGACATATAGATAAATTATCGATAGCAGCCCAAATATCTGCTGAGTCCGCATGATAAGAAGCTGGTTGTCGGCTAGAGTTAGTCGGAGCCAGGCAAACACCATGACGCTCAGCAGGATCGAAAAGCTGAGTATATAAAATCGATTGTTAGCCAGTAGTTTGTTGCCCATGCTACAGCTACTATATCACTCTATGCCTTCCGGAAGTGTCGGTATGTTAGTTGGGTCACCTAAATCACTGCTGATACCTTGGTTTAGATTGTCGATATACTCTTGGAGCTGGCTGGCGCCAATCCGCTGTTCAATATCTGGTATGATATACTCCTCGGTCGCATCGTTATATTGATCGGTTCGACTATTGGGATTAGCGTGGCCGATACCATCGATTCGGACCGATGAATATGGCAGGTCGTAGTCATCAGCTAGCTGCTGGGCGTTTGCCTCGCTACTATCGACATCGACCACTGTGTCGTATTTAGCCTCAGCTGCCCGCGTATAAAACACCATCATCTTGTCGTCGTCAGCCGCTAGCTGCTTAAAGCTCGGCTTGACGTTATAAGCTGCCAGAAAACGATACTGCGAGGCGACTAGGCTGCCGCTGGCTTTATGCGGGTTGATGTATTTGGTTTTATACATTCGCTTTGACAAGTCGACAAACTCATCAGTGTCGATATACGGGAACTGATCGAGCTGGTAGTCGCCGTGGCGCGCCAATATCTCCGCTGCCAAACGGATCTTGGCCGAATACATCAAATCAGGATTTACTTGTAACAGCTTTTGCAGCACATCGACCGCATCACGGCTCCGCCGAGTCAGGCTGTCCTTACCGACCGGTGAACTATTGAGTATGACAGACACGACATCAATCTCCGGCATCTCAGCTTTGAGCTCGGCCATGACACCAACTAATATCGGACCTCCGGCACTAAACCCGTCGGCCACGACATATTTGATACCGTCTTTTTCGAGCTGATCTTTTAGCAGCTCAGTCAAATCATCGATATTAATATCGCGGTTACTATACTCCATAGCGTAGACATTGCCAATCGCTTGATATGGCGTCAGCAGGTGAGCTGTATACGACGAATCGCGTGTGCCTAGCCCAGTGGCTATGACGGTCGCAACCTCGGACTCAGCCGTACCAAGCGGGGCCTTATAGATGGTGTGCAAGATTGGCACTGAGTTAGCTACTTCGCGTTTGCCGCGATCAATATCATATTGGATATCGACAGCGCCGATCCCAGCCAGACAAGTGCCAGTCAGGGCAGCCCCGCCCATGAAGCGTCGAACCCGACTTCGCCACTTGTCACGTCGGTCTTGCTCCGGACTATCACATTCGACAAACTGACCATCAACTAGATTTTCATCATCGCTTTTATCAGCGTCTAATATGTATCGAGATCCCCCGTGCTCCATGCTGCCATCTCTCATATTAAATTCACTATACATCAAATAGGCTTAGACATAAAATAGCCCGGGCATCCCCGGACTACTTTATGAACGTTTGCCGAAACTAGATTCGGTAGTGAGTTCCCTTATTGATATTTGTGAACATACCAATATGGGTGTAGAAGTTTAGTGCACCAAATCCGGCGAAGATAACACCAGCGATGATCCAAGTTGAGATCACAACCTGGCGCAACTTACCACGCTTGCTGCTAAGCGCCCATGGGAATACTAGACAGCCAACAGCCGTGATAGCCCAGAGTGCGAACAGGAACAAGGCTTCAACAATTGGCATGGCGTGGAACAAACCACTGATTGGTTCTTCCTCAGGTGCCGCACCGTTTTGGAAACGAATCCAAGACATTGCTAGAGCGGCCATCATTAAACCAGCGATAAATACAAAGATTGCAACTGGCTTTAGCGCCTGCTGAACTTCGTCACGCATTTTTTTGACATCAGCGGCTGCATCACTAGCAAATAGCTGACGATTGCGCCACAAGTAAACGGCGGCAAAGAGAAGTAGTGCGCCAAAGACTGCGGCTGGCTCTCCGAAGGCGATGTTAGCGTACTCGAATGGAGCTCCGCCGTATGGCCACATGATAGTAGTTGCAAAACCCATCACTGCCAAAATAAGACCAACTACGCCGAAGAATCCAGCCCAGCCTTCGCTAGATTTAATATTTTTTGTCCAGACTAGTCGCAAGAACCACGCAAAGCCAATTAGCCCAGCGCCGACTGCGATACATATTATTGTATTGTTCGCGATCATATATCCTCCTATGGTTATATAGGCAAATCATACCATAAGCGGCATGGTTTTGATATATCAATTTTTTTGACAGCCAATTATGGCAACAGAGGGCCGACCGAGAGCATCAAACACAGGATCAAAATGGCGTACATTGAGAATTTAAACATTCGCCGCGACCAAATTTCAGGCTGCTTGGTAGTGAGGCCAATATTAGCAAGATATATCCAGTAAAGACCCGTCACGCCCATGACTATCAGGTAGATCAGGCCGACGTGACCGGTCAGTACGAGGGCGACAGTCGATAATACATATAGCACGGTGTAAATATAAATCTGGCGGATAGTCGATTTGACGCCGTGGACGACCGACATCAGCGGCACCTTAGCGGCGGCGTATTCTCGGCGTCGGTAGATAGATATCGAGTAAAACTCCGGGAACTGCCAGAAAAAGATTATCAAAAAGACTATCACTAAGCCAATATCAAACTGCCCGCTTGCCGCGGCGTAGCCACCAGCGATCGGCAAGGCGCCCGATATCGCGCCGACTAGTGTGCCGTGGACCGACTGACGCTTCGACCAGGCACCGTAGAGCCAGACATAGGTGATAAATCCAAGCAGGCCGATAGCGACGGTTAGCCAGTTAGTGCCAATAGCCAGTATGGCTGTACCGATTACACCCAGAGCCGTGCCAAACAACACCATGTGCCAGCCCGGTATGTCGCCGCGAACACTCGGACGGTTTTTGGTTCGCTCCATAACAGCATCGATATCGCGGTCCAGATAATTATTGATAACACAGGCGGCGGCGATGACCAGCGTGATACCAACCAGCATGGCCGCAAATGTCAGCCAGTTAACATCACCGGCCGCAGCCAGGAAAAATCCGGCGACAGCTGTGATGACGTTACCGGCCAAGACGCCCGGCTTAGTCAGCCGGATATAGTCTCGTAGTGAACTGCTTGGTGCGTCTGTTTTTGTTTTGCTCATATCCTGAATACCAGTATACACGAGGTCCTGATTTAGCGCTCAATCAGGTTCCGTCGTGACCAGGCCGTAAAGCCAATTACTACTAGCAGTAGTGCGATTCCAGTGATCCACAGCATCGGCGCCAGCTTGATGTCCTCGGCTGGCGAGGCCGGCAGATGTTCCAGAATAGATATATTCATGATCGATTTGTCGATATCCATAACCGGCGCCAGCCAGGTCATAAACACCACTACGCCAAAGTAGGCCCACGTCACAAGACCAGCCACTCGCGGCACGATGCCAAACAGCAGCAGATAGAGCCCGGCAAATAGCAGCACAATCGGCCCATACGACAGTCCGGCTAAAGTATACTCGGCGACACTAACCTCAATATCCGTCAGCAGATTTACGCCAAGAGCCATGACACAACCAGTCAGAGCCAGCATGATGACACTCGTCACGACAACTGTGCCGATATGTAGCATTGCCCAGCGGCGGCGAGATAGCTTGGTCGCTAGTAAACTCTCGAGGTGTCCCGACGACTCCTCGTCGCGTAGCTTGCCCAGCCCCTGCAGGGCATAGGCCACCACCATCAATATTATGATGGCTAGCATAGCCGATAGGAAAGCTGGGATTAATGCCCCCTGGCCGCCGAGCGACTCGACTAGCATTTTTATACTATCGGAGCTGTCATAGATATTGGTCATTTCTGGTGTCATGATACCTATCGTGCCCACCATGGCCAAGACACCAACCAGCCAACCGAAGGCGATGTTGCGCTGCAGGTGCCAGGTTAGTCCAAGTCCAGTCCGGCGAAACTTACTGGCCCGAGTTCGACCCTTTCGCGCCGGCACTAGTCCCATGCCAACATCCCGCCTAGCTAGTAATAGGAAAGCGACAGCTGAGACCGCAAGCGCCACAGCTAGCGAGGTTGTAAGCGGTGACCAGTCTGGAAATGTCAGCGGTCGCGTCGCCTGGAGCCAGCCAAACGGGCTAAGGCTACTAATCCAAGCCGGTTGCAGTAACCCGTCGCTGCCAACCTTACCCATAAAATCACCGATACCCCGGGCTACAAATGCGATTCCGATTAGCCCAGCCAGCACGCCATTGACCAATCGAGTATTTTCAAATAGCTGCGCCACAGCCGCCGCGATGGCTGACCAGACGATACCAAACAGCGCGAGCGCTGCCCCGAACAGCCAGCTATGCTCCGGACTCCAGTACTCACCAGCTATAAGTACTAGACCACCGCCGATAACTAGACCCATCACGATATTAGCCGCAACCGCGACGATTAAAGCCGCCGCGAGACTCGAGGAGCGGCGGATTTGGCCCGATAGCAGTAGTTCCTGAGCGCCGGTTTCTTCGTTATGCCGAGTGTGGCGGACTATTAGTAGCGTGCTCATGAAAGCGATCGCTAGTCCCCACCATAGTAGCGTTTCAATTGTCACCAAGGCACCAAAAGTCGGTGCATCAACTGGTCCGGTCAGAAACAGTCCGGCTGGATTAACGCTAAATGTCTGATACAAAACATCGATTGACGACTGGTCGCCATATGTTTTTTGCAGGACCGGTATCATCGATAGTAGCGACAGACTTATAACACCAATCCAGACCGGCAGCTTGACTCGGTCGCGGCGGAGGATTAGTTTAATCAAGGTCCACATAGCGTTTACTTATCCTTGTACTGGCTCAAAAATAGCGCTTCAAGGTTGGCATGTTCGGCTTTTAGTTCGGCCAGTGTATAAACCGCCACGTCTTTGCCCTCGCGGATGACGGTCGCACGGTCACAAAGCGCCTCAACTTCGCTCAATATATGGCTCGACAGCAAGACAGTTTTGCCTTGATCTTTTAGGGCGCGAATTTCCGTCTGAAAAACTTGCTCCATCAGCGGGTCGAGTCCGCTAGTTGGTTCATCGAGAATATAGAGCATTACGTCACTGGCTAGCGCGGCGACAAGGGCGACCTTTTGGCGATTGCCCTTGCTATAGGTGCGGAACTTTTTTGACCCATCGAGCTCAAACTTAACTAGTAAATCAGCTCGGCGAGCTTCGTCCAGTCCGCCGCGCAGCTCGCCGAGTATGTCGATGATTTCGCCACCAGTTAGGTTCGGCCAGAAGTTGACGTCGCCCGGCACGTAGGCTAACTGCTTGTGCAGGCTGGCACTGTTTTTCCATGGGTCTTGGCCAAATAGCGTCACTTCGCCACTGGTCTTTTTAAGTAGCCCGAGCAGGACCCGAATAGTCGTCGACTTGCCAGCTCCGTTTGGGCCTAGAAATCCATGAACCTCGCCGGCTTGAACTGACATATTTAGCTCGTCGAGGGCGACAACCGAACCGAACCGCTTCGTCAGCTGACTGATACTGATAATGGGTTTATCTTTTGACTGCATACAACTAGTTCGCTCCTTTTAGGTCCTTACTTATAGCGCTTATGTACTACATTATGTCACGTTTTATAAAAAAATCAGCCGTTAGGTCGATATACGGTATACTGAATATAAAGGAGTGGTTCTATGACACCGGTTAAAAAAGTATTCACCAGCAAATTCAAAAACTTAGCTCGCTCCGCCCGGACTGGCAATAGAACCAAAATTAAAAAATCTTTTAGCGAACTCCACCCCCGCGACCAGGCCGAATACTTTTTCGACCTCGACCCCAAAACCCGTCACAAACTGTATAGTCACTTCACCCAAGATGAAGTCGCCGACCTTTTTGAAAGTCTTGATCTCGACGACCGTGTCCGCTACATGCCCGAACTCAGCACTAAGTACGGTGCCGGGGTGCTCTCGGAAATGCACGCCGACGATGCCGTCGACGTCCTCAGCCAACTTGGCCCCGCTAAAGCTAGCAACTACCTGGCCCTGATGGACCGCCAGTCTGCCCAGGAGCTGAGCGGCATGCTGAGCTACGAGGAAGATCACGCCGGTAGTATCATGACGACCGAGTTCATAGCCGTCCATGAAAAAACTACCGCCGGCGAAGCGCTGGAAGTTTTGAAGCGCGAAGCCCAAGACGCCGTCACCATTTACTACATCTTCGTGACCGACGACAAGGATAAACTGATCCGGGTCTCGACCATGAAAGAACTCATCTTAGCCGACAAAGACCGTCCCGTTAGCGACCTTGGGCCACAGCATGTTGTCAGCGTTAAGGCCGACGAATCCAAAGAATACGCCGCCGAAGTTATGAAAGACTACAACCTATTGGCCCTACCGGTCGTTAACTACTACGACAAACTACTCGGTATTATTACGATCGATGACATCGTCGACCTAATCGATGAGCAGGCGGCCGAAGACTATTCACGACTAGCCGCCGCGGCCGACCTGGAAATTACCGACCCGGCCTTTCGCAGTGCCTGGAAGCGACTGCCCTGGCTAATATTACTGCTATTTTTTGGCATGCTGACGGCCTCACTTATCGGCCAGTTTGAATCAACTATCGCTCAGGTTGCAATCCTCGGCGCCTTCATCCCGGTCGTGGCTGGTACGACTGGTAACAGTGGTACTCAAGCTCTAGCCATCATGGTCCGAGGTATCGCCAACGACAGCATATCGAAGCTAACCCTGCATAAATATTTCATGAAAGAGCTCGTCACCGCCCTGACCACCAGCATTATCTGTGGTGCTGTCTTGATGGGAATTATCTACGTCTGGAAAGGCGAAGCCATCATCGGCGTCATCGCTGGTATGTCACTATCAATGTCGATCTTCGTCGGTACACTGGTTGGTTCGGCGATTCCACTTATCCTGCGCAAGATCAAAATCGATCCCGCCGTTGCTTCAGGCCCGCTGATTACGACAGTTTGTGACATTATCAGTATGGCGATCTACTTTGGTATCGCCACCATCTTGCTAAGCTACTTAGTTTAGTTAGCTCCGACCGTCTGTGCTTTGGATGATATATTGCATACAACCTATGATTATTATATAATTACACAACCTGATATCAGCCCGCCGGGTGCGATTCAGCGAACATTACCAGATCCTTGCAAAGCTCAATAGATTGGAATCATCATGTTCGGATCTAAGTTCCACGACTGTGAAAAAGAGCGGCGATTTGACGTCAATCGCAACCGGGCAGTGGCGCACTTCGGAGTCGTCTGGCAATGTCCAGATTGTCAGGCCTTTTGGTACCGGGAGATAGAATTTATCGATGGTGCCAGCTTGCTATACTTGGGCGACGACGCCACAACCTGGCGCCGAATGACGGGACCACAAGTCCGCAAACTGCAAAAGCACGTCCGCAAAGGTCGTGGCCAGCTAGAAATAGCTAGGCGCATGAAATACCCCCAGCCCCGGTGGCAGGGAGATTCATTTCAGCCGACCTGGCTTGAAGGCATCGAACGCTACAATCAAGACCCCAAAAACTGGGTGTTTGACTGACTGGCGCGACAGAGCTCCGGCGAGCATCCGAGCGCTCTTCGCTCCACCCGCTACCCTTAAACGGTAGCGGGTATTTTATTTGCCCCCCAATCCACTCCTCATAAGGTCTCACCTTGAGAGGTGTTATTTTGTGTCATTTATATTTTGCTGTTTTGCAGTCGGCTTGGATGTGAAAAACCCCAGGCCGAAACCTGGGGTGTAGTGGCTTACTGCCAAGGGTGTTGCTTCTTGGGGTCAGTCGGATTGGTCGGAGGGTTGTTGGGTCGTGGCGGGTACTGTCCATCGTAGCGTGGCTGATGATGATTCTGCCAATAATTCTGCTGTTGATTCGTCTTGCGACTTGACTGCCCATAATTCAACCAGTTGCGAACGTTAGATGTCCACGGCTGATGGATAGCCCAGGCTAGCGCTACAGTAGTGACAAAGCCGATGATGCCACCAAAAATGGCCATCCCAGCTAAACCTAACAGGGCTGTAATGCTGGTCAGGGCGCCGAGTATCGACAGGATGCCGCCGGCGGCGAGTCCTATGTAGACCGACCTGTCAAAATTAAGCCTCCTAGGAGCTGCTGATGCCAGCCAGCTGCCGACCAAAATAGCCACGGCTGTCGCGGCCGTCAGAAAAATCCATGAGAAAAACGCCATGGTCTATCTCCTCTTCCAAAGATCCACTACAACTTTTGTAGTCTGTCTATATTATATACTTAATCTATGTAAATACAAATTAAAATCCCCAGCACATTTCGTGCTGGGGTGTTGCTTGGCTCACTCGACTCGAGTGAACGTAACAGTTTCATCGAGCGAAGAACCGAGCTGGTTCGTTATTCCGAGAAGGCGACCTGATGAAGCTA
>JAKDMF010000043.1 GCA_030452455.1 bacterium | reverse complement strand
GTGTTATAATAAGAAGTGTCCCAAGGACTACCTAGGCGCATTATGATTTTCCTAATATCATAACGATCGGGACTTCAATATGTATAATTCCGTGGAATTATACTGCGAAGACCCACCTTGCACATATGCGGGGAATATCTAGCGTCAACAGTAGTAACCTTGGGACTTTTTGATAGCAAAACAACCTTATCTCGTATATAATAAACGTAAACAGTAAGGATATAAGCGGTATGAAGCAAAAAGTTGCGGTCCGGGCAATCATAAATCGTGGCGATCATTTACTTCTATTAAAAAGGTCAGGTGGCCGACCATCAATTGAGGGCAAATATGAATTGCCGGGAGGCAGTGTGCTCTACGGTGAGCAGCCCGACGATGCCCTGATCCGATATGTTGAAGAGGAGACTTCGCTGGAGGCTCGTACCACGAAACTATCGGACGTCTTTACTTATCTCGATCCGGACGATAAAAACACTCAATATACACTGGTCCTTTACATGGTGGAGCTGGAAAGACCGCAGAGTCGCATCAAGCTCAGCGGTAAATACAATAAGTACGTTTGGCATGCCAAAACAAAATCTGCTCAGATAACTTTGACCGAATCAACCAAACTGCTACTTGGTATCATCAAAAATTATGACCTGACTCAGTCTGATAGAAAAATGGCCGACAGTAACAAAGAAATGCTGCAACCCGATGCCTATATTGTCTATACTGACGGCGGCTCACGGGGTAATCCAGGGCCTTCTTCGGCCGGTTATGTCATCATGAACCGGGAAAATGAAGTCGTTGACCAGGGGGGTACTTACCTCGGTATAACCACCAACAACCAAGCCGAATATCACGGCGTGATGATTGGTCTGGAAAAAGCTCTGGCGCTCGGGGCTCGAAAAGTCGATATCAGGGTCGACAGCTTGCTGGTCGTCAATCAAATGAACGGTATCTATAAAATAAAAAATCGCGAGCTATGGCCGATTCACAAAAAAATCCAAAAACTGATAAGCAAATTCGATAAAGTTATCTTTTCACATATCAAACGAGAGTTTAATCAAGTGGCCGATAGTATGGTTAATAAAGTTCTTGACGAGCATAAGGCAGAAAAAGATAGTTAACCTCCGCAAGCTACAATCTGACCGGTCGCTTCATGGTACAATATAATTCAGGCAGTTCGTTAGATGATCGCCCGGTATTTATACTGGGAGGAAAGTCCGGGCAGCATCGGACATAGCAGTCGCTAACGGCGACCAAAGGTAACTTTAGGGAAAGTGCCACAGAAACAAAACTACCTCCGTACCTTTTAGCACTAGATTATCACCAGATTTAATCGAGTTATAAGAGGTGCGGGGGAAAAGGTGAAATGAGTGAGGTAAGAGCTCACAGTCGTCTATGGTGACATAGATGAAAGGTAAACCCTGCTAGCTGCAAGGAGATCTACACAAAGGGCTGTTCGTCCGTAGATCGATACCCGCTCGACCCTATAGGCAACTGTAGGGCTAGATAGATGATCATCCACGACAGAACCCGGCTTACAGACGGACTGCCTAACAAAAAAACTGCTCGAGTTCGAGCAGTTTTTTTATTTTGTGTTTGTGATGGTACTAGATTGGAGTAAACTAGGCGATTTTAGCGCTTTTAACGACGGCGCTAAAAGTCTTAGGCTCTTTAACAGCTAGTTCGGCTAAGATCTTGCGATCTAGTTCGATGTTAGCTTGCTTCAGACCAGCGATTAGCTTACCGTAAGTGGTGCCGTTTTCGCGAGCAGCCGCGTTGATACGAGTAATCCATAGTCCACGTAGGTCGCGCTTTTTGTTGCGGCGATCGCGGTACTGGTACTGGAGAGCACGGATAACGGCTTGCTTAGCTAGTCGGTATGAGCGTGTTCGGTTGTGCTGCATACCTTTAGCGGCTTTAAGTATCTTTTTGTGCTTAGCGTGGTTTGTGACGCCTCGTTTAACTCGCATTATTTAACTCCTAGTGATCGTTTGATGTTCCGAGCCATAGATCCTGTGACCTGGGCATTGGAATTGATATTTCGTTTACGGCTGTTGCTCTTTTTTGAAAGCAAGTGATTACCGTGAGATCGACGACGTGTTAGCTTACCAGTTGAGGTTAGCTTGATGCGCTTAGCCGTTCCTTTGTGCGTTTTTAACTTTGGCATTATTTACTCCTTATTACTATGCTCAGATTTCGTCCCGCCATCTGAGGCTTTTGCTCAACGATAGCGTCTTCTTCTAGTTTTGATGCGATTTTTTCAATCAGTACGTAGCCAAGTTCTTTGTGGGCCATCTCGCGACCACGAAAGAAAATCATAATCTTTACTTTGTGTCCGGCTTCTAGGAAGCTGCGGACTTTTCGCAATTTGATATCGAGGTCACCGGAGCCAATCTTGAGTCCAAATCGCATTTGCTTGAGCTCGCTTGACTTAGCATTTTTGCGATTCTTCTGTTGCTCTTTCATCTTTTGGTACTGGTATTTACCCCAGTCAATGATTTTAGCAACCGGCGGATTTGCGTTAGGGGAGATCTCGACGAGATCCACACCGGCATCTTCGGCAGCTTTTAACGCCTCTTCGCGAGTCATTATACCAAGCTGTTCTCCATTAGAGTCAACCACACGTAATTCCGATGCGCGAATTGATTCATTGATGCGAACTGATTTACTTATTATCCATCTCCTTAGATTAGAATATTTTTTTGAGCAATACTCGCTGTTGATTTTATCAGATAATCTGACTTATTTCAACACCTTTCAGATAGAGTAGGGCTCGTTCCGATATTGGAGGGCTTCGGCGACATGGCTTGGTTCAATGCTTTCCGCATCATCTAGGTCGGCAATTGTCCGCGCTAGTTTGATAATCTTGAAATAACTACGAGCGCTGAGGTTCAATTTTTCGGTGGCTGCGTCGAGCAGAGCCTGAGACTCTGTCAGTAGCGGCGTGTACCTGGTGGTGTCTTTACTAGCTACCATACTGTTGTAATATGAGCTACTACTGTATCTGTTACGTTGCTTAGTTAGAGCAGTTTGAATTACTTTTTTAGCATAAGCTTGTTGTGTATTATTCGACGTATTAGCGATAATTAGTTGCTTATTGGGGATTCGCTGGACGCTGACCATCATGTCAATTCGGTCGAGCAGCGGTCCAGATAGCCTTTTTTGGTAGGCCAGTATCCGGCTCGGGCTACAACTACACTCGCGGTCCGGATCGCCGTAGTAACCGCATGGGCAGGGATTCATAGTTCCGACTAACATAAAATTAGCCGGGTATTTGGCCCGGCCGCTGGAGCGGCTGATGTTGATATAGCCATCTTCGATTGGCTGGCGGAGTGATTCCAGTACCGAGCGTGGATATTCTGGCAATTCATCTAAAAACAAAACTCCTAGGTGGGCTAGGCTGACTTCACCCGGCTTGGGTTTATCGCCACCACCGATGATAGCTATTCGGCTGGCGGTGTGGTGCGGCGCCCGGAAAGGCCGCTCGGTAATAATTTGACCATCAATTTCACCGGATAGGTTATGGACTTTGGTGACATCGATTATTTCCTCAGCGGTCAGTTCGGGTAGCAGACCCAGCAAAGCTTTGGCTAGCATCGTCTTGCCGGTACCGGGTGGGCCATGGAACAATATATTGTGCCGACCAGCCGAGGCGATAGTCAGGGCCCGCTTGGCTTGCTCCTGGCCACGGATGTGGTCCAGAGTGACTGAATCGCTGCTCGGGGCCACTCGGGTGACAGTAGGCGTGTCTTGGGCCGGTTTTATGATCATTTCTTGCTTCAGATGGAGGTAGAGCTGTTTGAGCGAAGTAACACCGATTATCTCGAGGTCACTTATCAAGCCAGCCTGCGCCGAGTTTACTTTCGGCAGGTACAGACGGCTATAGCCAGCCTGTTTGGCAGCCTCGGCTATATTAATAGCTCCTTTGATGGATCTCAGGCTACCGTCGAGGCCAAGCTCGCCGGCAAAGACCGACTGAGCTGTCTCTTCAGGTCGGAGCTGGCTAGAGGCGGCTAGAATTGACAGAGCAATCGGTAGGTCGTAGTGGGTGCCATCCTTGGGTAATTCGGCCGGTGCCAGGTTAATGACGATCTTTTTAGTCGGAAATTCGAGTAGAGAGTTAGTTATAGCGCTGCGGACACGTTCTTTGGCCTCGTCGATGGCCTTATTGCCAAGGCCGACGATCTGAATGGAGGGGAGTCCCTTCTTGCTGTCGGCTTCAACTTCGATAATAGAGGCCTCAAATCCGATTGGTGCAACTGACATAATGCGCGCTACCATATATTTAGTTAAGCATGACTAGCGGTAGGGCGCAATATAAAGTATAATATGTATTGTCGTGTTGGGGCTGACACAGCTTTCGACGGAAGGAACTTAACAGAATACTTAGCAGGTCGAAAATACACGTTACGTATATTTTTAATTGCAAACAAACTTGCATCAGCAGTTGCTAGCTTGAAGAGTGCTTTCGCACTTCCAAAACTAGCTTTTGCGCCAATTGCAGCCTAATTAAGCTGTAATCATCGTCTATACGTTAGGTGACGTAGGTATAGATGGTGTTATATTTTTGTCACTTACTGTCGAATCGAGCGGAGCGGCCGATCGATAGGAAATTTTTCCGCCTAACTAATTTTTTATTTGTGTTTGTCTTTTAGAAAAATTAGTTATAAAAACTTCAAGATAGACTATGCCTGTAGATGAGTATTTTGTTACCTTTCGGACCCGGGGGCAGTACCCGGCAGCTCCACCAATGAAAGCCCCCAACCTCCACCAGGAGCGTTGGGGTTTTTCATTGCCTTGAAGAGCTCCGAGTACTGCCCGAAGGGCGAAAAGTGCCAGTGGCACTTTAAGGAAGCATTGTTTAGCCGAAGCGACAGGGCTTTAGCCCAATAGCGGAGCATCAATAATCGCAACCGGCAGCTCCACCAACAAAAGTGCCCGACGAATTATGTCGGGCACTTTTGTTACTAATTTTTAGGACCAACAATAGTGGCCTGAACAAGTAAAAACAACCACCTGCGAGGAGTGGTTGTTTTCTGTGTGGAGTTTTTTTAATATGCTGTTTGTTTTTGGTCCCTGTATAATTTATTTACTCAGGAACTACCCCTATAATATGGGTTTAAGACGCTTGTGTCAATAACTTTATGAAAGATTTTTTGAGTAAAAAATACCACGTGAAACGGCTAGCGTAGTAAGCATACAGCCTAACGCTATAGGTATTGTGCCTAGACGGCGATTTAGCCCGGCCGTAATTATTTGTTCAGTCTAGGTAAAAGGAATTAGATATTAACTAGACTAGTAAGTTGGGTCGTAGCTAGATAATTTTTGAGTTGGTCGGACATATGTATGGCGGATGGCATTAATTAATTAGCTTGGTGACGACCTGCCGGCTGGCTATCGGCTGCCGCGTGCTGGAGCTAACCAGCCACGACCGAGCAGCTGGCAATAAGTCACAGGCTAGGCGGGTCGGCGTCAAAGCGATCGTTTCCGTCGTCGCTAGGCTAGCGCCAGCCGGACCGTCGATCGTGTCCGTTTCACCGCCAATAACCCTTGCAGGCTGAGCCGTGCCAGATTCCTGAGATTTATCTCAAGATTCTGGCGCGCTCACCGTGGCTGGGAAATGGGAGCGATTGATTGTTCGGGGCTGTTAGCCCGACCGCTCCCGTCGTCACCAGTAGCGTCGGCGCTACTGGCACGTAGGTCGCTACTCGCGGGTCCTGCCGGCACGTCCGCCCCTAAAATGCTTTCGTCGGACGAAACATTTTGGGCGCTGCCCCGCGTGCCGTCACCCGCGCTGGCGTCACTACGG
>JAKDMF010000042.1 GCA_030452455.1 bacterium | reverse complement strand
GGCCCCTCCTGTGACTATCGAAGAAGTCAGCGGTTCGAATCCGCTACGGCCACCACGATATTATTTTAGATTTTAACCAAGGTTCTTTTTTAATAGCGCTTAGTGCGCTAAACTAGACTTAAGCATGTTCCGAAAAATAATAAAAAACAAACTCCAGAAGTACGTCCGTAAGTACTTCATAGCTCACCCGGAAGTTAAGTTAGTCATTGTCGCTGGCAGTGTCGGGAAGACTAGCACCAAGGTTGCGACGGCAACTATTCTAAGTAGCAAATACCGAGTCCGGCTTCACGAGGGTAACCACAACACTGATATGAGTGCGCCGCTGGCTATTTTAGGGGTTGGTTATCCGCTCGATGTTCGGAGCGTCGTCTCATGGCTCAAGGTTTTTAGTGCCGCTCGTAAGCGCATCAAACGTCCAGCTGACGTTGATGTTATCATTCAGGAACTGGGCGCCGATCACCCCGGCGACATCCAGGGTTTCGCTGAGTATCTTAACCCAGATATCGCTATAATTACCGCCGTAACAGCTGAGCACATGGAGCATTTTGGCGATATGGCGGCTGTTGCCAAGGAAGAACTTGAGGCAGCTAACTTTTCTAAAATGGCTGTAATTAACCGCGACGATATCGAAGGCAAGTACGCCAACTACCTGACGAATGCCAATGTCACGACCTACGGAACTAGTGGTATCGCTGAGTACCGATTCGAGGAAGAGAACTTTACACTAGAGAACGGTTACCAGGGTAACTTAATTGCACCGGAATTCGACACAGCTGTCGACGTTCAGGTTAATGTCGTCGGTGAGCACAATATCCGACCAGTTATCGGTGCGGCCGCTGTTGGCGTCAAACTCGGAATGAGTAAAGACGAAATCGCCCGTGGCATGGCTGATGTGTTGCCGGTGGCTGGCCGGATGAATCTACTGCCGGGTGTTCAGGGCACGACTATCATTGATGATACCTATAACTCCAGCCCGCTAGCTGCCCAGTGCGCTATACAGACTTTATATAAGCTCCAGGCACCGCAGCGAATATTAATCATGGGTAGTATGAATGAGCTTGGTCCCGTATCAGCCGTTGAGCATGAAAAACTCGGTAAAATGTGCGACCCAAATGCTATCGCCTGGGTTATAACCGTCGGTGATGAAGCTGAAAGATACTTCGCGCCAGCCGCTAAGTCCAACGGCTGCCAGGTGCAGAGCTTCAAGACGTCGCTCGAGGCCGGAGCGTTTGCTCACAAGGTGCTCGAAGAGGGTGCAATTATCTTAGGCAAGGGCTCGGAAACAGGCATCTATGTCGAAGAAGCCCTAAAGATTATTCTGCGGACAACCGCTGAACAGGATAACCTAGTCCGACAGTCTGACGCCTGGAAAGCCGAAAAGAACAAATTCTTTTCTAAATTTGCTTAGTCTTAACCCCTGTAATAGATAGACACAATCTGATATAATAGCTAGATATATGAGACGCTATAATCCATCTGAAATTGAACCGAAGTGGCAAGATATTTGGCAAGAGTCTGGTCGCTACCGAGCGGTCGATAACTCTGAGGCTGATAAATTCTATGTTTCCTGTATGTTCCCGTACCCCAGCGGAGCTGGTATGCACACTGGTCACGCCTTTGAACACGCTATAGTCGATACGATTGCTCGTTTCCAGCGGGCTCACGGCAAAAATGTTATGAACCCGATGGGTTGGGACTCGTTTGGCTTGCCGGCTGAGAATTATGCCATCAAAACTGGTGTTGCCCCGGGTGTCGCCACTAAGCAAAATATTGCTAACTTCAAAAATCAGCTAAAGCGAATGGGTACCAGTATCGACTGGAGTCGTGAACTAAATACCTCCGATCCAGAATACTACCGCTGGACCCAGTGGATATTCACCAAGTTATACGAGCGTGGTTTGGCTTATCAAAACGAATCTTTGCAGTGGTGGTGCCCAGTTGATAAAACCGTGCTGGCGAACGAACAGGTTGAGTCGGGTAAGTGCTGGCGCTGCGGCTCGGAAGTTATTAAAAAGTCTATGAAGCAGTGGTTCTTTAGTATCACTGATTACGCTGATCCTCTACTTGAAGAGCTTGATAATCTCGATTGGCCAAATAAAATTAAAACCGCTCAGGAGAACTGGATTGGTCGCAGTGAAGGTGCCTCGATTGATTTTGAAACCGACTCTAGCGAAGACAAAATCACCGTATTTTCAACCCGACCAGATACCATTTTTGGTGCGACATTCTTGGTATTAGCTCCAGAGCATCCGCTATCACTCAGTCTCGCCAGTCGCGAGGCCGCTGATAGTGTCAAAGACTACGTCGCTAGCGCTGTCAAGAAAACTGAAATCGAACGTCAGAGTGACGACAAGGAAAAAACCGGTGTCTTTACTGGAGCCTATGGTATCAATCCAGCCAATGGCGAAAAGATGCCCATTTGGGTGGCCGACTATGTACTGGGCGGCTACGGTACAGGTGCTGTCATGGCTGTTCCGGCTCATGATGAGCGTGACAACGCTTTTGCTCAAAAATACGAGCTACCGATCGTAGCTGTTGTCGAGAACTCAAGCGACAGCCAGGCCATAATTACCGGTGAAGGCAGCCTCGTAAATAGCGGTGCCTTTAATGGCCGACAGACTAGTGATGTCCGCGAAGAAATCGTTTCCTGGCTCGAAAGTCGTGGTGTCGGCAAAGCCGAAGTTACTTACAAAATGCGGGACTGGCTAATCAGCCGTCAGCGTTATTGGGGCGCACCGATTCCAATCATTCACTGTCCAGAACACGGCGCTGTCGCGGTTCCTGAGAGCGATTTGCCGGTCATGCTGCCAGAAGTTGAGGACTTTGCGCCAAAGGGTGACGGCATGTCACCACTAGCTCGCCAGACCGACTGGGTAAATACCACCTGTCCTAGCTGTGGCCAGCCAGCCAAGCGTGAAACTGACGTCATGGATGGCTACGCCTGCTCGAGTTGGTACTTGCTGCGCTTTACCGATCCACAGGACGCTGAGCAGGCCTGGAAGCCAGAATTGGCTAATTACTGGGCACCGGTCGATTATTACGTTGGTGGCGATCACGCCGTGGCTCACCTGCTGTATGTTCGATTCTGGACGCACGTCTTCCACGACATGGGCTTACTGGACTTCAAAGAGCCAGTTAAAAAACTAGTCTACCACGGCTTAATCCAGGCCGAAGATGGTACCAAGATGAGCAAATCAAAGGGTAACGTGGTTGATCCGCTCGATATTATTGATCAAGGCTATGGGGCCGATGCACTGCGAACTTTTGAACTGTTCCTCGGTCCAATAAATGAAAACTCGAGCTGGAGCTCGGGTGGTATTGCTGGAATCTACCGCTTCCTTAATCGTATCTGGACGCTCAGCCAGGAGTATCTGGAGGCTGATTATGTTCAGTCTAAAAATGATGCCGCTGTCCGGCAGCTGCAGCATAAGACCATCAAGAAGGTGACCGATAACTATCGCCGACTGAGCTTCAACACGGCTATAGCCGGACTCATGGAGTATGTTAACGAACTCTATAAGCTCAAGACTGACGGCTTTTCAGACGCAGCCTGGCGCGAGGCTCTCGAGACACTCTGCCTGCTAGTCTCGCCAGTTGCGCCGCATATTGCAGCCGAGCTCTGGGAGCAGCTCCGCGGTGAAACCTCAATTGAGTCCGCCGGGTGGCCAACTTGGGACGATAAGTTCCTGGTCAGTGATACGATCACCATCGTGGTCCAAATCAATGGTAAATTACGCGGCACTATCGAGGTTGCGACCGATGCTGACCCGGATGATGTTAAGCAAATTGCGGCTGAATTAGACAATGTTCAGCGTCACCTAACCGACGGTGAAATCAAAAAAATAATTTACGTACCAAAAAAACTGGTTAATATTGTAGTTTAAGTTTGTGAAACTGAGCTATTTCGTTTATAATAATGACTAAGTATTTATTATTAACCTGAAAGGGAGAACTTTTACATGGCACAGCCAAAAAAACAGACGAGCCCCCGAAAGACTGGCCTTCGGCGCAGTCATTTGAAGCTTAAGTTAGCACGACGAGTGAACGGAACTTCACCAGTCAAGGTCCGCACTACTAAGCGCGAAACTGGAAAACCAAAAGCCTAACCAAAATAACAAGAAAGAATCAAACGCATGGCCTCTAATCGACATTTAGGACGCATCGTCGCACTTCAAACATTATATGAATACGAGTTTCGAACTCAGTCCGAAGACAAGACTGTTGATGTTGAAGAAATTCTAGCCCGCAATCTTGAAAGATACAAAAAATCAATCGATGATACATCATTTGTGAATGTTATCGTTGATGGAGTTATCAAAAACCAAGATGATTTAGACGGTAAGCTACAGCCGATTGCACCAGACTGGCCGCTGACACAAGTTGCTCGAGTTGACCGAACTATCCTAAGAATCGGTCTATATGAGCTACTCCATAGCGGCGACAAAGTGCCGCCAAAGGTAGCTATCAATGAAGCGGTTGAGCTCGCCAAAGCGTTTGGTTCCGATAATTCAAGCAAGTTCATTAACGGCGTACTAGGCACGGCGTATCGGACTCTTGTTGAGGAACAGACAGATGACATCAGCGCCTAAGTTTGATCGATTTAAAAAATACTTCAATCGACATAAACCATCAATCCAGGAAATCGTCCGTGAACCAACGGCCGGCGGTATAGTTTTTCGCCGAGTTGATGGACAGGTCCAAATATTACTTATCCAAGACGGCAAAAACCGCTGGACTATTCCAAAAGGTCATATCGAAGAGGGTGAGACTGCAGTTGAGACGGCTCTGCGTGAGATCGGTGAAGAGGCTGGAATTCATCAGTCGGAGTCATTTGGCTGGCTTGGTAAGATACATTTTAGGTACCGCCGAATCGATAAGTTAGTCCTGATGACGACCCAAATATATCTGGTCAAAGCTCTCGGTGATACTGACGACATCCAAAAAGAAGACTGGATGAACGATATACGCTGGTTCTCGTTCCACGACGCACTGGACGAAATTGAGTACGAAGATATAAGCAAGATCATGCTACTAGCTATGAAAAGAATAAGACAGGAGAATTTGTAATGAGTGGAATGCCCACGGCTCCATATCAAGATTTTGCAAAGCAGCACCTAGGATTTGAATTCAACAACATTCAGCTTCTAGTTACGGCTTTGACACACCGAAGTTACGTCAACGAACACAAAAAAAGTGTCTCGGAACACAACGAGCGACTAGAGTTTCTTGGCGACGCCGTGTTGGAACTCATCGTGACCGACTATTTGTTTAAAAATTACGAAGAGCCGGAGGGTGTTTTGACTAGCTGGCGCGCCTCACTGGTCCGAACTGAGAGTATTGGCGCAGCTGGCGATAGGCTGGGCTACGAGCCGCTAGTCCGGATGAGCAAGGGCGAAAAGCACGGCTCTGACCGAGCTCGCCAGCAAATACTAGCCAACGCCTTCGAGGCTGTGACGGGCGCGATATATCTCGAGGCTGGCTATGATAAAGCCGAAAAATTCATTCACGACAATATCATCTCCAAGCTACCGAGTATTCTCGAATCTGGCAGTTGGCGTGACCCCAAGTCGTACCTGCAGGAAGTCTCCCAGCGAATAGATGGACATACGCCGCTCTATAAGGTCGTTGATGAGACTGGTCCTGACCATGATAAGATCTTCACGCTGAACGTCCTGGTCGGCAAGAAGCTGATGGGCGAGGGCAGAGGCCCTAGTAAGCAATCGGCCCAGCAAGAGGCCGCCAAGGCAGCCCTCGATAGCTACAAAAAGCTCGATAAAACTGTTCAATTAATTTAGGGGGGACACGTCCCTCCGC
>JAKDMF010000041.1 GCA_030452455.1 bacterium | reverse complement strand
AATATGGTGGACCCTGGAGGACTTGAACCTCCGACCTCGTCAACGTCAATGACGCGCTCTAGCCAACTGAGCTAAGGGTCCATGGCTGATACTTATAATACCAGATATACCTCATCTGTTGCAATTGCTTAAAGGCTTATATATAGTAAAGTTTAAGCATTGACGTGGATTAACCACCCGCTGAGCTTCGTCGGCTAGATCGTGACGTACGATAACGTGAACGAGAAAAGGAAAAGATTTCGGTGGAACAGCCTTGGATATCCCGGGCCCGAAACATGCAATTAGTGAATTTAATACTATATTAAAATCATAGATTGCATGTTTTTATTATTTTAGTGAGACGAGCGAAATGAAAATCAATTTTCATTCCCGAGACGACCTGAAATTACATCAACGAGTTGATATATTTTTAATGAAAGGATCACATGAACCAAGACAACCTATACGCCATGCGACACAGTCTAGCTCACATAACTGCCGCCGCCGTCCAGCGAATCTGGCCCGAGGCTAAATTTGGCGTTGGCCCAGTGGTCGACGATGGCTTTTACTACGATATAGATCTCGGCGATCACAAAGTATCCGAGCAAAATTTCAACAAGATTGAAAAGACAATGCGCCGGATTATTGCCGAAAAACAAGAATTTAAACACTTCACGCTACCGATTGACGAAGCGATTGCTTGGGCCAAAGAAACTAACCAACCGTATAAGGAAGAGCTTTTGAATGACCTGAAGCGCTCTGGTACAACCATTGCCAGTGATCTTGATCAGTCTGAGATGGGCACTATCACCGATGGCGATAGTGCGCTTGACGAGGTTGGCTTCTATACTAACGGCAACTTTACTGACCTTTGCCGCGGCCCGCATGTTGCTAATACCCACGAAGTCGGCGTCTTTAAGCTCCTGCGAGTGGCCGGTGCCTATTGGCGCGGTAACGAGAATCGACCGCAGATGCAACGTCTCTACGGCGTGGCCTTTAACGAGCCGGCTGAGCTCGATGAATATCTCGAGAGGCGAGAGCAGGCTAAGCTGCGCGATCACCGCCGCCTTGGTAAAGAACTAGACCTCTATACGATTAGTCCACTAGTCGGGGCTGGCTTGCCACTGTTTACCCCGCGGGGCACAGTTTTGCGGGATGTCCTGGCGCAATATTCCAACCAGCTTCGTCAGAGCTATGGCTTTCAGAAAGTTTGGACACCGCATATCACCAAGACTGATCTATATGAAACATCGGGCCATTGGGCTAAGTTTGGTGACGAACTATTCTTGGTTACGAGCCAAGAAACTAGTGACAAAATGGCCCTGAAGCCGATGAACTGCCCGCATCACACTCAGATATACGCCTCAAGTCCGCGCAGCTACCGCGACCTACCGGTTCGATTCCTAGAGACCACGACAGATTACCGCGACGAAAAAACCGGTGAGCTTGGTGGTTTGAATCGAGTCCGATCGCTAACGCAAGACGATAGCCATGTTTTCTGTCGTCATGACCAGATTGAGGACGAAATTAACCGCCTGCTATCGGCGGCCGATAAGCTCTATAGCACCATCGACATGAAGCTTCGAGTTCGGCTTAGCTACCGGGATGACGGCGACGGCTACCTAGGAGAAAAAGATCTTTGGGGCTCCGCCCAGGAGCAGCTGAAGGCGGCAGTTATTGCTAATAATTTAGATTATTTCGAGCAAGACGGCGAAGCGGCCTTTTATGGTCCGAAAATTGATTTTATGGCGACCGACGCAATTGGTCGCGAGCACCAGGTAGCGACTATTCAACTCGACTTTGTCCAGCCAGGTCGCTTCTCGCTCGGCTACACCGATGAAGACGGCTCGACCCAGACTCCAGTTATGATTCACTGTGCACTGCTGGGCTCCGTCGAGCGGTTTATGAGTGTCTTTATCGAGCATACCGCTGGCTGGTTCCCGGTTTGGGCAGCCCCAGAGCAGATCAGGATTCTGACAATTAATGATACGGTACTGGACTACGTCGATGAGGTTGAGCAGGTTCTTGCCTCGACAGTGTTGATGACACCAGTTAAATATAACGAACTGCGCTTTAGTCGTGACGCTCGCAATGAAAGTCTCGGCAAGAAAATACGTGAAGCGACGGCTAAAAAAGTTCCACTTCAGCTGATAGTCGGTCCGCAGGACAAAGAGGCCAGACAGGTCAGTGTTCGCAGCCGGGACGAGGAGACTAAAGTCTCACTTGATGAGCTAGCCGAGTACTTGCAGAGCCTGAAGTAGGCGATTATGGCGGCGCCTGATCCAGACTTTCGTAAAAAAGTTTACGCTATCATGACTGATTTACCGATCGACAAGGTAACGACCTACGGTGACGTGGCAGCTATGGCTGGACACCCCTATGCCGCTCGAGTGGTTGGTGGTATGGCTCACTTTGGTCCAACCGATTTGCCGTGGCACCGGCTGGTTAACAGGTTTGGCGGCCTAGCCAGGGGCTTTCCCGGCGGGCCGGAAGTTCAGGAACAGCTGCTTTTAGCTGATGATATAAAATGTCTCGATGGTGTCGTCAGTAATTTTAAAGATATTCGGTGGCGGCCGGCTAGCTTATGAGTGAGCGACCGCTGGTAGTAATCATCGGCCCGACCGCTAGTGGCAAGTCGTCGCTGGCTATGAGATTAGCCGAGCAATATGGCGGTGAGATTATTAGTGCTGATTCTAGAGCGATCTACAAGGACCTCGATATTGGCACGGCTAAACCAAGTCAGGCTGATCAAGCCCTAGTTAAGCACTGGGGGCTCGATATAGTTGAGCCCGGCGATCGGTTTACGGCAGCTGATTTTAAGCAGTACGCTAATCAGAAGATTAAAGAAATACGGAGTCGGAATAAGACGCCATTTTTAGTCGGCGGTAGTGGCATGTACGTTGATGCTGTTACGCTTGACTATACGTTTAGTGGTGGCTATGACCAAGCAGGTCGTGACAGATTAGAGTCGATGACCACTGAGCAATTGCAATTATATTGTTCTAAAAACAACATAACAATTCCGGAAAATGACCAAAATAAACGCTATCTAATCCGGGCGATTGAACGAAAAAACGTTGTTGGAAATAAACGAAATAAACCGATTGAGAATTGCATAATAGTAGGCATTACAACAGATAGGCAGGTCTTGCGACAGCGGATTGAGCAGCGAGCCGCCCAGTTATTTGATCAGGGGATGATTGAGGAGGCAATAGCCGCCGGCCAAAAGTATGGCTGGGATAATGAGGCTATGACCGGCAATATCTATAAATTAGTTCGCCAGTACACCAGTGACGATATCACTCACCAGCAACTGGTCAGCTCATTTATAACGCTCGACTGGCGACTAGCTAAGCGCCAGCTAACTTGGATGAAACGAAACAAGTTCATTAATTGGCTCAGCTTAGCTGAAGCTGAACTATATTTAAACAGGGAGCTCGCCTCTGAGTAAGAAATGTGCTATTATTATGACACGAAAGTTATTCAAGGTAGAGTTATGATTGACGCATTATTTGGTTCAAAAACACGAGTTAAACTACTTCATTTATTCCTAAACAATCCAGGTAAGTCTTTTTACGTTCGGGAGATAACTCGTAAAATTGATGAACAGATAAACTCTGTCCGTCGCGAGCTAGCTAATATGCTTAAGGTCGGCATTATCAAAAATAATAACGTTGATAACAAGCTGTATTATGAAATTAACCAGCGATACGAATACTACGTACCGCTCCGGGCGATTTTCGGCGATGGTGACATGACAGAGATGGCGCTACCTGCCAACCAGAAGCAGACCGAGGACGACATTACGGCTATACTATCAGAGCTCAAGGGCTTGAAGCTAGCCGTTCTATCTGGTGTGTTCGTGTCGCAGCCCAATAGCCCAGTTGATTTGCTGCTAGTCGGTGACGTTTCGGCCGCCAAGACAAAATCTGTCGTCTCGGAGCTCGAGAAGCATGAGGGGCGAGAGATTAACTATAGTTTGATGCCGTACGATGATTTTTATTATCGGTTTAGCATTCGGGACAAGTTCCTGACTGGCGTCATAAAAAGTAAGCACCGTGTCGTTATTGATACTGAAAAAATCCTAGATAAGTCAGAATAAGGAGAAATATATGTTTGAAATCGAATATAAAGGCGGAAACACAATCCACGTCGTCACTAAGCAGGCGACAATCGTGCTTGACCCAAAGCTATCGGTCGTCGGTCTAAAAGATAAGGCAATTAAAGACTCTCTCGAGATTGCGACCGAAGCTCGGTTCGCCCTCGGTAGTCCTGAAGCGAAACTTTGTATCGAAGGTCCCGGTGAGTACGAACTATCCGGCTATATGATCAAGGGCATTGCGGCTAAGCGACATATCGACAGTGGCGAGGACGCCATGCGCTCAACCATTTATCGAATTGAAATTGGTGACGTTAAAATAGCTGTGCTCGGTAATATCGACGCTAAGCTATCCGAGGAGCAACTGGAGGAGATCGGTCTCGTTGATGTCCTAGTCCTGCCAGTCGGTGGATCAGGCTACACCCTAGATGCGACATCAGCCGCCGCCTTGGCGCGCTCAATTGAGCCTAAGGCAGTTATTCCAGTCCATTACGCTGATACAGCTTTGACATATGAGGTGCCACAAGACAGCCTTCAGACTTTCACCGGTGAGTTGGGTGCTCCAGTTGAGACGGTGCCAAAGTATAAGCTCAAAGCCTCGAGTAATCTACCTGAGGTTATGACTGTTATTGAAGTCACTCGTTCATAAGAGCGAGCTGATCGGTATAAATTAAAAAGCCTTGATTGTCTCAAGGCTTTTTAATAAGTAGTTTGTAGTAAATACTACTTGGTTGTTGGAGCGCCGTTCGTCAAGATACCTTTTTTCTTCAAGGTACGAATTGCCTGGGTGCTAAGGTTCATAGTAACTTTTTGACCGTCTACCATGAAAGTCTTCTTCTGAAGATTTGGCTTAAAAACCTTTTTCGTACGTCGAAGAGAGAAACTTACGTTGTGGCCAAATTGTTTACCTTTTCCGGTTAGTTCGCATCGAGTTGCCATATGAATTAATTACTTTTCTTCCACTTACTTTATTACTTAATCTGTACTAGTTTACCTCTTTTTAACCTTAGCGTCAAGCTGATGTATAATAGTTACTAATGAGTATTGATATACTGCAAATCGTAATCGTTCTGGTGGTTATATTTTTTTCTATGACGCTTCACGAAGTGATGCATGGACTAACCGCCTATATATTAGGTGACGACACCGCCAAACACCTCGGTCGGCTCAGTCTGAACCCGCTGAAGCATATCGATCCATTTCTAACTATAATCCTGCCGATAGTCCTAGCTATCAGTGGTGGCCCGATCTTCGGTGGCGCCAAACCGGTGCCATTTAACCCGACTCGGGTGAAGTATGGTGAGTGGGGCGCGGCTTTGGTCGCCATAGCTGGACCACTGACCAACTTGGTCCTGGCTTTTGTGTTCTTTGGGGTCTACGTGCTGATCGGAACACCGATAAGTGGGCTAGCAGCTCAGTTCTTCATGTTAGCTATATCAGTTAACTTAGGCTTCTTTATATTCAACATCCTACCGGTCCCACCACTCGACGGCTCGAGGGTTTTATACGCCCTGGCGCCGGAGTTTGCCCGCCGCGGCATGGAGATGATTGAAAAGTTTGGTATCATATTAATCTTCCTATTAGTGATGGTAGCCAGCCCTCTTATCGGTGGTCTTATGCAGGGCGGTATCAGTTTCTTTATTCGACTTTTCAGTACTATTTTCGGTGTTTAGCGGGTAGTGGGTCGCCGCCCGGTGCACGACGGGAACGGTGACTCCAACCCCGAGCCCTCGACCGCGCCCATTCCACTGCCACGGTGAGCGCGCCAGAATCTTGAGATAAATCTCAGGAATCAGACGCCGCTCAGCCCGCCAGGGTTAGTGGCGGTGAAA
>JAKDMF010000040.1 GCA_030452455.1 bacterium | reverse complement strand
CCGGGTCTTTGGCAGTGCTCGGGTCTTTGGAAATGCTGGGGTCCTTAACGACGCTGGTGTCTATGACAACGCCCGGGTCTATGGCAGTGCTCGGGTCTATAACGACGCTCGGGTCTTTGGCAGTGCTCGGGTCTATGACAGCGCCCGGGCTCATGGCAACGCTCGTGTCTATGACAACGCTCGGGTCTATGGCGATGCTCGAGTCAGCACCGCACAGGTTTGTCATTACACAAAGTTGTCCGGCTCAGATCACGTTGATAAGGGTTATCGCGGCGACTCCGTTGACAATAACTTGATACGTGTCGACGATAGGACGTATCGACTTAAGGGCATTGAACTGGACGGTCGTGGGCGCTATATGGTGTAGCACCGTACAAAATATTGTACCCCACCTCTTTACTGAGGTGGGTTTTTACTTTTGTCTTGTTCGGCGTCTTTGGCTTTTTTGTAGGCTTTGGTGACAGGTTCTTTGCCGGCTTTGACTCGCTCGCGGTTGGCTTTGACCTGTTTTTCATCGATAAAGCTAAATTTGATCGGCGTACCCGAGTAGTCGTAGGTCTCGCGAATTAGTCGCTCTAGGTAGCGCTTGTAGCTCCAGTGAACAAATTTCAGGTTGGAGCCGTGAATGACAAACCAGGGCGGTGTGGTGTCGGTCTGGACGATATAGCGGAGCTTCGGGTGGGTATTTTTCAGACCAGCTGGTGGATGCTTTTGGGTGGCGTCGTGCAGCATATTATTCAAGACGCGAGTTTTAGTTTCTTGGCCGCGTCGAGTCTGGATTTCCAGGGCGATATCAAATAGTTTTGAGACGTTCTGGCCTGTTACGGAGCTCGTGAAAATTAGTGGTGCCCATGGAGTAAATTTAAATTCGTAGGCGATTTTGGGAGCTAGTGCATCACGCGTATAGGCGTCTTTACCCTCGACTGAATCCCATTTGGAGACGACAATTGCCATCCCCTTGCCAGCTTGGTCGATAATACCGGCTAGGCGCTGGTCAAGCTGAGTACTAAGCTCGTTGACATCCATTAGCAAGAAACAAATATCAGCTTCTTCGATAGCTTGGAGCGTGCGCAGGACTGAAAACTTCTCAATACCGACCTCTTGTTTGCCCTGGCGGCGAACACCAGCTGTATCGAGCAGCTCGATAACCTGGCCGTGGTAGCGAACCTGGACGCGGTTGACGTCGCGGGTCGTGCCGGCTAGGTTGGCGACAAGCGCCTGCTGTTTACCAGCTAGAGTGTTGAATAGGTGCGACTTACCAACGTTTGGTCGACCGATTAGGGCGATTCGCAGCACGTCGTCTTCGATATGTTCTTGGGCCGGCGGAATTAGATCGGTTATTTCGTCGAGCACCTCGACAATACCGTTGCTATGTTCGGCTGAGGTGCGCAGGATAGTTTTGACGCCGAGACGACGAAATTCTTCAGATGGCAAGCTGCCTTTGATGTCGGTTTTGTTGACGATTAGAATAACTGGTTTTTTACTCCGCAGCGCTTTTTTGGCGACTAGCTTATCTTGCTGACTCGGATAGAGAGTACTGTCGACGACCACGACGATCATATCGGCGGTTTCAGCGGCTTCGTCGATCTGTTCTTGAATACCAGCTTCGAACTCATCTTCCGGGTTTTTAAGACCGGCGGTATCGACTAGCCAAAACTGGTGATCACGAAAAGACACCCGGCCGACGACACTATCACGAGTTGTGCCAGCCTCGCGGGCAACGATTGCTTGCGGTGCTCGGACGAGACGATTAAAAAGCGAACTTTTTCCAACGTTCGCCTGACCAATGATAGCTACTGTAGGTAGTTTTGATGCCATAACTTTGGTTAATTATACCAGAGGTACGACAGTTTTGCGAGCATAAGCACGATACAAAATTTATATTCAGACAGATGTATTTTGGAGTGAATATATCACCTAACGCATATCGACGGTTTGGTATGATCCGGACTTTATATCACCAAGTGAGTATGGTCCAAAGCTTGTTCGGTGCAGCTTGACCACGGTGTAACCGAGTGACATAAAGGTTCGGCGAATCTGGCGATTGCGACCTTCGCTCATGACGACAGTCCAGCCTTTGCGGTTATCGTCTGATAATCGTTCCAAGCCTAGCTTACTCTTTCCATCGGGTAGGTCGACACCGAAATCGCCGATCATCTGCTGATGAAGCGGCTCCAGGTCTTTGTTGAGGCGAACTTTGTAGTATTTTACTTTATAGAATTTTGGGTGCGTCATCTGAAATGCAAAATCGCCATCATCTGTTAGGAGAATTGCTCCGGAGCTGTCCTTGTCGAGTCGGCCAACCAGCTTTAGGTCCTGTAAGTCCTGTGGCAGCAAGCTATAGACGGTCGGAGTCTCACCTTGTTTGCGGCGTGAACAAACATAGCCGGTCGGTTTGTTGAGCAGTATATAGGTATACGAAGTCTTGCGCTCGATCTTCTGCCTATCGATTTCGACAGAGTCACCCTGACTGACTCGTCGCCCGAGCTCAACTGGTGCTCCGTTGATAGTTACCCTACCCTGCTCGATAATATTATCGGCCTCACGGCGTGATTTGCCGGTTGTGGTAGCTATAAATTTATTAAGACGAACGCTCGCATCGTCACCGTCCATGATATCTAAGATCCTGGCTGAGCCGGTGGTTGCTGCGTCTGAGGAGCTTGTGGAGGCTGATTAGTTGGCTGAATGGGTGTTTCCTCATATCGAATCGGTCCGCTTGGCTGGGGCTGGTCTGAAGGCTGTATAGGCGTCGCTGGTGGCTGCGATGGAGTCGGCATAGTCGGAGCTTGAGGTTGCGGCTGAGGCTGGTCCGGTTGTGGCATAGTCGGAGCCTGCTCAGCTGGCGGCTGAGACGGGGTTGGCGTGGTTGGAGCCGCTGATGGTTGAAAGTCGGCTGGGGCTGACGCCGGCTCTGGGGTCGGTGAAGGACTACTAGCGTCAGACTGAGTCTCGTTAGTCATAGGCGTCTCGAATGAAGTCGGCATGATTTGCTCGCCGCTTAGTTCTCGGTTGATCATCTCAGATACGTCTGGTCCGTCAGACTGAGGCTTGTCGAGCGGCTGAATAACTCGCTCACCAAGATTAGCTGGGCGTGGTGTCGATGAGCTAAATGGTGCTGTTGGCTGCGGCATAGCCGAAGATTGTGGCTGCTCAGGTTGGTTTGGTTGCGGCTGAGGCTGAGGCGCCTGGGCAGCGGCCGTCTGATATGGAGCCGATGGTTGCTGTTGAGGCTGTGGCGGTTGCGGGCTAGTCTGCGGAGCTGGCGCTGGTGCACTTTTTGCAGCGTCAAATGGATTCTGGCTGCCGGCCTGAGCGACTGGCGCATCGCCCAGTACTTCGTGGACCGTCCGGACAACGTCTTCAATCCCAACCTGTGATTTAACCAGATACTTGTCGGCACCGAGCTGTTCACCGCGGCGGCGCTGGTCGTCACTGGAGAGAGCGGTCATCATAATAACTTTGATCGTGCGGGTTTCGGTTGTCGAGCGTAAGATGTCGAGCATGTCGAAGCCACTGATTTTCGGCATCATAACATCACTAATAATAAGATTTGGACGTTCTTTGATGGCGAGCGCTAAGGCCTCTTCGCCGTCGCCAGCTGACACGATATCGTAACCTTCGGCTAGGAGTCGGACCCCATAGATTTCGCGCAGGCTTTTATCGTCTTCGACCAGTAGAATTTTTGTCATATTATCCTCTATTGTACTTAATAGTTATTAAAAATACTATACTTCTTATGCTTATTGTAGCGTATCTTGGTTAGTTTGTGACTCTGGACTAGGATATTGCTGATTTTGATTAGCTTGCATGTACTGGGAGGGGTTCATTTCAATCACCGATAGTGGCGTATTCTGTCGGTCGGGCTGGATCTGTGGGGCGACTGGACCACCGGCTTGCGGCTGCGGCTCGGGACTGGCTGGCGGCGCAGCAGCCGGTGTTATGTACTGAGGCGGTGTCGCCATTTGGGTAGTCGGCTGTTGCGCTGCGGCTGGTGGCTGAGGAGCGGCCGGTTGTGCCCCTGGCTGAGGTGTAGTCAGTTGTGGCTGCGGCTGTGCTTGTGCCGGCTCGGACTGGTACTCAGCTGGTGTGGGTGCAGGCGCTGGCTGGCTGGCGACAGCTGCTTCAGGCGCTGTGGCTGCTAGCGTCTGGTCTTCGAGTGAAACGCCCTTAGCTTCAAATTGGACTTCCGGCTTCTCTTCGGTTGATTCGTCGAGCATGCGGATGGCATCTTCGTGGCTGATTCGCGGTAGCTCAACATGGAAAATACTGCCCCTTTTGTATTCGCTCTCGGCCCAGATCCGACCGGACATTGATTCGGCTAATTTCCGGCAGAGGTATAATCCCAGTCCAGTGCCACCGATTTCGCGAGTGTCGGTATTATCGACCCGGTAGAACTTTTGAAATAAATGCGGTATATCCTCGGTCGGTATGCCGATGCCGCTATCGGCGATACTGACAGTGGCGTGGTCTTCGTCACCGTCAATGTCGATTTTGACACTGCCTTGGGGCGTGTATTTTATGGCATTCTCAATCAGGTTTGATAGCAGTTCACGCAGGTGGTCACTATCAATGTGGACATAAAAGATAGGCGTCAGGCGTCGTTCGCCCGGTTCATCTTCGCCGTTATTGCTGTCAGTATCAGATATTATTGATAAGTTTTTTTTATCGGCCAGCGGCTTGAGGCTAGTTACTACCTCGCTGGTAAACGCCGCCAGGTCAATCACTTTCGGCTTGCTGTCGAGGCGCCCATCCTCGGCTTTGCTAATGTCGAGCAGGTCTTGAAACAGCGCGCCGAGATGCTTGGCTGATTCGTGGGCTTTTTCGATGAAGTCACGAGCTTTGTCATCAATCTGGGCCGTGGCTGGGTTGAGTGCTAGTCCCAGGTAGCCTTCCATCGAAGCGACCGGTGTGCGCATCTCATGACTGGCTGTACTAATAAATTCGGCCTGCTCACGCTCCTCTTTGCGCTGGTTGGTGACATCTCGAAAGACGATTAGCGCACCGCTGCCGATTTGACCGATCGGGGTGACGATCAGCGAGACGATAAGTTTTTTACCAGACATAGTTACCAGAGTCAGGTCGTCGTTGCGGACCTGCTTGTTGTCGGCTAGCACGGTACTAACCGGGTCGACTGATGGCTGGAGCTCTTTGCTGTCCTTGCCGATGAGCTTCAGGACAGACTTGTAGTTTAGTTTCAACGCTTCGCCCTGGTCCCAGCCAACTATCTGCTGGGCAGCCGGGTTGATAAGCTCTATAACTCCCTGGCTATCGATAGCTATTACGCCGTCGCTGATGGCGTTGATGACTATGTCAGACTTATTCGAGGTCTCCGATAGCTCGTTGGCTAGCTTACGGTAAGCTTTGTCGCCATCCGTTCGGCTAGCTGGTTTGACATGCCATATTATATAACTAACTAGTAGCGGCAATAGACCAGCTAAGCCGATAGACAGCATGTCGGCGTTGGAGAGGCTTTGGTCTAAATAACCCTGAAGGGCGTAATATATGACAGCAAGTAACAGTGGCGTGACACCCAGCCAGCCATAGATAGCCGAAAAGACCGCTACTAGCATCCAGACGGTTATAAATGGTGAGTTTATTTCGCCGCTAGACAAGATTAGGCCGACAGTCGTGGCCGCCAGTAGTAGGTATATTATGTAGGTTGAGCCAGTTTTAAATTTCTCAGGTAGCCAAAAGTAGAACATGACGCTCAGTAAAAACGTCACACCAGCCAGTAAAGCTGTCCAGTCGTTTATTAGCAGGGCCGGTCCTAGGTCGTGCAGGTCATCAGCAAAAAAAGCCCAAAAATACAGACCGAGTACGGTTACACTCAGCAAGATTGAGGCTTCGCAAATTCGACGATGCCAAAACCTCGACAGATGTAGTGGTTTAATAGTTGCCCTCCCTCACCTAAATCGCTTATTGTTATTATGCCTCAGATGGGCAGTATCATGCAAGAGGTCTAGACTTATTTACGGATTTTTGGTAATATGACAAGGGTAAATTATTGCTCGCACCATGCGTCTAGCGCTACGAAAAGCGAAAATAATTTTGCTGAATCTAAGAAATTTGTGATCTATATATAGGTGCATTAAGTATTTCATTCAAAATTTGGTCCATATGAAACCACCGCACCTTACAGAGAATAAATGTCTCATCTGCGCGTTTTAGTACATTTCACGTTACAGCAGAGATTTTAATGTCTCCTATGGATCCTTCGGACCATATGAGACTTCAACGCTTCGGAAATGAACAAAAATGAGCAAGCTAATTTTTTGTTCCA
>JAKDMF010000039.1 GCA_030452455.1 bacterium | reverse complement strand
AATGGTCACATGAAATGCAAGCTGCCGGCCTCGAGATACCGATAATAGTCGGCATACCTGGCAGTGTTGAGCGCAAAAAACTCCTCCGCATCGTCAGCCAAGTTGGTATTAGCGACACGACCAGTTTCCTGCGCAAAAACCTACCGCTAATGACACAGTTCATCATGCCTGGGGGCTACAGCCCGGATAGACTAATCAAAGGTTTGCAGAGCCAAATCGCCGATCAGAGCAGCCTGATTGATGGTTTTCATATCAATACATTCAACGATATTGTCAGCACCGAAAACTGGCGCAAAAACCAACTATCTAAACTAGACCTGAATTAGAAAAAGCCCCGGTCGTATTGACCGGGGCGGTTTGTACCTCTTTTCTATCTAGTATCAGCCCACAGACCAGTAGGTATTGCCTTTATCCCAGCCACTAATTACTCCGTCACCCGTAAAATAACGAGCAAAAAAGCCAGTTTCGCTCAGATCTCTCATGTCACTCATGCAGTAGGCACTGTATGTCGACCAAGATTCACCAGCTCGAACCTTTTTCACCCCATCAGTATGCGGATTGGGGTCTTTATCGTAGCCAAGAATCTCCCAGAACTCTTCATTATCCCTGTACCAGTTCGTGGTACTAGGCTTTCCTTCTTTCGTGTCGCCATATGAGTCAACATATTCCACAACTGGGATAGACCGATCGTCCTGATAAGGGATCAAACTTCCATCAGGCTTACCATTAGTCAAGGTTGTTTTGAGGATAGCAATATAGCTTTTCCCTTCGTTTGCTCCACAGAATTCCTCGCCTTTATCGGCTTTGAACTTCTCCAGATCAACCCGTGTCTCGATATGATCGCGATAAACGACAGTTGTGCCAAACTCGACATACTCACCGCCATCACTGTGGTACACGACAGAGTTGTCGACTGTCGCATTGGGATCATCAGCGAACATCTCATCATCCGAATCAATGTCCGGAGCGACGAAATCATCTACGGAATCTTCTGATTCTACTGGCTCATCACCGTTAACCAAATCATCGAGATGCTGACACTCCTCTTCGCTTAGCTCAGGTGAGCATTCAGTTTCATCTGAAGCTGATTCGCTTGCAGATGGTGTGACGACAACCTCAGACGGCTTTTCATCCGAAGCTGTGGAATTCGAGTCGCCACATCCCGTCAAAACAAGTGCGGCCGCTACCATAGTTGCAATTGCGATTTTCTTCATGATTCCTCCAGAATCATAGTAGTGAATCGACTGATTATAGATACTCTTAAGGTACACCAGGAAATATAATAAAAATAGATACCATCAGATATCTATTTGACATATTTTCCTATAGTATTATAATAACATATTTATCATAATTTTACAATAGTTGATAGCTCCGCCCCAAAGAAAAAGCCCCGGTCGTATTGACCGGGGCGGTTTTCACCTCATTTCTATCTAGTATCAAAAATCGATATTTTCTTGGACCCACACGATGCCAGCCTCATCATTCTCGAAGTAAGTCTTGTATGACTCGTCTTCGACATTTTTGAAGTTGTCCAGTCGGTAGCCGTAATACCACTGACCTCCATTGCCAGCTTCCACAACGCCGAAACTATCGCCATCGTTATCCTCGCCGTAGCTCGTATTGTCGAGAGCCTGCTTGGAAGGTTTAACCGTGACAGTCTCACCCGATGTGTTGACGTAGTCGATTACCGGCTCAGACCTTGGGTCGGTAGCTGGGTCGTAATCATCTGACGAATCATAGTTGTCGACATTGATCCTGAGGACCACGTAGCACGGATCGTTACTCTCCGTACAGCCAACAGCCTCGTGCGCAAATGCTTCCATTTGCTCGAGCGTGATACTAACCCCATCATCATAATCCATAATGGAAGCCACGCTGATCTTGGTGATGCCCTGTGACTCATCCAGGCTGCCTTTGTAGACCTTGTCGGGGTCAATTGGCTCTTCGGTCGGAGTCGGGATAGTAACCTCGGTAGCTTGCTCCTGTTCGTTTTGAGCATTTTCAGCCATCTGGCTGAATTGGTCACATTGCCACTGCTCCATACCTGAAGGGCAATCCTGACCGATGACGGACTGGGGCTCTTCGGTTGGCTGGCTTTCGCCATTCGAACTTCCGCAGCCTGCCAGAGCAAGCGCAAAAGCTGCCATAATAGCCACAAAAATCTTTTTCATGATTCCTCCTGAGAATCGTAGTGGTGAATCAATTTGATTCTAGATTATTTCAAGGTGCTCAAGGAATTTATCAAACGAATACCGGAATATTGGTGATTTCGTCTTAATATATTATTCCTACCATACATTATAATAGCATATTTTAACCATTTTAGCAATAGCTTTATGCTTGTTGGGGATATTTAAAAGCCCCACATTTTTTGTAAAAATGTGGGGCGGGTTGCACCTATCTAAATCGAGATGATTTACTTGTCGAAGCTGACCTTTTCCGGCACGTAAGGCATCGGCACAACAACGGCGTCGCGTAGACCCCACTCAGTCCGGACCGTCAAATGTGTACCAATATCGGAAAGCTCTGTCGGAACAAAGCCACGGGCGATATTGATTTCATTTTCGGGTGACCAGCATGCCGATGTGACATCACCGAGTTTTTCGGAGGTCTCAGGCAGCACGTAGACACGTCCCAACAAGTCAGGTCGCCCAAAATCAATCTGGACAGCCTGCAACTTGGTCAGCTGATCACCGGTCGAATCCCGGAAGGCTCGACCGTTGGCGTAATAGACGAGTCCATCATCACGAACGGTAGTACCACTTGGCAACATCACGACGTCTTGACGATCGTAAACCTGCCAATTCCGGCTCATCGAGCCATCATTGTACCACCCAAGTGGTTCGCCCATGATGCGAATACCGACCAGCCTACGCTGAGGCCCTTCGGCGCGCATTCGGGCAATCGCTTCCTTGCCTCTGTACCAGGCTTCCTTGGAAGCTGGCACAATGCGATTGAGCTGATTGTCATCGGTATAGACCTCGACTGGAGTGGTTTTGCCATCCCGAGTCATGTCATTGCCAAACGACAGAATGCCACCAGGAATGCGTGTCGTGTGTCCTGGTCCGATATGATCGCCGCCATGCTTGCGCACAACAGCCAGCAACGTTTTCCAGAACTCCGCCCCAACATTTGAAACATCGCGAACGATAGTCTCAAATCCTGGCAAGCGCGAGAAGCCGGTTCGTGGTGTAGCAATCTCAGCTACGCCACCGCTAGGCAGTCGCACTTCGCGCCAAACCTTCGATCCGGGAGCTGGAGTATATTTTCCATCTTCCTTCACACACTCGGTGAACCAGTAGTACGGAATGTACCGCTCGTCAGACATGAAGTCTTCTTCACCGAGCAGGTCACGCATGACGTCGATAGCTCTGGGACCCTGCACCTGAATCATGCCAACATCTGGCATATCAACAGTTGCATCGAGTTCCATGCCACCAGCCCGCAGACCGTCGAGGAAATCCTCGGCGATTCGCTGCATGTCGCTGTCCGATGAAGTAAACAAGAACTCTTGCTCACCAAGTCGATACATGACAGGATCGTTGATCATGCCACCAGCATTGTTCAGAATCGGGGTATATTTACCCTGACCCGGTGAACATTTCGTCAGATCCTGTGAAGTCAGCATATTTGCAAACTTTTCAGCATCTGGGCCGCTGATACGCGTACCGACTTCAACAGCCACGTTCCACTGTGAAACGGTGTTGTTGAGGTACCAGTGCTCCTTGGCCAAGCGATCGTTTTTCGACATCTTGCCAGTTGGATCACTGTTGTACCGATTGTGAACCATGTGCGAGTAAACGCTGACGTTTCGATTCGCCAGCTCTTCGTCAGTGTAGCCGTCAACAAACGGTGTATCCTGAACGATACTCATTGGCACATAGCCACACTCTGGAATATGCCGGAGTGAACTTTTCAACTTCGGCAGTGATTTTCTTTTAGTAGCCAATTTGGCCACCTCCTACAAACAAGCAGTAAGTCTGCTATCACTTCCCTCAGTAGACAATCTACTAATCTCGATTTTTGGATTCGAGGTGGGATATATATACGCAAAAACTATTACATACATATACCCCGCCTCAAATCACGATATAAATGTGCAAACGGAGCCATATAAATAAGGGCTCCTGATGTGCTCCAACAAGCCTATCAGCAACCCTCATAACATCGATATAAATTCTATCGCGATTAGTCTATATCATACCACCCATGCGATATTTGACAAGTGTAAGCTGTTGTCAAATACTCATCAGCCAAACACGCGCTGGTTTTTATCTACTCAGCTTTAACCTGATCGACAGCCTCAAGAACTTTTTTTGGCTTAACCAGAGCCTTGTTTAGGCCGTCCGATTGATAATAGCTATCCTCCGGTGCTTTGCCGGTTATCATCGGCAGCGACGCCCATTCCTGAGCCAGGTTAGCAGCAAAATCCTGTCTAGATATCTCGCGGTTAACATAGGCTATGGCCCCGCGACGCTCAAGCAGAGTTATAGCTAGCCTATCCTGCGTTGACTCGTCGAACTTTTGGTTTTTATCAATCTTTTGGTCGCGTATCAGCCCCGCTAGAGTCGAGTTGATAAACTGGTATCGCCCGACAGCACTGCTCGGACTGCCCTGACGGACGTATGATTTCTGCCAGTCGAGAACTTCGCTGACTGTCATTTTAGTGAACTTAATTTTTTTGTTAGCAGAATTGCCAAAATAGGCATTATAATTGCCGTGACTTTCGGCGTCAGCAATCAGGCTGAGAAGCGGACGGTAGGTTTTCTGATCGACAGTTAACTGTTTACTAGACATATTTATAGTATAGACGCTGATGAAAGCTACTGCCAAACAACTCACGAAAATTAACCGATGCCTCAACAACCATCGTTTCATGCGCAGCAAACTAAGCTTTCTCCGTCTACTTATGGCCTTTGTTCCAGTAATTCAATGCCGGTCTCGATGTCCTGGAACTTCTCACTGAGCATTTTATTAATGTCTTGCAGGCAACTATTGTAGATTTCTGGACCAAGCCGCTCCGCGACAATATCAATAATATCCTGTGCCGCGATAACGCCGACCTTGTCGCCGTCGATCTCTTCGACTCGCGTAACGACTTCATCGATACATTGCTTACGAGTAGTATCGTCTTTTATATCCCATTTTCGATTCATGTCTTAATTATATCAAAATATTAGCCGGGTGCGCGGAGCGACTTGACGGCGTTACAATTGGGGGATGAGTTGTCCTAAATCACGAGTAAGTTGCATAGGGTCCACGTACACGATTCCGTGCAGGCCGATACTTGCCGCGGCCTGTACGTTTTCTGTTAAATCGTCGATAAATATGGTTTTCTCGGGCGCCACCATTAGCTCAGCTAGTGTGTGTTCGTATATATCAATGCTTGGTTTCCGCATGCCGACTTCGTGCGACAGTACGATGAGGTCAAAACTGTCATATAGGCCAGCGGCCCGCAGCGCCTTTGCGTGTGGCTCGATAGTATTTGAGAGTATGGCGGTTTTGATACCGAGCTCACTCAACTTACCGACAAGTGCGCCGACTTCTGCGTACGGATTCAGGCTATCGGCCAGTGATCGTCCTAGCAGGTTTTCGGATATATCTACTTTACGCACTCCATGGCTAGAACTGACCAATTGCCAGAACTCCCGCTCATCAATCTGACCAGACCCAAGTCGCGGCATATACTCCGCCCAGATGTTAGATAACGTCTCTCCGCTGACGACAAGTTTATCTAACAGATAGTCCGTAGCCGCGGTACGATTCTCGTGTAGCACACCTCCGACGTCAAATATTACAGCCTCGATCTTGTCTATATCCATATTTATACTGACGCCTGTTTCTCAAAACGCATCACAGTGATATCGCTCAGCTGCTTATCAGAATAAAATTGCGCCTCACCAAGTGCCGTAAAGCCGAGTCTCTGGTAAAAACTTATCAATTTGCTGTTTTCGGCAAGGCACTCTAGTCGAAGCGCCGTATCTTGACCAGCATAGTTCTGGATAGCTGGTATCATTTCCTGGCGGAGATAGCCCCGGCCTCGTACTTCGCTTGAAGTCGCCAGTTTAGCCAGGTAGAGCGCTGGTATATTTTCACTTCCCCAAATCCTAACATCAGGATTAGTAGATAGCTTAGCCGCTGCTACCACACGATCTTCGCTGTCGAAACAATATAGCTCATTTGTTGCAATCAGGTCCTGGATAAATAGTTCGTTGATAGGTTTAGGCCAGTCTATTACACCTACATCTTCGCCGTACAACCGGGCGTCTTCATATATATCCGTCAGTTTCAGGATGTCTTGTTTATCGGCTTGCCTCATCGGCACATAATAACAAAAAATCGCCAGGATGTCCTAGCCACAAAAAATAAGGACCACAAGGGTCCTTATT
>JAKDMF010000038.1 GCA_030452455.1 bacterium | reverse complement strand
GGGAGCTGCCCCGCCTCGCGTCACCCGAGGCGAGTTTTGAGACAGCTCTGCCGCGGGTGACGCGAGCCGGGACAGATCTACTTAGACAAATCCTGAGTTATATAACTGCCGACCACAAAGCGTTGCAATTTATCGAGCGCCGACTGCTCGTGATCTTTCTCGACATCATCCATGCCATGAAAAACATCAATCATCAATGGTTTTTGCTGTCCGTTTATCCCCGGAAACTCGATCGTGCCATCGGTCAGTTCGTGCAGGCTACTACCAAATAGTTTTTTGTAGTGTGGGAAAACCTTCGGCTCGAGCCCGCAGACAAATTTGTCGATATTGTTTTCAGCCGCGAATCGCCACATGCCACGGAGTAATTTGAGGGTCGTAAAAGTCGGTGCACCACTGGCTTTGGCTAGTGAGCCAATCTCGGCAATTCCACCGGGCCGATACTGTTCAAACATCGTCTTGTACGGCTCATTAACATGCTCCATCGGCAAGCGCATCTCATCGATTGTCGTATCCGGTCGCCATATCAGACGGGCCGTCGCTAGAATATCTCGGTCGGCTGATTTGTTATCAAAGACACCGAAAAACTCGCTTTTACTGAGCAGCTTGTCTTCGATCAAAATGCCGTCCTGGTTGACTTCGTCGTTGGAAATTTTGCCAAGGTTCGTAAAGCAAACTGTCGCTAGTTTGCGGGCCTGCAGGATCTCATCGGGATCCTCGATGTTATATGATTCGTAACGCTCACTTAAAAAAGGTAGCTTTTCACGACCCGTCTCAAGTACCAAATCGGTAAAAACATTAACATTTCTGGGCATAACTTCTGTATCAACTTGTTTAGTGTAGTATTTGAATGTATTATAATACTTATGACCAAAATTGCCATCATCGAAGACGATCCAGTTATCAATCAAATGTACCGCATGAAGTTTGAAGCCGATGGTTTCAATGTTCAACTAGCCAATAACGGCAAGCGCGGCGTAGCTATGGTGGAGACTTTTCAACCAGACATGATACTGCTCGACTTGCAGATGCCTGAAATGGACGGCGAAGCAGCTCTTAAAGTTATTCGATCAAATGACTGGGGCAAAGATATCCCCGTCATCGTTTTGACAAACCTCGGTGAAGAGGAGGCCCCAAAAAGTCTCCGTGAAATGGGAATTCACAGCTATATCGTCAAGGCTGACCTAACACCACGACAAGTTGTCGCTCGTGTCAAAGAAGCGCTTGATTTATAAATATCTATTTAGTTTCAGCTAGCTTTAGGGCGGCCCGAATAACGTTATCAAATAGCGCCGCTACTGTTAGTGGACCGACGCCACCAACTGTCGGGGTCAAGGAAACATCTTCTCGCTCCCGAACATCATCAGCGACATCGCCTAGTATTTTACCGTGCTCGCTCGATGTACCGGCGTCGACTACGACAGCGCCGAGCTTGACTATTTCACTTCGGATCAATCCCGGTACGCCGGCGGCGCTGACGATGACATCGGCCTGACTGATTATTTCAGCGCTGTTGATTGTGCTGTCATCGACAACATCTACTTTGCGCCCGGCTGCCTGCCATAGTTTAAAAAGTGGCGCGCCAACTAGTCGGCCGTTACCAACCAGAACTATATTTTTTCCAGCCAGATCTACATTGTAGCCAGCGATTAGCCAGTCGATCGCCATTGGCGTGGCTGGTGTAAATGTTCCGCTCTCGCCTAGACCGTCGACATCCTTGGCGCTATCGACTAGATTCAACAGTTCGTCTGTCATAGTATCGTCTTCGAGTGGCAGCTGGACTATTATGCCATGGACAGATTCGTCGGCGTTGAGTGAGTTGATCAAGCTTTTGGCCTCCGCTTGATCTACTTTATGATGTTCAACATCGATTAAGATCTCTTGGCCGTAGCGCTGCTTGAGCGATACATATTTATCAATAACCGGATTATCAACCGTTTGGACGATAGCTAGTTTTGGATTAATTTTATGCGCCTGTCGTAACATACGGACCTGCTTGGCCTGTCGCACCTTGATAAAACTAACTAATTCACTGCCCGATAGTATCTTCATATATACCTAGCTTAACAGATTGAGCCTGCGTGGTACAATAAATGTATAGGAATATAAATAGAAAGTAGAGTTTATGAATTTATTTGCCGAGACTTACCAAATGACGACGACAGCCACCAGCGGCGATGCAGCAGCCTCAGCTGCGGCTGCTGTAGTGTTTATGATGTTCGGATTATTTATGGTGGCAATCAGCTACGTAGTTAGTGCATTTTTGATAAGTCGCATATTTAAAAAAGCTGGTATTGATCAGTGGCGAGCCTGGGTGCCTGTCTACAACAACTGGATCACATACGAAATGGGTGGCCAAGCCGGTTGGTGGTCAGTCCTAGCGTTTGTACCAGTCATCAATATCGCATCAGCAATTATCATGTACGTCGCCATGTATCAAATTGGACTGAAGTTTGGCAAATCAGGTGCATTTGTACTTTGGGCAATATTCCTGCCACTTGTCTGGTGGGTGTGGCTCTGGCTTGACGATTCTAAATGGGCCGGCGCCCAGCGACCTGGCCAGAAGCAACCGCTTCAGCCAGCTGCGACAGCTTAGATACGATTAAGCAACTAAAAAGACGAACCCTAGAGTTCGTCTTTTTTAGCGGCGATAAAAGCTACCCACTGACGGACTAGATACAAGATCGTTTTGAGTGGCAGTTCAATTACCATATCGAGCACCATAGCCACTAGATTTATCTTGGCATATTTTTCACTCATCCAGCGACCGACCGCGGCAAACGGTATGTACAAGAAATCACGAATGATACTGACACCGTTTTGGTCACTGCCGACAAGTTCCAGCTCGCGGACCTGGAGCCACAGCCTGAAGCCGAGGAAGCTAGCGGTTGATAGGAAGACAAAGAATATCACGAGAGCCGGTATCGAGAAGCCCATCGACATCAGTAGCCAGGAGACGCCACCAAATATAAGTACGAAGAATATTCCGTATAGAACGTTGAAAACCGAGTTGTATCGCTTGGCAGTTGTGCCGATGGTATACTGCGACTGCTGCTTGCTATAGAGAATTTCTTCAATTCGCCGCAACATACTGGCGGTATTGCTCGACCCCGGTAGCCGCAACGTACCGCGCAGGACAACCATGTATATTGGTGGGAAAAGTAAGTTTACGATCAGCGGTATCCACAGTATTGCGCCGTAAGCTATGTAGTCGTACGGAACCTCAATCAAGACGCCGATTATGGCTTTTGTAATCAACAGAAATATAACACTTTTAACAATTGCTGAGTTTATGACGGTATTAATCTGGCGATAGGCGTCTTCGACCTGCTCGGCATAGGCTGAGAGGAATTTGTCTTTGCTGCGCAAAAGATTATTGGTGTCGTTTTCGTCATATATCATCTGGCGCAGCACCTTAAGCGGGGCGCCGTGACGGCGGACAAATCGAGCCAACTTGTCGGTCAACTTGAGATCAAGCACCCTATCGATCATGATATTTGTCTGCTCGTAGCCGCGCAGTGACGGCGCCTGCTCGTAGCGAACTAGAATTAGGGCGCGAATCGTGGCATTGTCTGACTTCAGCAGGGCCCGCTGGACGGCCGCAAACAGCGCTACCTCAAACTGTTGATCATCAATCCGTGACTTATCGGCAATATCTAGGAAATACTCGTAGGCAAACTGTGAAAAAACTCGCCGCTTCAGGTCGCTACTGAGTAGCTGCTCAACATTAACCGCCAATACATCGAGCGTCCAAGCATCTTTTTTGATATTGTCATGCGCCGTGTAATATTCTTTGGCGAGATTATCGATAGCGTGGACGACATGGACCGGCACAGTGTCGTTTTTGAGGTAACCGGCCAGCGTCAGCTCAGTGATTAGGTCTTCCCCGCTCTGACCAACGAACGTCTCATTGCGAGCGATAAAAATCCGTGAGTAGAACCGACGAATAGCGTGAGTTAGCAGCAGATGGTCTTCGGTATATTCGGCGGCGTTACGGAGCTGCTCATAGGCATGCGTTAGGATAGCTCCCGTTTCAGAGACGTGCAGAGTTTGTTGCGACTGACCGTCAGTTCCATCTAGGAGTCGCTGCTGCTCACTGGCAGCGCTCAGCATATCGGCTAGCCGACTACCTAGTAGATTCAGTGATGGTTGTTCCATAGACTATCTCGCAGTTATATTGCTGTCGCTGTTTCCCACCAACAATGATAGCGTGTTTATCTACAGCTATTATACCACGGCGGACCAGCGATAAATTTTAACTAGCGATACTTATTACTTGTGAGCGTGACGGAAACCAAGACCAGCTAGGATAGCTAGCACGACTGCTAGGACGAGCGATAGAGCCGCAGCGTACTGCGCGACCATTGCCATTGTGCCAAAGGCGTAGGCGTTGAGCAGGATACCTCGGAGAGTCTCGCCGCGGAAGATTGTGTCGACTTGTCCGGCTAGTTTTTTGTCGTCTGGGTTACTCTGTGACTGGGCGCTTAGCTCAGAGTAGGTTTTGCCACCACCGATATTGCTGAGGTGAACGGCTATATAGTTATCAGCAAATACTCGGGCTTGCTGGCCGGTTGTAACTGTCTCGCCAGCGAATGGCTCGATTGCTTGTTGATCTGAGGCCGGCAGGCTCTTATAGGCCTCGCTGCCAGTGGCTGGGAAGGTTATTTTTTGCGATGATAATTGCTCCTCGATCTGGCTACCTATAAATGAATTTGCCCAGAACAGACCGACTGAAACGGCTAGGAGCGCTACGGCGGCTAGCAAACCAGTCCATGAAACTAATAAATCGATACTTTTACGGTGTGGGTTTATTTTCTTTTTAGTCATAGCTATATACTAGCACGAATCGACTAAGCCCTTAAGCTTAAACTGTGGCTATCATATCTAGCTAGCGACGCTCTCCATCGTAATCCTCGAATCAAACTCAGAGCGCAAATCATCTTCGAACTCATTCACACGCATTGAAGATGGGTGCAATATAACCACTTCAGCGTAACGAAAGCTATGTGAGTCATTGGGATGCTGAGAGAGTTTTTCTCCTTCTAGAGCGAAGAAATTATATCTGCCTTCTGGATATTTTTCAAAAAACCACTTCATATCATTTTTCGAAGGAAGTTTTTTGACTAATGCATCTTCGGGCTGACGAAAAACACATATGCTAGCGGATTCGTGCGCCGTGTCAGTCTGGATAGTGCTAGTCTTCACGCCCGTAACTATATCGATAGCCACGTCTAGAGGGTGTACGCCACTCACTTGACCTATCGCATACATAAACTGAGAACTCGGCCGAGTGTTAATCTCCACGATTGCAAACTCACTTGCCTCCAGGTCAATTTTATATTCGATATTGAATAAAGAATTTGAAAATTTTGACTTTTTCACAAAGTCCTCTGCATGGGCATAAACTTTGTCCATTATCTTCTTGGGCATTCTGTACGGATAATCAAATCGCTTAAAGCTGACTCGATTGGGAAGAAAAACAGACTTAGTGAAGCCAAAAAAATGGATATTATCATCTTGAGAGAATCCATCAAGGGTTACTTGTATTCCGTCGGGTAGTATCGACTCAATCACAAACGTATCGATACCGTTTTCGATTTTTTGACTTAAATTCAAGAATTGATACAGCTGCTTCCAGTGTCGATTTTTAATTTTAAGACTATTTTTTATCTTAAGATCACTCTCGATGAGGGCTAGCTCCCCTAGACTACTGATTTGTTTTGCCATAAAAGACATCGCAGCCCTGCGAGGCTTTAAAAATAAAGGAAAACTAGACTCCTCTAGGTTCATCTCCTTCTTCAGCCTCATGGCTAGGCCGTCATAATTAACGTGCCTCATTTGCAGCTCCCTTGAAAGCAACTTGTCCTGTAGCGAGGCTAGTACTGTCAAGTTTGGGGAGGGTTTATTAATTTGCTTATTTAGATATGCGGCGTACAGAGATGACCAGTCCACTAATCCAATGAATCCGTCGAATCCTGCCTCTATTAACTTTTTACTTTCTTCGATTAGGTCCTTTTTATATAAATTCTCCTCCACTAGGTAGGAGATTTGTGCCATGTCGTTCTGATAATACTGCTTGAGTTCATCGATATAGTGCCGAGGTGCGATAACTAAAATTTTATTTATATACATACAGATATCTTAACAACAAAAAGACTTCCTAAGAAGTCACTCTTAATGAGTAGGTCGACGGGCAGACTAAGAGCTATCGCTTCACTGCGTTTCGCTCCTCTGTTTGCTTATCGTCTCGAAAGTAAACTTTCAGACGATTTCGCTGTACTACGCGACCTCGGAACTAGTGTCTTTGCCGAGCCAAGCCACGTCCTGAGTTCTAGTCAACTATGCATAGAAATAAGACTCATCCGAGGACGAGTCTTATTTCTATGGTGGGCCAGCTGAGACTTG
>JAKDMF010000004.1 GCA_030452455.1 bacterium | reverse complement strand
ACGCTAGCCGGATCAGTCGCTGGGCGTATCTGAAGCATTAACTATCTGCGCTGACCAACTGGAGATTCCTGACGTCCGACCCAAGATTCTCCAGTTGGCCACGATGCTTCAGATGTGCCAAGTGGCTGATCCGGTCTATCTAATTTTCAGTGCTCCCTAAAATATATAATCTATGCGACCTCCGTCATGCGCTAGCGAACCAGTTGCTTGGTGTATTTGAACCATTAACAATCTAGCGCTGTCTATGAGGAGATTCCTGAGGCTTGCCTCAAGATTCTCCTCATGGACACGATGGTTCAAATATACTGAGTGGCCGATTCGTCCTCCACTCGACGAAACTCGCCCCATCCCCTTGACATCAGGGGCGATATAAATTACAATTATACAGATTGATTTTATAAAAACTAAAGGAGTTATAGATGTCCCATGTCAAAGCTGGTGGTTCCAGTAAAAACATCCACAACAATGCTGGTCAACGACTTGGCGTAAAGCGCTTTGGTGGCCAACAAGTTAACGCCGGTGAAGTTTTGGTTCGTCAGACTGGTTCAACAAAAATAGCTGGACCTGGCACTTACGTCAGCCGTAACTTTACTATTCACGCTGCCAAAGCTGGCGTAGTTAGCTTCGCTAAGGTGAAAAAAGGCCACTTCACTGGTCGTAGTGTTGATCGAACACGCGTCTCAGTTGGCTAATAGCCTCTAAGCATTATAAAAATATCCGAGATTTACTCGGATATTTTTATTTGGTGGAAATTGTGTTGACGATGTCAGACTGTTGTAATTTGCGAGGTCAGACCTTGCAAATGCTGGTTAGCTGACGCCAAGATGGTGCTTAACTCGGTCAACGACATCACTGATAACAACTTGAGACTTAACTAGGTAATCATCTGCCCCAAGGTCTTCCGCTCGCTGCTTGTCTTTTGGCTGTGACAAAGCGGTCAGCATGATGACACGAATATTAGTAGTGTCGGGAGTGTTACGCAAGATGTCTAGGACGTCAAAGCCGCTAATCTTCGGCATCATAGCGTCAAGCAAGATAAGATCTGGCTTGAAGCTGACTGCTGCAGACAGGGCATTTTCACCGTCGTTGACTTCTTTTATCTCGAAGCCTTCCAGCTCAAGTCGCGAGCGATAGACAGCCGCCAGGGCGGTATCGTCTTCGACTAACAAAATTCTTTTCTTATTGTCTTCCATAGTACTTATATATTACTACGTCACCCTATGAAGCACAAGCTTTAATGCTTGTTTAGCTTGTCTAGAGCGGCCTGTAGCTGCACGTCCTTGCCATTATTTACGTCTTTTTCAGTAATACCAACCTTGATGTCCGGCTTGATACCTTCGTCCATGATGTTAACGCCGTTTGGTGTGTACCATTTAGCGATAGTTACTTTTAGGGTGTTGCCCCATCCCATGTCGATCACGGTCTGAACGCTACCCTTACCAAATGACTTCTCGCCTAGTAGGGTCGCGACCTTGTAGTCATGCAGGGCGCCGGCTACAATCTCAGCGGCGCTAGCACTGTTGGCATTAATCAATACGACAGTCGGTAGCTTGTTGAGGATTGGGGTACCGGTCGTTGACAATGTATCGACGACTTTGTCTCCCTTACGCTCCTGGACGATAACTTTGTCTTTGAGCCAGAGGCTGGCGACGTCCTGAGCGGCATCGACATAGCCACCGCCGTTGTTACGCAGGTCCAGTACAACCGACTTAACACCATGCTGCAGCATTTTTTCGGCTGCCTGACGGGCTTCAGAGCCTGTCTCGTCATCAAACCTTGATATAGACAGTACACCAACGTCGCCCTTGATATCACTATCAACACTTGGACTGGTAATCTCGTCGCGGGTGACGCTGAAAGTCTGCTTATTGCTGCCGCGAAGCACAGTGATTTTGACTGTCGTGCCGGTTTTGCCACGGAGCTTGGCCACGACATCATCGACCGTCTTGTCGACCATCGTATCACCGTTAATGGCAATAATGCGATCGTTATCTTTCAGTCCGGCCTGCTCGGCTGGGTCGTTTTTAAGCACCTGAAGAATGGTTGGCTGGTTGTGCTGAAGACCGATCATAGCGCCGATGCCACCGCCGATGCTGCCGTCAAGGTCGCTATTAAACTGCTCGGACTCTTTTTGGTCGAAGTAGACAGTGTATTTATCGCCTAAAGCGGCTGTTAGGCCCTTGCTGGCGCCGACAACCAGCTTATCGGTGTCAATATCGCCGTCGTAGTTGCTGCGCAGTGTTTGGTAGGTCTTTTGGACCGAGCTGAGATCGAGTCGATCAGCTGAGCGGTTGATGCCGAAGGCTGGTCCGACGACCGCTATAATCTGGTCACTCCGCGTCCCGGCGACAAACCCAACCAGCGCCGTGATAGCAATCGACGCAAATAGCACGCCCTTCGAGACGTTTTTGGTTTTAACTGTTCCGACTGCTTCACTACTGGTATTTGTCGCTGGCTGATTTTTAGACACTCGGTACCTACTCCCTCACTCAATTTTGCTCATGTTTGTATATTAATAGTATAACACTTGCTGTTGTTTCTGAGATAAAGAAATACTACATCCGAAACGGATGTAGTATGAGGTTGTTACGCTCGTTCTTATACTAAGATTTTATAGGTAGATATACTTGTCGTATGTTCCGCCAGATACACCGCTACGAGTACTGAAGTAGCCGAAACCTTTGCCATTTATCCACTCGTTGTACTGACTAATATCAACTGTGTTTGAACCCTTGTGGTAGCTTTCAACGTAGACGATGTGACCGTAGGCACCTGACATCATAACACCAAGTGAATTAGCTCGTGGCTTGGTTGAAACCTTGTAGCCGGCTGCTCGGGCGCTGGCTGGCCATTGATTGGCATTTCCCCAGTAGCTTGGTGAGAATCCGGTAACTTTGCCCATCTTCCAAGCGGTATAGCTAACACACTGGTTGCAGCCATAGCCTAGTGGATCTTGTCCGTTACCGCTGTGGCCTCGGTGTGAGTAGCCAGCATTATCGACGTAACAATCCGTACCAGACCAAGATGAGTAGGCTGGAAGATTTCCGGCTGAGACAGTACCATTGCCGCTATACTTTCGAGCGATGGCCGCCTGCTGAGCTTTTACAAGCTTCGCTTTATGAGCTTTGCTCTTACTAGACAGTTTCTTATAAGCCGATTCTTTACCTCGAGTGTCATTTACTAGCTGCTGCTGTTCGTTTTCTTTGGCCGCTAATGCATTTCGCTGACTAGTTTGGTTGACTAGAATCTTCTTAACGTCAGCTCGCTGCTTCTCGAGCTGGGCCTTTAGTTTGGTTATATCATTAATAGTTTCAGTTAAAGCGTCCTTGACTGAGTTCTGCTGAGTTTGCTTATCTATATAGTCGCCAATATTGCTGCTACTAGCTAGCATCTCAAGCGGAGAGGTGTTGCTATTGACGTATAGATCGGCAATCGTGCCACCGAGAGCATCTTTGTTTTCAACAATCTTTTTTTCGTTTTTCTTGATATTAGCTTGGAGCTTATCATACTCTTTTTGGCTTAGGTTGATTTCTGCTTGGATAGACTGTTTTTCGTTGGTCAATTTATCAAGTTTCGTCTGCAGAGTATCGGCGGCTTTACCTAGTTTTCGAGCCTGCTTGTTGTAGGCATCGATTTTGGCTTGAGCGGCCTGAATCTCCGCATCATAGTTTCGGGCGAATACATCATTAAAGGCACCCATAGCGATTGGGGCTGAGACGGCCATAATGAAAGCTGCTGCGATAAGCGCTGTTCTCGTCGCTTTCATCTTGACCGAAACTGGTGTGGTGGACCGTAGTTTCATTACCTATTACTTTAGCATAAGCTATTTAATTAAGTCAAACATTACTGTATTTAATATAGTATTTAGATTTTTAGGTAACGCCGAGTGGCAAATAGTGATGATATAACCCCTATCACGGCGCCAGCGATTATCATTGCGATTAATACTACACCTATATAGGCGGTTACGACGTCGAGTGTTGGCTGGACGTTGATTTGATAGCTCAGTAACTTGTCGCTCGATGAATACAGTGCAAAGACACCCAGGCCGGTCGCGATGACGGCCGCGATGAAGCCATAGACCACGGCTTCGACAATAAACGGACCGCGGATAAAGGCCTTATCGGCCCCGATGAGCTTCATCATCTCAATCTCTTCGCTGCGGTTAAAGATAGCCATGCGAATGGTATTAAAGACGATTAGTGAGGATATACCGATGAAGACGATGCTGGCACCGAGTCCGACTTTAACGGCAAAGCTCGCCCAGCGACCGATCGCCTCAATCGTGGCTAACTTAGTGCCGGCAAATGACGGTTCATGATTTGGACTAATCTGTTGCTTGATCAGCTCGTTGGACTCGATAAACTCCCGTAATTGATCGGTGTTGTTGATATCTTCGACGTTAATACGGTAAGTTCCGGGTAGCTTGTTGGAGGCCTGTTTCAGCGCCTCAAGCGTTTCGGTGTCAGACTTATTGTTCTGGGCAAACTCCTTGCGAGCTTCGGCCGGAGTAATATAACGAACATCCGTTACGCTCGATAGTTTCGATATGTCTTGTTTGATCTGCTCGGCCTGCTCGGCGGTGGTGTCGGTTTTGACATAAAGTGACATATCGACCTTGTCACGGATCTGGGCGACGGTATCGTTTAGCGTGCCGTAAGCGGCGACTGATATAAATATAACCAGTAGCGTAATTGTCATGACGGCGGTGGCCGCAATGGTTAGCCAGGCATTACGTGAAAAATTATTGACGCCGTAGCGACACATCCGGACAAAGGCTAGCCACTGTCGTCGATTGCGCTTGGCTTGGGCGAAATTCTTTGATTTATTATTCTTTTTTGCCATAATTATTGCCTATAACTCCCCTGTGTCTGATCACTTGTCACCTTGCCGCCGTCTAGTGTAATCACCCGGCGCTTGAGCTTGTTGACGATATCGACGTTGTGAGTTGTTAGCAGCACGGTTGTGCCGTAACGGTTAATCTTCTCTAGCAAGCGGACAATGTCCCAGCTGTGCTTCGGGTCAAGGTTACCGGTCGGCTCGTCAGCGATCAAAATCTTCGGCTGACGGACAACTGCCCTGGCGATAGCAACACGCTGGCGCTCACCACCCGATAGCTGGCGTGGATAGTGCTTTTCCTTGCCGACCAGCCCGACAAGTTCAATAACTTTTGGTACGGTGCTTTTGATTTCACGATTTGTCATGCCGGCGATTTCTAGAGCGAAAGCGACATTCTCAAACACAGTTCGTTGCGGCAGCAGTTTGAAGTCCTGAAAGACGACGCCAATTTTGCGTCGCAGCAGTGGAATGTGTTTATCTTTTAGGGTGTCGTAGTCGATACCACCAACCACTATTTTGCCACTAGTCGGCTTTTCCTCGCGGGTTAGCAACTTCAGCAGAGTCGACTTGCCGGCGCCACTGGTGCCAACTAATATGACGAACTCTTTTGGCTCGACGTGAAGACTGACCCGGTTAATGGCCGGTTTATTGGTGGTTTTGCCGTATCGTTTTGTTACCCTATCAAGTAGTATCATCTCTAAAATATTATAGCATAAACACTACGCTGGACGATACCGTCCAAAAAATATGCCCCGACTCTTTTAAGAGTCGGGGCTGTGTCCTTGTTCACTCAGTCACGATTTCGGCTCCGAGCATCATACATCTGCATGAAAGTCAGACCAACAAGCACCAGAAGATGAATAGCCGCACCGATGAACGGTGCGATCATCATAGATGGCAACAAGTTCAGCCCAAGGCCAAAATTGTCATAGCCATAGAGTACCGGAAAGCCTAAACAAGCGCCGAACATCACAACCAGCCCGATATGGGCCAGCAGCGTAGCTCTTTTGCCACTCAGGAACCGAAACAAAGTCGAGGCAAAAACTGCTTGAAAGTTTTTATTTTGCACTGCAATCACCTACCTATCTCTGCGGAGAAACAAAGCCATTTCTAGCATTGCTCCGAACCAAATAATTATTCCACCGACTAGTGCCAACCCAGCTATCATAGCCAGGCCAACTCCAGTCAGAAAAATACTAAATACAAACCCGACCACCATGGCCGCGATCAATATCATACCGACATTCATCAGCATCCAAAGTCGCGATATTCGGCCTGAATATCTGTGCCGGATGCAGTATTTCAAACATTCATCAAATGTCACACTGACCAGCCTCACGTTATGTCAAAGAACAAGGATTAGTCTATAGTATCGTATATACTAATCAGTTTGTCAATCAGTCGACTCGAGGTAGGCTTCGATGAAGCCGTCAATCTTACCATCGAGCACCGACTGGACGTCTCGATCTTCGTACTTGGTCCGGGTATCTTTAACCATAGTGTACGGATGTAAGACATAGTTTCTAATCTGTGAACCCCAACTAGCCGACTCACCCGCCCGGAGCTCATCAATGCTATCGGCGTGTTGCTCCAGTCGGAGCTGGGTCAGCTTGGAGCGCAGTATGCTGAGGGCGGTTTCTTTGTTTTGAGTTTGGGAGCGCTCGTTTTGAATCGCGACCACTATTCCAGTCGGCAGGTGCGTCACGCGGACAGCGCTGTCGGTTGTGTTAACGCTCTGGCCACCATGACCACCGGCGCGGTAAACATCAATTTTTAAGTCTTTTTCATCAAGCGCAACCTCATCCGGTGTGTCCATCTGGGGTAATATTTCGACGAGTGCAAAGCTAGTTTGGCGCAGATTATCGCTATTAAATGGACTCAGTCGGACCAGTCGGTGAACACCATTTTCACTGCGTAATTTGCCGTAAGAATAAGCGCCGCTGATCTCGATAACACTGGTTTTAATCCCCGCCTCATCACCAGTTGATCGCTCGATATTTTTAGTGTCGTAACCAGATTTATCAGCCCAGCGCAGATACATTCGCTCTAGCATCTCAGCAAAGTCTTGAGCGTCTGTTCCACCAACTCCAGAGGTTATACGCAGGATCGCATCGCGCTCGTCGTATTCACGACTAAACAGCAGGGCCTGTTTTAATTTGGAGTACTCAGTCTCCATGGCGACGATTTGGCGCTCAAACTCCGGCAGCAGCTCATCATCGCCGAGCTCCATCAGCTCATCGATGTCGTCGATCTGAGCTCGGAGTGTCATCCAGGGCTCGACCTGAGAGTTTAGTCCGGCTAGCTGCTTGCTTTTAGACTGGGCTGTCCCAGGATTGTTCCATATCTCCGGCTGAGCCAGCTCGGCCTGGAGTGAATCGATCGTCTGCTGCTTGTCTTCCAGCTGCAACTGCCCGATCGCTTTTTGGACGTCACTAGATAGAGTATTTATTCGTTTAGTAAGTGGTTGCATTGAAACTAGTATATCATTTCGAGAGGCCGAGAGCCGCCCGGTTCATCGCTCAAGATTGTTGACGGCAGCTATAAACTGATCGCCGCGGTCTTTGTAGCTTTTGAACATATCAAAGCTTGCGGCGGCTGGGCTTAGTATCACGACATCACCCGCATCAGCTGACTGACTAGCCAGCTCAACTATGCTATCCATAGACGATAGGTCTGATTGGCGACTAACCCGCTCGTCGAGTCCAGCCTGAGCTAAGACGTCGGCTATAGCGTTACCATTGGCACCGATCGTTATGACAAGCTTTACAGATTTGGTATCAGCGATAACCTCCGCTAGCGGCTGATAATCAGCCCCTTTGTCGGAGCCGCCAACTATCAGTATTTTTGGCTGGTCGAATGATTTAATTGATGCAATCGCACTACCTGGCGTGGTGGCTATACTGTCATCGTAGTAGTCGACGTCGCCGACTGCGCCAACTTGTTTCAGGCGGTGATCAAGACCGGCAAAAGCTTCCAGACCAGCCCCCAAAATAGCCGGCTCGCTCACCAAAGACCAACAGGCTGCAATGGCCGCTGCGGCGTTGTCTAAATTATGTGACCCCTGTAATTTAACGTGTGATATTGAACATAATTTTTGTTCATGGTACCAAAAGTAGCCGTCGCGAACATCGACGCCCTCCGGGCTGGAGACTGGTACTTTGCTAGCGACCGACGCCGCAGCAATAGCACTCGTTAGGCTGTTGCGCGACTGATAGACTAGCCTGTCGTCACTCGACTGATAGGCGGTAATGTGCGACTTAGCCCCGACGTATTCATTCATGTCGGCATGAACGTCGAGATGGTCCGGTTCGATCATCAGGATGACGGCCGTCCGAGGCGAAATAGTCAGGTCCCATAGCTGGAAGCTACTTAGCTCGTAGACTACTACATCACCCGGAGTGATGTTATTAATCTCGCCGAGTGCCGGCTGACCAATATTACCGACGAGGTGTGTCTTGTGTCCGCCAGCTCGCATGATACTAGCAATCAGACTACAAGTTGTCCCTTTACCCTTACTACCGGTCACACCGATAATATTGCTGGTCGGCGAGTTTTCAAAAAAAAGCTGAGTTGCCGTCGTTACCTTGACCGCCGGGTTTATTTTATGGGGCGATACGCCCGGTGAGCGGATCACCAGATCGGCTTCAACCTCCATAAATGAGTCGAGGCCACCGACAAAGTCGACGCCCTCAGGCAAATCCCTAGCCGGACTATCAGCCTGGTCATAAACCGTAAAGTTAGCCTCAGTATGAGTCGATTTCAAAAAGTCATATACGCTGGCGTTTTCGATATTGTAACCGAGTAGTGCGATATTCATATTATATAGTTTAGCGCGTTTCGAATAGTGGTGCTAGTCTATCGGAAAGATTAACTATATCCTCTTTTTCGCCACTACTGACACCGGCTAGGACCCAGGAGCCCTTAGTGAAGAATTGGCGGGCGGTGTCGATCATACAGTCTTTGGAGATCGTCTTGATTGATTCCGGCACTTTGTCATAGCTTTTGACTGTCCCGTCCGTGAAGTAGCGGCCGGTGTAGAAACTACTAATCTGAGCGACAGTCTGGGCACCCATCTGGTGGCGACCAATCGCATAGCTTTTAGCCGACTCAATCTCTTCGTCGCTGATATCACCATCAACAACTTTTTTGAGCTCGCGGTTTATAATCTTAAATAAGTCCTCTGAGGTCTCTAGGTTGACCTGACCACCAAAGTCCCAGCCAGTTGTACCAGCTGCCACCCCAGTGTCTGAGAACATGCCATAAGCTAGGCCACGCTTGCGAGCGGCACCGTATATCCTGGAGTGCATCGTGCCAGTCAAGATATGGTTCAGACAGTCCATTGCATCAGTCTCCTCCTCACTGATTTCATACGGCAAGACCATCGACCAAGCAAATGTTAGGTTGGAGGCTTCCTTGCGGCGAATCAATGTCGGGTTAGCGTCACTATATTCATCAACCGGTGCCGCGAATCGCTCTCCGGTTTCCAGGTCCCAAGACTCGAGCATCCGGACAATCTGGCTTTTACGGCCGTCGATCTTGCCGGCGATGATAAAGCGAAGATTTTTAGCGGTGTGCGTCCGAGCGTAGTGTTCTTTGATGTCCGCCAGCGTAACATTATTAATAGTCTGGATCCGCTGCCAGAATGTATAGACGTCCTCGCCTAGTAGTTGCTGAACTTTTGGCCACAGCACCCGGTTGTGGTTGTTCAGGTAGCCAGTTAGCTCACTGCGGACATTACCTTTTTCGGCCTCGAGCTCGCGGTTGTTGAACTTCGGGCTACAAATAGCTACCTGCTGCAGGCGTAGGATTCGCTCCCACTCAAAATCAGCACAGTCCGCGATATACACCATCGATAGATCGCTCGTATAGGCATTGTGATAGGCGCCATTTTTAGTGAAATCAGCCTCGTAGGCATGCTCACTCTTGAACTCGCTATTGGCACCAAAAGCGAGATGCTCCATGATGTGGGCGGTTTCGTATTTGTCCTGAGACTGGACGAAACGGTTGCCGGCACGAAACTGAAACTGAAAACTCATCACAGTTGCGCCGGGTACATCTATCAAAAGTCCGCGAGCACCGTTTTTTAAGCGAACCTCGGTTGTTTTATGCTGCATAGTCGATCTCTTATTTAGTTACGATTTTTCTTACGATTTTGGCGCTGATTCTTTTTCTTTTTTCGAGCTTGATTTTTAGTACTAGCTGGTGCTTTGACGGCTTTTTTCTTGGAGTTAAAGTCATCGTCGCGGTTTGATTCACCACTAGTTATTTCATTAACACCGCTCGTAACTGAGTTCTCAGCTAGGCGGGTTAGCTCTGTGTCGGTATCTTCATCTTCAGTCGCGATAACGTCGTGCTTGTGAACGTGCATAATGGCTCGGATTACCTCTTCGCGCAGGGTCCGCTGCAAGCTATCAAATAGTTTCTGTGACTCGGAGCGATATTCAACTAGTGGGTCACGTTGACCAACGCTGCGCCAGTGAATACCATCACGGAGGTGCTGCATGTTTTCCAGGTGCTGCATCCAGAGCGTATCAAGGACCTGCATGTAGACTTCACGCTCCACTTTACGCATAATTTCTGGCGTAATCTCTTGTTCCTTGTCATCGTAAAGTTTCATAACTTCACGTAGCGCAAACTGATACCTGGCGCCGTCTTTTTTCTCGGCCCCAATAGCTTTAACTTTCTTGTCGACTAGTGGGAAAACAGTCGCTAGCTCTTCGTAAGCCTTCGGGTCGTTTTTGCTAGGCAACTTAGTCAGGTCTTTAACCTCATTTTTAAGTAACCGCTCCACCTCAGGGCGAATATCATCACCCTCTAGAATCCGGCGGCGAACCACGTAGACAACTCGGCGGTGTCGGTTGATGACGTTGTCGTACTGCACGACGTTTTTACGAGTATCGAAGTTATAGCCCTCAACCCGTTTCTGGGCAGCCTCTAGAGTCTTAGAAACGGCCTTGTTCTGGATTGGAGTGTCATCATCAACACCTAGCCTGTCCATCAAGGCACCGATTCGATCGCCCTGGAAGATACGCATCAAATCATCTTCAGTCGAGACATAGAACTGGGTCTCGCCGGGATCACCCTGGCGTCCACCACGACCACGTAGCTGATTATCAATTCGGCGTGACTCATGACGCTCCGAGCCAATCACAACTAGTCCACCAAGCTCACGAACACCGTCACCAAGTTTGATATCGGTACCACGACCGGCAATGTTAGTCGCTAGTGTAATCGCTCCCTTTTCACCAGCTTTTTCAACAATCGCGGCTTCACGCTCGTTATTTTTGGCGTTTAGTAGCTCGTAAGGGATTTTCTCCTTATCGAGGTAGTCAGCGATCATCTCGTTTTTAGTAATCGAGGCTGATCCAATCAAAACTGGTCGGCCAACCTTGTGATACTCTTTGATGGCATCGGCGACGGCTTTGAGCTTCGATTTTTCTGACTTAAATATCAAGTCCTGCTTATCTTCACGGGCCAGTGGCTTGTTTGACGGGATTTGAACCACATCGAGGCTATAAATCTGCTGGAACTCTTCAGCCTCAGTAAAGGCCGTACCGGTCATACCGGAAAGTTTCTTATATAGACGGAAATAGTTCTGGAACGAGACTGTCGCCAGAGTCATGCTCTCCTGGAGGACGGCAACGCCCTCTTTGGCTTCAATCGCCTGGTGTAGACCCTCGTTGTAGCGACGACCCTGCATCAAACGGCCAGTGTGTTCATCAACGATCACGACTTCGCCGTCGTTAGTTACTACGTAGTCTTTATCACGCTTGAAGATAGCCTGAGCTTTCAAAGCTTGGTCCATGTGATAGACCGAACGGATGTAATCTGGATTGTATAAGTTTTTTATGCCAAGCATTTTTTGAACTTTTTCGACACCTTCGTCGCTCAGAGCAACGCTGCGGCGCTTTTCATCGAGAATGTAATCTTCCGGCTTGAGCTGCGAAGCGACCTTTGAAAACTGAATGTAGCTATCGGGGTTTTCGGCGGCTGGAGCGCTAATAATAAGCGGTGTTCGGGCTTCATCGATCAAAATCGAGTCAACCTCATCGACGATTGCAAAGTTTAGCTCGCGCTGACGGACTAACTCAACTTCGTTGACCATGTTGTCGCGGAGGTAGTCGAATCCAAATTCGTTGTTGGTACCATAAGTGACGTCAGCTTCATAGGCTTCACGGCGAGTGGCGGGTCGCAGTCGTCGCATCCGCTCGTCGTCGTGCTTACCGTTGTCGAACTTCATATCGTAGATGAACGAAGCGTCGGCGACAATAACACCGACCGACAGGCCGAGGAAATCATACAACTCACCCATCCAAGAAGCATCACGCTGAGCTAGGTAGTCGTTGACCGTTACAACATGAACGCCCTTTTCGCTCAGGGCGTTGAGATAGACAGGTAGTGTGGCAACGAGGGTTTTACCTTCACCAGTCTTCATCTCGGCAACGTTGCCCTGGTGCAAGGCAATGCCGCCAATCAACTGAACATCGAAATGACGCATACCAAGTACGCGTGTACTAGCCTCGCGAACGAGCGCAAAAGCATCAGGCAATATCGTATCGAGCGTTGTCTGACTTTCTTCTAGGCGTTTTTTTAGTACAGCCGTCTGTTTGGCCAGCTGCGGTTTGGTCATTTTTTTATAAGTCTCGGCCAGATTGTTGGTGGCTTTAACGTGGTGCTCGAGCCGTTTTAAAATCTTTTTCTGCGGATCACCAAAGACCTTCGTCAATGCTTTTTGTCTGTTTATAGCCATAAATTTCCCTCTTTACTGAAACTATCTGTCAAATACTACTTTGCCTATTATACGCTGTTTTAACAGCTAGATAAAGAGTAGTTAATCAATTAAAATAGTGGGTTTTAGGGGCCCACTATTTTAATTGTTTTTAATAAATATTCTACTGTTCGCGGTCGTAGCTGCGCTTGAATTTACTGAGCATGCCCCGCCTGCCAACGTGCGGTAAGCTGACCTGCTTGTACTTGTGGAGCTGGCGAACCAGTTTCGCCTCGACAATATCAATCCCAGCTAGAGCGTTGCCGGCTGTGTCTTTGGCGGTCAAGTTGTTACCAGGTACAGTTAGAGTGATCTCGACCTCGTACTTATTGTCTTTTGGCTGGTCAACTTGCTTAATTCGAACATCAGCCGCAGCTGACTTACGAGCATGTCGAGGCAGGAAGCGATCAAGACGGCCGATTTTTTTCTGTACATATTTTTTGGTATTTTCATCGACGTCATACTTGACGCCAGTAATGTCAACTGATGTTATCATGTCTACCTCCTTATTTAGTTGGTTCTATATCTATACTTATATTATAACACTAGTACTATTATAGTCCACGCGAGCTGAAGCCGGCCCCAGTAAGACTATAGGGTCTCGCGGCCACCAAGATATGGCTGCAGGACTTCCGGAACTCGAACGTCACCATCAACTGTTTGATAGTTTTCGATAATTGCCACCATCGCTCGACCGAGCGCAAAGGCTGTCGCGTCATTGGTGTGGATCAATTCTAACTTGCCAGAATCGCGCCTAACTCGGGTGTTCAAACGACGGGCTTGATAGTCTGTCATATAGTCGGCGGTGTGTGTTTCCCGGTACTTTGACTGAGCCGGTAGCCAAACTTCCATGTCGATACCACGAGCATTAGGCTTGCCGATATCAACCGAGCATTTTAGCAGGACGTGGTACGGCAGCTTAAGTTGTTGCAATAGGTGTTCTTGAATTGCCACAAATAGTTGATGCTCATCGAAACTGTCATCAGCCGTCGTGAAGCTCTCCATTTCAAGCTTATCGAACTGATGCATGCGAATAATGCCTTCCATGTCCTTGCCGTATGTTCCGGCTTCTTTACGGAAGCTAGTCGCAAATCCAAGATAGCGCTTAGGTAGCTCACTCTGCTCAAAAATCTCACCAGCGTGCATACTACCGAGCACGTGCTCGGCACTACCCTGAAGCCATAGCTCTTCGCCCTCGATCTTATAGCGATCATCGCTGGGCTGCAAACGGTCCATCTGATCATACGGCTCGGTCTTAATCATCAACGGTGGCAAGACTGGAATAAATGGTCGAGTATCAATATCAAGTCCGGCACCAGCTATGATGTCCGCTACTTTTTTCGGATCTGTCAGTGTACTCATCACAAACTGTATAATAGCCTGCTGCAAGAGCACCATGTCGCCCATAACATAGGCAAACCGGGCACCGGAGACCTTAGCGGCCCGCTCTTTATCAAGCCAGCCTTTGGCTTCGGCTATTTCAAAGTGGTTTTTTGGCGCAAAATCAAACTGCGGTATGTCACCGACAACTTTTATTTCAACGTTTTCGTCTTCGGTCGCGCCATAAGGCACGTCGTCAGTTGCCATATTTGGAACTTGTTTGAGTAGGTCTGTAAATTCAGCATCGACTTGATTTAGATACTTGTCACGCTCCGCTAGCTCAAGCTTGATGCGCTTGCCCTCATCAATCGCCTCTTGTGATGGCTTGCCGCCCTTCATGCTAGCGGCGTTTTGATTACGTTTTTCACGTAGTTCATCGACCTGTCCCTGTAGCTCACGTCGAGAGTCATCTAGTTTTAGTAGTTCGGCTATCGAAACCTCGTAGCCTTTATCGGTCGCGTTTTTTTGGACTGCATCTGCGTTGTCGCGAATATATCGTATGTCTAACATGTATCTATTCTAACTGTTAGACACAAAAACTACAACGACAGGTGTTAGCCGAGCTATACATTGACACAGATAACCATAAGTGCTATAATATAGATAGCTTACCTCCGGTAACGTACATTACAATTATCGTCTCCCCCCCCTAAGGATACAGTCATGCTTACCTACAAAGGTCGTCGTTTTCTGTTCACCGTCATCGCCGCTCTTCTAGCTGGCGGATGTGCATTTTTTGCAGTCCAAGTCATGGGTTCGTCCTATGACGCCTACGAGAATCGAGTCGATGGCGCCTATGGCGTCTGCCCGGTTGAAACCTGGGAGCCAAGCGGAGAAACCGGTTCAACTGCAGTTTATAACTGCGAAAATGAATCTCAGCGCATGGAAGCAGCCGATGCTGCCCAAACTGCACACATCCGGAGCACCAATGCTCTATCAGCTCTCGCAGCTCTCACATTTTTCGTTGGCATCTTTGTCATCGCTACTACTATCAGCCACGCAGCTACCCGGGGGAACTATCAAAAGATAGATCGATAATTGACTCGGAGAGTAAGCTAGGCCAGATTTTTATAATCTGGCCGCTTCTCTTTTTTGAAATAATTTATTCTGTCCGGAGAGCTTCGATTGGATCGAGCCGAGCGGCTTTGCGGCTTGGTAGCCAGCCGGATACAACCGCTACAATAACCAGTAGTACAATAACACCAATCGATGGCAATAGTTCAAACATTAACAGTGAGTTGCCGTCGCCTAAGTTCAGCTTATCGGTAATCCACGGGTTAGCGATAGTTCCGGCAATCCAGGCGGCGCCAGCTCCGAGCGCTCCGCCCAGGAAGCCGACCCAGGCAGCTTCGTACCTAAACAGCCGGGCGATATCGCGCTTCGAGGCGCCGAGCGCCTTCATCAGGCCAATCTGCTGAGTTCGCTCTAGGACAGATATGTACTGGGTATTAATGATACCGAAGACACTGACAACTAGGGCTAGTGCCCCGAAGCCAATCACAATACCGAGCAGGACATTTACAAATGTAAATAGCAGTTGCTGAAGGTCTTCAGCAGTTGAGGCGTAAAATTTATCATTTTTAAGTGAATCTTTGACCTCAGCTGGATCAAGACCGTCCTTTACTACCGCAAATGCCATCATATATTTACCGTGCAGGTCAGTTCCCTCGGTGCTAAAATCGGATAGCTCTTTGGCGGCGTTACTGCTGATAAATACACCCTGCTGTTGATCTAGCTCGTTGACCGAGTTGCCCATGACCGCAACAATCTGGAATGTTTTGTCGATAGTTTTGCCCTCAGTCAATTTCTGAACAGCTTTTTCTCCACCCTTCATAAAGGCAGCTTGAATTTCATCTTTATCAACACTCTGGGGTGTCTGCTGGACGCGAACAGTCACTTCGCTGCCGATAGCTTTCTGAGCGTCAGATTCTTCGATGCCGAGAGTTTTTAAGTAAGCCTGCGGAATAACGGCGTCATCATCGCCCAACATGCCATGAAGCTCCGGCATGTTACCGACTAGCGTCGGTGAAACCTTGGAGCCATCATAGGCATAAACATCCGACGAATATTTCTGACCCTTATCAACCCCAAAAGTTACATACTGCGGCTGCAGCTGATAAAAAGGCTCGACGCTGGCAAGATCATCGCGCTGGCGCAGTTGATCGATATTGTCTTGAGTCAAAGCTTTCATATCAACACCCTGAGATTCAAAACTATCTGGATCATATTCACGCAGACCAGGCGCAAAGTTTGTAGCGGCATTTGAGGTATCGGTAAACTTGGAGTCGGCGTAGATTACCAGCGATTGCTCGTCCATATTAGCGCTAATCACCTGGTCGACGTAGTGCTTGGCGCCCGTGCCGGCGGCTAGTGAAGCCACAATAGCAAAACCACCAACTGATATAGCCACAGCTGTCAAAAAAGTTCGAGACTTGGCTCGGCCTAAGTTACGACCGGCTCGCTTTACAATATCAATAGTTTTCATTATTTAGACTCCTTTTTGGCGGCTTCGTGAATCTCTGATATTTTGCCGTCGCTAATGATAATCTGCATGTCACAGCGGGCGGCTAGCTCTTCGTCGTGCGTTACGATTATCAAGGTTGCCTTGTTGTCGGTTTGGTATTTAAATAATAGATCCTCAACAACCTGGGAAGTGGCAGTATCGAGGTTGCCAGTTGGCTCATCAGCAAATAGCAATTTTGGCTGGTTAACAATCGCTCGGGCAATCGCTAAGCGCTGCTTTTGGCCGCCCGATAGATCACCGGCTTTGGACTTAATTTTGTCTGTTAAGTCGACGTCAGCCAGCGCTGCTTCAATCCGTTTGCGTCGCTCCATTTGCGGTGTACGTGACATTTCAAGAGACAGGGAGACGTTTTCGTAACATGACTCATTAGCTTCAACGAAAAAGCTCTGGAAAACAAAGCCCATCTGCTTAGCCCGAAATGAGTCGGTCTGCCTGGCTTTAAGTTTTAGTATGTCGCGATCACCGATTATAATCTCGCCGTGCTGGGGCCGGTCGAGCCCGCTCATAATGTGCATTAGCGTCGACTTACCTGAGCCGGACTTACCGACAATCGCGACGCTGGTGTTACTGGGCACCGAAAAATTAACATCATCGAGCGCCGTGAAGATGTTCTTTTTCTTGCCGTAGGTTTTTGTAACTTGTTTTACTTCAATCACTTAGTCCCCTATCGTTACGTCTATCTATATATAATACTAAAGATAGACGGTCGGTGCAATATTGCTTAAGCCTGAAGAGTCGATTTTAGCTGACTAGAACTGTACATCTGTTTTTTGTAGACGAACATAACCTTGCGGCCGTCCGCCAGAGTGATATCACCATCGGTTTTTAAAATATCGTTGTTTTGATAGCGCTTAATTCGTGGCTCGCCACCATGATACTCAACGTAGTATTCGACACCACCAGCGTCAATGGTTGATGGTGAGTTTTCCATAATTTCTTGCTGCTTCTCAGGTGAAACATAGTTATCAACTGTGATATTGTGCTTATCAATTGCGATCCATAGATTATTATCTATCACAAATGGATCGACGATATCTGTCGGCGCAGCCTGATCTACCATTTTCATTAGATCGCTATGGGTTATTTTTTTAAGGTCTTGAGTGGTGCGGTGCTGGAGCTTCTCAACTTCGCTTTTGACGCGCCTAATATGCTCCTGGGCTGGACCGGGTCGATCAAGAGCTTTGTCGATAATAACCTGGCGAGTCGTCTCTGATGGCGCTGCCTCGGCTTCTCGGCTGTCGCTCATTTCAATCTCACCCAGCATCAATTTTTCGTTTTTAGCCGGTCGCCCGTTACGCCAGTGAGTTTCTTGACTAGTCTGCTCCCAGCTGACAAGTCGGGCGGCTATTTTGCCGAGTACTTTCGGGTCTTCTAGTACAGTGACACCTTCAATAATATGTCGATCAACTAGCTCCGAGCCGCGCTTGAATTCAGCTCGCCATTTTTCACCAACTAGGTAGCCATCTTTGCGACCCTTAAAGTCAACTACGCTCCGGTTACTGATTTCTCGACGGGTCTTGTCCTTGGAGTTAAGGTGCCTAAACGAGGGCCGTTTTCGCTCGTTGTTACCACTGAATTTGAAAACTTGGTTAACCATACCGGCATAGATACAGCTCTGCATATTCTCGATCTGGTCACTGGATGGATTAGTAGCTAGAGCATCGTCGCTGCCATCAACTAGGTTGTTGATTTTGTTGAACTGCTCATGGGCTCGGCGCATATTTTTAACGTCGATATCAAACTCGCGCTGGGTTTCAAAATCTTGGCCGTTCATGGCTATAAATATATCGAGTTGGGCCAGCATGTCAGACTTAGTCTGGCTGGTTAGTTTTTTCCAGTTACTGGAGCGCTTGTTGTACATCGGTAGCCCACCGACCTCTTTGATGGCTGTCATAGCCGCCATATAGGACCGGACTGGTTTTGAGTAATTTTCTGACTCAACCATCATTCGACCGGAGTTTGGACTAAGCGGGAAATCATTCATGCGGCGGCCAGATTTAGTTATATTACCGTCTTGATCAATCGCACCCAAGCCGTATAGTTCATCTTTGGCGCGCTTGATGGATTCTTTTTCAATCGGGTGATAGAAATCAAGCGTTTCAATATCAAGACCGGCCGGGATTAGACGCAGCATGCTACGAGCCAGGTCAACCCGGAGTATTTCCGGTACGGAATATTGTGGTCGCTCGATAAATGGTACGAAATCAGTTGATTCATCGAGCTTAACTAGCTCGTAGTGACCCGGTGCGGTCCGGCCAGTTCGACCCATCCGCTGAGTAAGATCAGCTCGAGACGCTGGAGCGACTCTTAGGCCCTGAACACCGGCTTCATCAAGCTCAATCCGACGCTCCAGCCCACTGTCGATCACAGTATCGATACCGTTGACGGTGATACTGGTTTGAGCCACGTTAGTTGCCAGGATTATTTTGATACCATCGTGATGAGCCTGAAAGACCTCCTGCTGGATGTCCTCGCCTACCTTGCTGTGAAGCGGCAGGGCTTTAACTGTATCGCGCATTTCAGCTGGTAGATGTTTTTTGACATAGCCTAACTTGTCGTTTATTTCGCCTAGCCCCGGCAGAAAGACTAGTATGTCAGTTGGCTCCGACTCAAACTCCTCGCCGCGTTCCAGTGCATCGATTTGAGACTGTTTTTTGGTGCTCAGACGCTCGGCGTGATGCAAAATCCGACTCTCGACTGTCTCGGTTGGTAGCTCTGATTTTTCGACACCAAAAGTACGCCCCGGCACTTCGATAACTGAGGGAGCTTCTTTGGTAACTTCGCCGTAGTAGCGGGCTAGGTCATGCCCGTCCATAGTGGCGCTCATAATGACCAGTTTCATGTCGCTGTTTTCCGCTAGCAGCTTTTTAGTGTGTGCCACAAGTAGTTCAATATTTTCGTTCCACTCGTGGACTTCGTCGATCACAAGGATTTCTTCCATTTTGCTGGATTTTTCATTGAGCTTTTTAACTAGCTTCAGGCCGTCGGTGAAGACAGTGATCTTAGTCGATTTATCGGTCGTGTTCTTCTCCGCCGTATGATAGCCAACTACGTTCTCGGGTAGCTCATCGGCTGAGACCTGGCGTAACTCTTCATCAATTCGCTCGGCTACGCCATAGGCAGCGATTCGGCGCGGCTGTGTCATGGCTATCGAGTGGCCAGCCTCATATAGAAATTGTGGAACTTGGGTGCTTTTACCCGATCCAGTGTCGCCAGAAATAATCGTTACTTGATGGCTAGCAACGGCCTCGATAATCTCCTGCTTATAGGCCGCAGTTGGCAGTTCTGGGTTGCCGAAGCCTTCAAAGCTCTTGATCATTTCTTCTTCGCGTCGAGCCTCGAGCTCAACCTGATACGGTACGGCCATTTGGCTGATCAAATCTGCCGGACTAATCTCACCGCTATATCGGTACGGTGTCTCGACTGTAAGTTCAACTGATCGCGTACCAATTTGCTGCTGTATTTCGGCGATTTTTCGTTTATTTATTTCTGGCTGAGCTAACTGATTCTCGTGGTAATAATGCGCAGGCGTAGGATAGCCTTCTTTGGGGCTGTGATCATTGTCTACACGACCAAAACTTCGTTGCATACGACCTCGATTACCACACAGTTTGTATTGCCGCTATATTACCATATTTACTCTGTTTAGTAAATAGTTAAATACGATAGTGGACTCGCTGATGGCTTAGTAGCGTTTGTGCTTTGGTCCCTTAAAACGCTTATCTTTTTGCTTCGGCTTACCGAAACGACGCTTTTTATCCGGCTTGTCGGACCTACCCCCGCCCGGTGCGTCTAGCCGAGCTAAATTAAGCAGCTCGCGCCTAGCCTTGCTATCAAGCTGATCGAGAGCAACCACTCCGCCGGCCCGGCCTCGAATCTGGAGGGCTAGTTGCCGGAGGCTCGGTACTTTGACTCGGCGACGCGTAAATCGGCCGAGTTTTGATTTTTTGAACTCTAGTTTTTCGTGCACCCAGAGGGCGAATTGATCTTCGAATTGTTTGCGGTTATAGGATGAGGCTTTGGTGACAGGTGTGCCGGAACCGGACAACACCATGCCATGGACTAAAACGTCCTGTCGCTCAGCTAGTCCCTCGATATACGGGTCGTAATACATCTGAGTACCGGGCTTGAGCTTGAAAACATCTGGGCGGAGCTCGGCCAGCCACTTCGGATCGACCCGAGTTATATCCTGAACTAGATGCAGAACCTCCAGCTTGCCTGATTTGCTCGACACCTGCAGGTCAAATGGCGTGCCAGCAAATAGTGGCGTTTTTTTGACGACCGAACTATTCGATATTTCTCGCTCGTCGTGAGTAATATAGTGCAGGGCTTGGCCGCGTTGATTGATAGTCCAGAGCTGGTCAATTTGGCCGGCCACAATGCAGCGTAACAGGTCGGCGTGCTCCTGCTTGGTTAGCTGCTGGTCTTTGTCATAAGTTATGCCGAGCACTTCACTGAGCCGTGAGATAACATCCTCCGCCTTGTCGACATTCTTTTCGATAATACCGAGGTCTTCGTATTCTTCGGGGTAAATATCCTCGAGCGCCAGATAGACATCGTACTCGGCGATTAAATCTGACTGGTCGTGGGTGACGTACTGCTTCCAGCCGTCATATTGCGTGCCGCCCCGGACAATTCCACCCGACTCCTGGATACCAATAATAGCAATTAACCATGACTGGACTGGGGCGTTATACTGATAGGCTTCGACAATCATCCGGCCATACTTCGATTCAACTGGATACTGCTCCATCTGCCGGCCGATATCAGTAATCGCTCCGCGTAGATCAAGCGCACCGAGGTCTTTCAGGCGTCGCTTAGCTCGTTTGATAGCGGTTTTACTCGGTGAGTGGTAAAACTCCAGCTCGTCGATATCAACGCCGATACTGGCTAGGCGCAGAGCCACCCGGTCGATGTGCTTACGCAGTATCTCCGGCTGACCGTAGTCTTGCCGATCGTCAAGGCTGATACACTCCATTTCACCAAGCTGGGCCAGCACATATTCACCGTGTTTGGTTCGGCCAGCTCGACCAGCTCGCTGCAAGCAGTCAGCTTTCGCTACCTGGTTCAAGAAAAGTCCTTCAACGCCGCTCCGGACCTCAATCTGGCGCTCCAGTCCGCTGTCAATTACGACGTCTACATCGTCGATAGTCACACTAGTCTGAGCAATATTTGTCGCCAGGATAACTTTGCCGCTCGGGTAGCTCTCAAACGCTGCCTGCTGAGCCACTGCCTCCAGTTGGGAATGGAGAGCAATGACCGGAACTTTATGCTTGGTCGCCTGCCTGGCTATAATGTCGTTGACTTCTTGGATTTCAGACTTACCCGGCAGAAAAACTAGTAGATTCTTCTGCTGCGGCAAGTAGCTCATTATTTCTGAGACGACGTCGCTGCCATGACGCTTTTTGACATCATAACTTCGCCCCGGCACTTCTATAACCGCCTCGGTGCCATAATACCTAGCCAGACTAGCCGATTCGATAGTAGCGCTCATAATCACAATTTTAAAATTAGGATCCTGACTAGCCCGCTGCTTGGACCAAGCTATCAGAACCTCCATATTCTCGTTCCACTCGTGGACTTCGTCGAGGACTAGAACCTGCTTGGTTGTTGTGCCGCTACCAGTTAACTCACGCACCAGTTGCAGGCCGTCGGTACAATACAGCACCTTAGTAGTGGTCGGATCGTCATCTCGCTCATGGGCGGTTCGGTAGGCAATCTCCAGCTCGGCTGCCTCGGGGTGACTATCGAGCCACTCCTGCCTGACTCGCAGCGATAGATTGCGAGCAGCTAGTATTCGCGGCTCAGTCACGATAACCTTTTCGTAACCCGCGTCGATTAGATATTGTGGCACCTGAGTACTCTTACCGGCACCCGTCTCGGCCGTTATTATGGTAACCTGGTTGCTATGAACGGCATCGATGATCGCCTGCTTGTAGTTAAAAATCGGCAGTCCGTCGCCCATACCCTGTTTTGCCGTATTTGTCATATACCTAGTATATCAACAATAGTCGAACATAAGCGAAAAACTATCGGAGACTTGTTAGAGCTTTCGTCCAGCGCACCATCTCATCGAGCATGGCAGCGGCTGATTCATCGTGCATTTTGTCAGCCCTAACCTGCTCGCCGTCGATATAGTTATTAACCATATGGAACGAGACACTCTCCGACATCGGTACAACCTTGACGGTGTTAAGTAGCGGCTTAATCGACTGAGCCGAGCGCATACCGCCCGAGGCACCGCCATAGCTGACTAGTCCAGCCGGCTTATAAGCCCACTCTTTGGTCAGATAATCGATGGCGTTGACTAGTGAGCCGGGGGCAAAGAAATTATATTCTGGCAAGACGAATATGATAGCGTCGGCGCTATCGACGATAGCACTCCACTTTTTAGTGTGGTCATACTTATAGTCTTGAGCCATCGGGTGGTTCGGCTCATTGAAGACTGGTAGATTTAGCTCGCGCAGATCAACTGACTCAACTTCATCGAATCCAGCGTGGTTGGTGGCAAATTCAGTTGTCCAGTCACCGATTATTCCACCGACCCGATTTTCGCGAACACTCGCAGTCACTACCAATAATTTCATATGTCCTCCAAAATAATTACTATACTATACAAAGTATAGCACACAGGACAGCCTAGATAAAGCCTTTTAGGGCACCACAAAAGCTAAAATTAGATAACCGACGGTAAAAGCTATCAGCCAGTTAGCTATCGTGTCGCTCTGCCAATCAAGCAGGCGCAGCACAATACTAGCCACGACAAAACTAATCAACAAATGCCACCACTGCGCAGCGATCGACATAAATACATTACCGGGCTCGACTCCAACTATCAGCTGGCCGATAAACAGCGGCGCCACCAGCAGTAAGGTGCTCAGTAGCGCATACCAGACTCCCGCCCAGATAAAGTTAAGCTTACCTTTTTCAACCAACTTCGATAGCCCGAGCAGTAATCCGAAGCAGCCGAGTAGATAAATATATCCCCCACCCGGCATGGTTTTAACCTAAGTTGATGTCCGGGTAAATATCCCGAGTGGTTTCGTCGTAATCAAGCCGGAGCTGCGGGAAAGGCACACCTTCGCGGGCCGATACACCTTCGAATATCCAGAAAACTCGTTCTGAGTAGCCCCAACCACAAGCTGGTGGCATGCCGTATTCCAGCATTTCAACAAAATCAATATCCATCATCATAGCTTCATCATCGCCGGCTTCGCGCATACCCTGCTGTTCTTTAAAGCGATCGAGCTGTTCAATTGGGTCATTGAGCTCTGAGAAGCCGTTACCGAGTTCTGAGCCGGCGATAACCGGCTGGAAGCGCTGCACAATCCGATCGTCGTCTGGATCGCTTTTAGACAGTGGACTGATGAATTTCGGTGTATTAACTAACCAAACCGGACCGGCGACATCTTTACGGATATTTTTCCAGAGTTTATCGATGCCGCGAGCTCGGTTTTCGGTCTGCTCAACCTCTAGACTGTTGGCTTTGAGGGCTTGCTTGACTTCATCGAGGCTGCTGTCGAAAACATCGACACCGTAGCGGTCTTTGATGATAGTAGCGTAGTCCCAAACTTCCCACTCGCCGCTCATATCAACCTCAAATTCACCGAGCTTAAATTGCAGCGTTCCAAAAGTTTTATCGAGGACATTTTTGTACATATCTTCCATGAATTTCATGCCATCTTTCCAGTTGGCGTAGGCCCAGTACCATTCCATGGCGACATGCTCTGGTAGATGCTCATCGGTGTAGCCTTCGTTTCTAAAGCGTGGACCTAGGTCATAGACTTTTTCAAAACCAGCACCAACCAGGCGTTTCAGCGGCAGTTCGTGACTAATTCGCAGGTAAAAATCTTGATCAAGTGATTCCATGTGTGTCACAAACGGAGTGGCGTCGGCTCCACCCGTGGTGTGCTCCAGAACCGGGATATTAACTTCTAGAAAACCATTGTCGTCTAAGTAGTCACGGGTGGCTTTCCAGAACTTAGAGCGGCGAACAAACCGATCGCGCACGTCCTGATTAACATTCATATCGACGTAGCGACGGCGCATCCGCTCCTCTTTGTTGGTCAGCTCGGTCGGCATCGGCCGAAGAGCTTTTGATAGTAGGCGCAAAGTCTTAACGCCAACTGATTTTTCACCAGTTTGGGTGGTCATAACTTCACCGGTGGCCTCCACGAAGTCACCCGTATCAAGCAGGGTGATATTTTCGATTCCGACGACGCCGCTACTAGCCTCAGTCTTATCGACTGCCCCGGCGCGCATAAATAGTTGGATCTGACCGCTGAAATCTTTAACGACCACAAAAGCTAGCTTGCCAAATTTACGCAGGCCAACAACCCGGCCAACCACAGTCACGGTCTGGCCCGATAGTTTGTCGAACTCATCAATAATCTGGCCGATTTTGTGAGTCATGTGACTCTCGGCTGGGTACGGATTGAACCCCAGTTGCTTTAATTCATCTAGTTTTCGTAGTCGCTCATTGCGGTAGTCTTGTAGTGTTGCCATATCTGTTACAGTATACACTGATTAACCATTCGGCGCAAAATACCATTAGCCTAGTCGTCGGCCTAGCTTTTGTCCGGCAGGAGCAAGTTTGACTTGTATAAGCGTAAGTGTTATAATGAAATTATTGTAAACACACGTCATGAAAACAAATAATCAAACCGAGTCTTTCACCCCAAAAAACTATGAAGCTGACACATCTCAAACTGCCGACTCTTTAGTCGGCTATTCTGATTATGTCCGTTTTATCGATAGCGCCCTATCGGGTATCGACGAAAGCTATCAAGCTTACCTAACCTCTCGCGACCCGGAAGGTGTGACCGATCAATCAGACTCGGTAGACCAGCTCGACTCAATTTACCTAGAGATCTTAGGTCTCTCAGGTGCTTTTAAAAGCTACACTGAAAACCCAGACCATGAAACACCGCTCCGGCTAGATGTTAATCAGCTCCACCAAATTGCTAGCCTGAGCGACGCCATGAGCGCCGACACCGAAAATGTACCGTCATACCTGAGCCAGGCGATGGATGATGAGCTGGGCGAGATACTGCAGCTGACCACCGACGCCAATGACCCCGGCGACCGCGACCACCTATTCGCCAACGCCTACCTAGCTCACCGCGAAAATGATACTCCAATCATCGAAGAGTACAACAAGAACTTGCGCGAAATCCAAGCTTTTCTACCCGACGGCGAAAAGATTCTCTACCGACCAGGCCTCGAAAGCTACAACAATGAAACCGTCCGAGAGATTCTCAAAAAAGAAAAATTTGGCCAGGCTGTCATGGACTACGCCCGACACAACAAGCTCATCGAATACAATCAAGATCTTCATATCGAATGGCACAGACAGGCCGCCAGAGCCAAAGTCAAAAAATAACCGCCTAGCAACTAGGCGGTTATTTTTTATAGCTCGTCTGAACTAGTTTATAGATACAATCTTGTAATCAAGCTGGCCTTTTGGAGTCGTAATAACGACACTATCGCCAACTGCCTTGCCCATCAGCGCCTGGCCGATTGGTGACTCGTTGCTGACTTTACCCTCGAGTGGGTTAGCTTCAACTGGTCCAACCACCGAGTAAACGACTTTTTTGCCGTTGGTGCTCAGTTCGACAGTGCTGCCAAGTCCGACGTGTGATTTTTTACGGGCTGTAATAATCTCAGCGTTAAGCAAGATGTCTTCAATTTCAGCAATCCGACTCTCCACCAAACCCTGCTCTTCGCGGGCTGTGTCATATTCAGCATTCTCAGATAGATCACCGTAATCGCGAGCATCAGCTATCTTCTCAGCGATAGCGCCGCGGCGGCTTTTGAGTTCAACTAGCTCTTTTTCTAGTTCTTGTTTGCCATCTTTTGTAAGTTGGTAAAGTTTTTTCATTTCTCTTCCTTAGTATTTATCAATTTAAGTAATGTGATAGTTATCTATGCACAATTTATTAACGATTTAAGACCTCTCCTATTGGAACTTAATCCAGTTTAGCAAGCAGTTCATCGTGTGTCAATAGTTCAGTTTGGCCGGTCTTTCTATCAGTAAATTCGTATGAATTATTTTCGATTAACCTGTCGCTGACGGTCACGCGATATGGAATTCCCATAAGTTCAGCATCGGCGAATTTGGCACCTGGCCGAGCGTCGCGATCATCAAATATCACACTAATATCCTTGGACTGGAGCTCGTCATATAGTTCGTCGGCAATTTTACGTGACTCATCGCCACCGATTTGGACCAAATAGACCTTGCCTGGGGCAATATTTTCCGGCCAGACTAGGCCTTTGTCGTCACTGAAGTGTTCGGCAATTATACCCATTAAGCGGCTCGGACCGATACCGTAGCTACCCATAAACACTTTTTGAACGCTGCCATCTTCGGCAGTGTAACTGAGGTCGAGAGCGTCAGAGAATTTTGTACCAAGAGTAAATATGTTGCCAACTTCCACGGCTGTTTCTTCAATCATTTCTTCGCGGCTCAAGCCAAGATCGGCTAATACTTCATCGGTATAAACCTCTTCGTTGATAGCGATATTTTTGGCTTTTGAGATGTAAATTTTATCCTCACCGACGGGGCTAACGGTCTGGAACTCATGACTGTATTTAGAGAAGCTGCCGCCGCTAGCAAAAGTCTTGTAGGTTAAGTCGCCGAGCCCCAGTCGAGCGTAAACTCGCATATAGGCTTCGGCCATTTCATCGTAGAATTTTTCGTGCTCTGCCCTGTCGCGACTAAAGCTATAGAGGTCTTTCATCCAGAACTCCCGGCCACGCATCAGGCCACTTTTAGCCCGGAGTTCGTTGCGGAATTTAATCTGGAACTGGTACGGATAGACTGGTAGATCTTTGTAGCTCGATATGAAGCCTTTCATAAGCTGCGTAAGTGGCTCTTCGTGAGTTGGGGCTAGGCCGACCTGACCACCGCTAGCTAAGTCTGTCTTGAACCAAACGTCCATGACTTCGTCGCTCCAGCGACCAGATGTTTCCCAGAGGTCTTTGCGCTGCAGAGCGGTTAGGCTGATTTCATTGCCACCGACAGCATTCATTTCTTCGCGGACAACTTGAGTAATGTTATCGAGGACCTTTTTACCGAGCGGCAAATAAGCGTAGACGCCGGCCATTTCCTTATAGATAAAACCGGCTTGAATAAGTAGCTGTGCGTTTTTTGATACTTCGTCAGCTGGTACGGATTTGGTTGTTTTGGTAAATAATTTAGATATTCGCATATCCTATTATTGTAACATGAGACGACTTACTAGCCGACAGTCTAGCTTTAGAGGTTATCGCCCTGGGCACCCGTATCCCTAGAATAATTACACCGTTCGCGCCAACACGGACACGAGAGCTCGCCCGAGCTTTAGGGGGTGGAGTGCGGATTATGAATTCACTTCATAATCAAACGGAGGGGTGTGCCCCTCCTACATAAGTAGCGGGTTGATAAACAGCAAGTAAAAAGCTAGGCCGTTTTTCATCATATGGAGCAGAACACCGGACCAAATACTGCCCGTCAGTGGGCGCAAGATACCTAGCACAACGCCCAGAACCAGGACGTTAAAAGCCACGTTCCACTGCAGCTGCTCGCCACCACCCGGCAGGTGGAGGGCTGCAAACAGCAAGCTGCTGGCGGCAATCGCCACCCACAGCGGCAGGTACTTTTTGAGCTTACCTAGCAAGTAGCCGCGGAACAGGACTTCCTCGGCAATCGGTGCTATCACCACCAGCGTTACGAAGGCTAGCACATACTCCCAGTTAGTGTGTAGCGATTTAAAACCAGTCGCCTGATCTTGGTCGAGGTCGACACCAGGCAGGAGCTTGCTGACTAAATACATCAATAGGCCGGCGCCAATGAAATAAACTATAAAACCAAGCGGCGCAAAGCCAATATCTCGCCACTGAAAGGCCCGGGTTATGCCGATTTCACTCCGAGTAGTTTTTATTTTTTTAAAGTAGTACGGCGCACCGATGACAATAGCCAGAGTTACGACATATACAATCAATGACACGATAGTGTTGAAAACCGTTTGATCGAGGCTATCGAGTGGCAGGTTAATAAACTTAAGCAGCCAAACCAGGCCGAGCACAATTACCTGAGCCGCGATAAAGCTGGCCGCTACCCAGAGCGGTATGAGAAACAGCTTGCCCCAGCTAAATTTACGCCACCACTTGATCATTACATCAACCGACCGATATCAACTATCGTAACCAAGACTATCAGCCCCAGGATAACCAAGAAGCCAACGGTCTGAATAACTTCTTCGCGTGACTTGGTCAGCTTTTTACGGAGCAGTTTAAAGATCGCCATGGTATACCAGCGTCCGCCGTCGAGAGCTGGAATCGGCAAGACATTGACGACGGCTAGCGATAGCGAAATGATAGCGGTTAGTAAGGCTAGCTGAGTAATACCGGCTTTTTCGGCGGCTGGGAACAAGACACCAATGATACTGACTGGACCAGCTACACCCTCACCGGCTTGCTTGATCGACTCAGAGCCTTGGTCGCGAACTTCGGAGTTAAAATTAACTTTTTGGACCAGTCCTTTGGCTAGATTGCCAAACATGCTACCGATACCAGCGAAAGTGGCGCCGGTCATCTGCCCCGTCACAGCCACACCAACAATCGGCGCTGACCAGGTGGAGTGTGAGAATGAGCGCTGACCAAATGAAGCGCCCAGATAGCCTTTGCCATCGCTACTGTCGCCTCGCAGCGTGACTTGCTTGTCTTCAACGCCAGCGGCGTTGGAAATTTTAATGTTAACTGCCTGGCCTTTATGCTGCTCAGTTAGTTCAGCTAAACTTTCAGAATTATCGAGTGATGAGCCGGCAAATTCTAAGACTTGATCACCTGATTTGAGACCAATTTTGTCAGCTGGTGTACCACTGGAGACGGCCACCACCTCAACTGGAGCGTTAACTATTCGGGTGTCGCCCGGGACCGTGAACTGATTTGGGATAACTTTTGGTAGTCCCGTTACAGCTAAGACCGATAGTATGACAGCTGCCACCACCCAGTTAATCAGGACACCGGCTAATATAATTTTAGTTTTTTGCCAGAAGGTAGCCGCCCCGTAATCACCTGGCTCGCTAGCTGAGTCGTATTCACCCTGAAGGCGAACAAATCCACCGATCGGTAGCCAGTTGAGGGTAAACAAGACACCATTTTTAAGCTTCCGAGCCCAAGCCCGTGGCGGAAAGCCAATCCCAAATTCCTCGACACCAACCCCATTTCGACGGGCTGCAATGGCGTGACCAAGTTCATGTACTACGACTAAAAAGACGAGTACAATTAGGCCGATAAAAATCCCCACGACAATATTCATTACGCTTATTATAACCTACTTTGAACCGGATTTACCAAGATAATCTTCGAGTAATTTGATGTCTGATTGATCCTTGGCCCGATTGTGCTGTTTTTTCCAGCCAAAACATCCGCCGGGCTAGCAAAAGCTATGTCCTCAGTATGTAGTCCTGGGGGCGGGTATCTATCATTTAGCGCATACTAATATTCGATGTCATCCGGCATCAATAATTCACGAAAGTTCTTGTATTCATACAGATCACCGTCGCTGGATCGAAGACTGACCTGAAAAGAGTCGCTGTCAGACAGCTCTAGCCCATTAATGCGAATCAACTTTTCTTGATCAGTGTTGTTATCATAAACAACAGCCGAAACGTCACCATAGTACTCAAGTCCTTCACTTAGCTCTAGTATACCGTCGAACATTCGAGTCCGGATAAAGTTATCGAGCTCCGACGCATAAGTCTGTTCGACTGCACCAGCAATGTATTCATTTTGCTCTCTAACTTGACTAATTTTATCGAAAAATTCAACAGCTTCTCGCGCCTCCCGGTCACGAACATCGCCGTCATGAAGTATGTCTTTTGCCCAATCATGGACTAACTTCCGATCAAGTCTGAAGCCCTCACCTTGTTGCTCAACTGAAAAAATCTCGCTCATTAGATTGTCATGATGTCAGCTTCTTTGGCCCGGAAGATTTCGTCAACTTTAGACTGCTGATCGTCCATCATTTTTTCGATTTCTTTTTCAACTCGTTTGAAGTCGTCTTCCGACATATCCTTGTCGTCTTTTTTGCGCTTGGCGTCTTTCAGGGCGTCTTGGCGGATGTTGCGCGATACGATGCGGACGTCTTCGACGCTATCACTAGCCTGTTTGGCTAGGTCACGGCGTCGTTCCTCAGTCAGCGACGGCACTGGCACCCGGACAACTCGCCCATCGTCGGATGGATTAAAGCCAAGGTTACCGTTATCACGAATAGCGGCGGCGATGACTTGGATGTTTGACGGGTCAAACGGCGTCACCAGCAGCATCTGAGCCTCTGGTGCAGTAATGTTAGACGCTTGGTTTAGGGGCATTTCAGTCCCATAAACGACTACTTTAATGCTATCGAGCATATTTGGATGGGCTCGGCCGGTCCTAATTTTAGATAGCTCGAATTCAAAGTGCTCGAGGGCGTCTTTCATTTTTTGCTCGTAAGGGTCTGTGTCAAACATTGCTTCTCCTGTCAGGTTCTATTACTACCAGTATATCATTTTTGCTAAGAGGTGGAGTAACTTAGTCGTTAGCGGCGTCGATTGCGACCTGGGACCGCTGACGATTGATATTGCCCCCGCTAATTAGCACGACGTGAGTCTGATTTTCGATGCCAGACTTTTCCAGATATTTAAACATCCCTGAGACCGCCACCATACTAGATAATTCCGGTAGATTATTCCAAACCGCTTCACTGTCGCCGGTGTCGACACCGAGAACCGGCAAGACATGATCGATATACCAAACGTAGGCTTGACCAACTTCTTTGACCGACGAGGTGTAGATATCATCAATCTTGCCCTCTAGCATGCGCTGGTGACCTTGACTGCCGATAGTCGCTACCGCTAGGCCCTCGGCGAGGATATTCGGATCACTAATCGTAGCTGGAGCGTCGCTATGAAGACTGCGGGCGGCACTATCGGCCCCGTCCATGCTATGGCCAATTAGAGAGAACAGGTGGTCTTGCTCGGCGTTAACGTCGGCGATGCCGCCGATCAAACCACCACCACCAATCGGCACGTGAAAGCTGTTAATTTGATTGATCTCACGCTGCTCGAGTTGAGTCATCACCTCCGGGACGATCGTCGCCGTACCGCGCAAGATATCTGGATCATCATAGGGCGATAGATATTTAGGATAATTTTCCGGATCAACTGGTAGGTTTTCAGCTTCATCCCATCCAGCGAGCCGCTTAGCCTTCTTTTTGGCATCGACAAAAGTCGGCGGCGTGGTGTCCAGAGCAAATGAGCCGTCGGTCGCACCGAAGCTGCGGGTCGCCTCGACCTTGTTGTCGGGCACTGCAGCAGCCATGACGATAGTAACAGGCACGCCGAGTTCACGACCGGCTAAAGCGACGGCTTGCGCGTGGTTACCACCGCTGTCGGCGACGACACCGCGCTTTTTAAGCTCGGCCTGACTAGAGGCCATAGCGTAAGTCGCGCCGCGGATCTTAAAGCTCTTAATAGCTTGGGATGATTCTAGTTTCAGAAAAATCTTGTTATTTCCGGTGACGGTTTCTGGTAACTCAACCAGTGGTGACTCGATGGCCGCTTGGCGAACAAGCTCCAGGTCATTTAGTCTTGTTCGCCATAGTTTTGCCTGCTCGTCAGTCATCATCGCCTCCTTAGGCAGTTAGTGTATTCTGGGTAGTTTTAGTTAGCGGTTCACCGCCATTTTCAGTCACTAGGACAGTATCAGAGACGAAGTAGTCACCAATTCGCGAGCCAACTAGCCATGACAAAACGTGGAATGTCATGCCAGCTTCCAGCACTAGCGTGCTGCCCTCGCGCAGTCCGATAACTTCGTC